>CANIIC010000006.1 GCA_947467395.1 Bryobacterales bacterium
CCGCCGGAGTTCGGGTCCACGATGTTGCCGCTGCGCAATTCGTAGGTGCGCTGGTAGGTATGTTCGTGACCGTTCAGAACTAACTGCACGCCGTTCTTTTCGAGGATCGGCACGATGTGATCGCGCACGCGAGCCGCTTCTGGCTCTGACGCATGCTTGCCAGTCGCGTAGCCGGGATGATGGAAGAACGCGATGCGCCAGAACTTTCGCGTGTTCGCCAGATCCTGCTCCAGCCAGCGCAACATCGCGCCGGTGCCATCGGCCGCCTGTTGCAACGGGAGGTTCGTATCGAGCGCGACAAAATGCGCATTCGCCCAATCGAAGGAGTAGTAGCGGCCCCAATCCTCGTAAGGCACGCCGTTGACCGGATGCACGCGGCCCGACAAACTAGGCTTTGCCGCATCCGTGTAGTACTCGTGATTGCCGAGCGTCGCAAAAAACGGGACTTGCGCCATCAACTCGCGATAGACACCGTAGTAGTTATTTTCGATGCTGCTGTGCGTCGCCAGATCGTAGGCCAAGTCGCCGTTCGCCAGGACAAAATCGACATCATGCTGGTGCATCTGCCGGGCGACCGCGAACTGTTCGGGACTGCCCTCCCCCGCGTCCGCAAAATGCAGGAAACGGAATGCGCCTGGGCCCTCGGTGCGAAACTGCAGCGGTCGACTCAGCGGCGATGCCAGAGGCACGCCACTCGCTTCGACATGATACTGATACTGAGTGTCGCGGGTAAGGCCGTACAACGTCGCGCGGTACTGATAGTAGCTGGCGTCAAGGCCCGTCAGCGAAGCGTCGAACTTTGTGGATTGGGCATCGTAGGACCGCGTCTTGCCATCCGGATCGGTGACCACCACGCGAGCCACGTGCTGCGAAGGCATAGTCCACAGCACTGTGGCTTCGCTCGCACTGACGTTCTGAATAGTCGGCGTGCGTACGAACGTGCCCGTCGAGGACGCGCTTTGCGCTCGCAACACCGAACTGCCGGTTACCGCAACTGCTGCGCCGAGAAATCCCCGGCGGCTAAATTTCGACATCTAAATCCCCAACGCTCTAACGAGCGCAGTTGGCATCAGACTACCAGAACACCCGCTGCCGAACAAGGCTAACGTACGGGCAACGCGTAACCTCCGCCGGGTTCCCCCAGCATCACCAGCCGTAATCCCCACTCCCCGGAACTCAAGCCTTCCGGTACCTGCACCACCACCTGTTGCATCGCCGCATACCCCGGCGACAACCCGGCCCACAGCACCGTCCCTGGCACACCGCCCACGGTCGCCGAAACGACATTCTTCATCTGCACTAACCGATCCACCGGCGCGGGCTGGCCGCTGGCATCGTCGCTCTGCGCACGCCCCAGCCCCGTCGCCCACGTCACGATCCACTCGCCAGCCGTTACCGGATCGGACGCCGTCACCGATCGCCCATCAGCATGCGTAACGGTAAAGATCCCCGGAGAGGCGATCCACACCTCCACTGGCCACGCATGGCTGCTCCCCGCCGCATCGGTCACCACCACAGAGGTCGGTCCACTCAAGACTTCCGACGGAGTCTGAAACCAGATTCCTGTTTCGGATGCAATCAACATTGGTGCCGGGATGCCGCCGACAGTGACAGACACGCCACCTAAGTTCGTGGGCAGCGGCCAGGAGGTCGCTCGCTCCGTGCCGCGAATCGGCAGCGCTACACGTAACAAGCCCATCATCCCTGGGGCCAGGACGGGCACGCCGGAAGCAGCATTCATCACCGCACCCAACGTCAAGCTCGGAACACTGGAGGATTCCACCCACCCCTCCGCCTTCAACGCCGCTGTGACGAACGCAGCCCGCTCCTGCGCGAACTGCCGCGCCGCGTTCACATTCGCCTCAAAGGATGGCAGCGGGCACGCCTGTGAGGATCCGTCCACCAGGCAGACGCGCGAGGGATCCTGTGCCACTGCATCCCGGACCATCAGATACTCTCGCTGCAACTCTGTTTCCAGCCACCCGCCCGGACCACCAATCGCCTCGCTCGCTTCATGCAACGTGTCAAAGTAACGCTTGCGGAGCTCGGGAACCTGCAACGCGCGATGCAACAGCACATTGTCGTCGACCGCCTGGAAGATCGGCCAACGCGAACTCACGAAGGTCATCTCCTTGTCCCAGGGCAGCGCAAAGAACCGGTCATCCCCTGCGCGCCGATACAGGTAGAAATTCGTCATGCCTCCGGTACTGAACATCCCGTCGGCCTCACCCATGAATACTTCGACGGCCGCGTAGGCGACAAACGCACCTAAGTCGGTGTACTTACTGACTGCGGCCACGAACTCCGCGTCGGAGGAAAGATTCACGGCCTTTACCCACGCCGCGATCACTTGCCCTTGCGGATCATCGGTGTGCGTCTTCGGATCAAAGAGCGTCGGCACATACGGCGTCGCGGCGTCGCCCAGATACTGGAAGTGGTTGTTCTGCCCACCCTGCGCTTCATACAAGTAACCGCTATCGTCGCCGAAGCGTGTGATCAGGAAGCGCGAATCAATCGGCTCGGCCATCTCATACATCGCCACGTACTGCCCGTTCACGAATAGGCGCGCGTGCGCCGTCCGCTGAAACGGCATCCCCATGCGTTCAAACACGCGCATCGTCAAAGTTTCATGCAGCGTCGAAGAATCCTCCAAGAAGTTCCGCAGAATCACCGACTGCAGACCCAGGAAACGCTGTCCTGCGGTGAACTTGTCGAACTCGATGCCGATGCCCGGCTTAATCGGATTCAAACTCCCGGTGCCGCGCGTATGCACACCCACCGACTGAACCGTCATCCCGCGCCATACAAAGTCGGCGCGGTAGTTGGTCTTCTTGTCGGTGTAGTTGTCGTGCAGCTTCTGCCAGTCCGCAGGCGCCATAGTGAGGCGAATCTCCTGCAAGACGCTACCGTCCAGGAAATCCGCCGCCAGTTGCGCCCACCCGCAGTGGGCGACCAGCGCCAGCAGGAAGCCGAGCTTGAGGAACCGTGTCATAGACCTCCTAACCCTAATAGAGGCACGCGAATAGCCATGAGTTTCCCCAACAGGATCAATTAGATGGATTCTGAAGGTGCGGAAAGGCGACAAAAAAGGTGCGTGAAAGGACTCAGCGGAGGGGTGGATGGTGGGCCCGACAGAACTCGAATCTGTGACCTCTACCGTGTCAAGGTAGCGCTCTAACCAACTGAGCTACGGGCCCGCGAACAAAGCGTGGGAATCTCAAATATAACATGGCCGCCCCCAAACCGCAGCATTTGGGTCACGGGAAGATGACGGAATCGCCCACTCGGAGGGTCTTGCCTGCCTCGCCGGACCCGATTCGGGTGTTGGCCGCGAAGCGGTAGAAATGATCGAACCCCGCACGCGGGGCAAAGGCGGGTAGCTGCGCCTGGCGAAGCTCGGCAAAGCGCTTCTGGAAGCCAGCGTCCTGCGCTCCCGTGCGCGCATCTCGCGAGGGCACCACGCAGCGCTGGCAGGGGTTTACGGCGTGAACCTCGACGTCGCCGACACGGAAGCTGGCGCCAGAAAGGCGATCTTCCCAGAAGGGCTCGGGGGCATCGAATTCGATGTTCGTGCGAAAGCGACGGCGGACCTCCGCCTCATCCAAAGAGAACCAAGCCGCGACCTGCCGAAGCGACGGGCTGGACACAAACGTCGGCCCCGGGGAATCCAGATCATCCGGAAACCCCACTTCCGCGTTCTCCCGACACTCGACCGGTTCGCCGAGCCGTTCGGAGAACCAGTGCGCGATCGCCGGACCCTGACGATCGAGTGAGAAGACATCACCGTCGAGCGCGACCTCGCGTGCCGTCAGATCGTAGACTGCCCGAATCGCGTAAATCTCTGCCCGGTTCTTGCCGTTGACGAATCGCCCACGCGCGTCGACCATAGCCCAGCGTCGATCAAATTCCAGGGCGCCACTGGGAAGCACACGTGCAAACTCCACCCGCAAGGCATCGAGCGCCTTGATCGGGTGGAGTTGGATTGCGGTAACGATCACTTTAGAAGATCAGCTTGAGGCCACCCTGCATCTGACGCGACGACGTGGTGGTCGACGTGATCAGACCGGCGGAGGCCGCGAAGGACGTGCCGCTGAACACGATCGGATTCGGTGTACCGAAGTTCGCGCGGTTCAGCAGATTGAACGCTTCGGCGCGGAACTGCAGCGTGAAGCGTTCGCCCAGCTTGGTGTTCTTCATCACGGAGAGATCCACGGTCGCCACGCCCGGTCCACGCAGGATGCCACGACCGGCGTTACCGAAGGTGCCGGCGGTCGGCAACAGGAACGCGTTCGGATCGAACCAGCGATTCGGATCGCCCGTCACGATGCTACCGGTGAAGTTCGGGTTGAGGTTCGGCCGATCAGGATTGCGCGTGTCGCCGTTGCCGGAGCGGTTCGAACCCACCGTAGGCGTGAACGGGAAGCCGCTCAGCATCGTGGCGATGGTATTGAGTTCCCAACCACCGACAATCTTGCTGACCGCGCCCTTGCTGCCCTGCATCCAGCGCTGGCCAGGTCCGAACGGCAGTTCGTAGCGAGCCGAGATGGTTGACTGCGTACGGACATCGAGAGCCGACGGGCCCCAGTCGCGGCGCAGATTCGTACGATCCAGCAACATCTGCGGCTGATTGTTCGATTGCGCGCCGGTCAGGGCCGAGTTCAGATCCAGGTTCTTCGACCACGTGAAGTTGCCGCGGAACTGCAGGCCCTTCGTCATGCGACGCGTCAGATCGATCTGCATGCCGTTATAGCTGGAGTTGGCTTGCGTCATCCAGAAGAAGCCGCCCGCCAGATACTGGTTCGGGCGCGTGGCCACAGGGATGTACTGCTGACCCTGCGTGACGACGCCGCGCGAAGCCGCAGCCAACGTGCCGCCAGAGATACAGGTCGCCGACTGGCAGGTTCGCGCCGCGACCGAATTCGGATCCATGCTGAGCAAACCGTGGTAGCCAAAGGAGCCGACGTACGCGATACGGATCGATGTATTGGAACTGAGTTGCTGCTCAATTGAGAAGTTCCAGTTCTGCAGCGCCGGGGTCTTCGCATCCGCCTGAACACCCTGCGGAGCGTAGGTAGTGCAAGGCGTGGGCACGCCGGGACCGCACGTCGGAGCAGGCTTCACTCCGGACACGACCGGCAGGTAGTTGAACATCGAACCCGTGGTGTAGGTCACTGCACCGTTGTACGGGGCGATCGAATTCAGCAGGAACGCCAGGTTGTCGATCAACGTGTAGTAGGTGCCGTAGCCCGCGCGAATCGCGGTCTTGCCGTTACCGAACGGGTCCCAGGCGAGGCTCACACGCGGCGCGAACAATTTCTTCGCGTTGTTGGTGGTGAACGCTGAATTCGAGGTGCGCGGTTCGGTGATCAGAATGCCGTTCGCATCCATCATCCAGTTGCCCGCGCGGCCGGCCACTTCGTTCCATCCTGTAGTGAATTCGTGGCGCAGACCGATCTGCACCGTCAGGTTGCGGCGCACGCGAATCGTGTCATCCACGAACCACGCACCGAACAAGCTGCGGAAGCCCAGACCGCTGGGATTCGGGATCACCTGAAAGTTCGTCGGGGTGCCCTGCAAGAATCCCGTGAGGTTGGCGAAGGTCGCTTGTCCCAAGCGGCGCGACGCGCTGTTTTCGTTGTCCTGCATGCGCTGGAACCACGCGCCCACACTCAGTTGATGGCGCCCCGCCGTGATTGCCACCGTATCAGAGTAGGTGAACAGGTTGCGGCGATTCAGAACGTTCGCCGCGTTATTCGAGCCAGCCGCGGTGATCGAGGCCAAGCCCGTCGTCGTGTTGCCACCGCCGACGATGAAGCCGCCGATCTGCTGGCCTTGCACGAAGGAGAGGCTGGAGGGGAACTGCTTGAACTCCAGGGCATCGAAGTTGAAACCGGCGCGAGAGAAGCCAGCGCGGAAGGTGTTCAGGACACGCGGAGAGAACACGTGCGTCTCTTGCAAACTCAACACATGCGCCCGCAGATGCACCGCGGAACCGAACAGTGGATCGGCGTTCGGCACCTGGCTGTTGCCGTCGTCGATCGTGTAGCTGGTGGTCAGAATATCGTTCGAAGTGATGTTATAGTCGCCACGCGCTGTGCCGAAATCTTCGCGAACCTTGCGCTTGGGGTTGTTGAAGGAAAGCGCAGAGCCCGTTTCTACACCATTGGCCAGCAACTGGGGACCGTTCACTTCCGGCCACAACTGCATGTAAGGCAACATGCGCAGATCCAGATTCGCCACCGTGCTGTAGACGCCACTCGCGTTGGGCAGGCGGCCCTGGCGGGCTTCATTATTCGGCACCACCGTCACGTTTGTCACATCCAAACGTTCGCGGAAACCTTCCCAGTTGCCGAATAGGAACAACTTGTCCTTCTTGATGGGACCTCCCAGCGCGGCGCCAAACTGATTGCGGCGGAACGGCGGCGTAGCGCCTCGATCATAGAAGTTGCGCGCATCCAGCTTGTTGTTACGGATGAATTCGAACAGCGATCCGTGCACCGCGTTGCTGCCGGACATCGTCACCACGTTCACCTGCGCGCCAGCGCGCTTGCCGTATTCGGCGGAGTAATTGTCGGTCAACAGGTTGAACTCGCGCACCGCATCCACGCCCAGTAACTGGCCGCTCACGCCACCCGGCGTGTTCGACAGCTGACTCGATCCCGTGTATTCGATGCCGTTCAACAGGAAGATATTTTCCAGCGGACGACGGCCCGCGACAGCGAAGTTGCTGCCGTTACTGGTGCTGGTACCCGAACTGCGGAGCGGATAATTGATGGCGCTGGGATTCAGCGTGATCAAGTTATCGAAGCTGCGGCCATTCAGCGGCAGTTCCTTGATTTGGCGCTCACTCACGATTCCGAATACCGGCGACGTGGTCGTATTCACGACCGGAATTTCTTCAGTCACCGTGATGGAATCGCTCACCGCCCCCAGTTCCAACATGAAGTTCACGACTGCATCCTGCCCCACAACCAAGCTGATTCCCGTACGCAGCGTCGCGCGGAACATGTCCTTCTCGGCACGCACTTCTTGCGCACCCAGAGGCAGCCCGAACACTCTGTAGTTGCCGCTGCCGTCGGTCATCACGGTGCGCGTCGCTCCGGTTTCGATGCTCTTCACTGTCACAGCGGCGGAGCTCACGCCCGCGCCGGTGGTATCTTCCACGCGACCTGAGATGGATGCTCCGACCTGCGCAAACATGGCAGACGTCAGCAGCAACGCAAGGAGCGTAGTCTTAGAAAAACTCAGGACCGACCAGCCATGCATGCGCTGACTGCGACGAACACCAACCAAGAGCCCTAAATCGTTCAGGATTTTGTGTAAATACGATGTGGAAGTCATTGTTGTCCGGGACCGTTTCGGGCCTGCCCTTCCGTGGGGAGACCAACGCTAAATATTTAAGGATAGTATAGATGTCTTCGGAGGGGGCATCCCACGTTTGGGTGATAAAGCGAAGCCGAGTATGCCGCTCGGCCATCTCAAAGGCGAGAAATGCCGCGCATTCGACGGCGGTTTCAAACCACTGTTCTGCGCCTTCCGGAATATCGAGATCCAGATAAATCACCACCGCGCCCGATTGTTCCTGAACAAACTCCCGGACCTGTAATTCGCCGGTATGCGCCGTCGCTTTCCAGTCCACGTTCTTCGCACTGTCGGAGCCTTCGTACGGGCGAATACGGTAAAAGTCGCTTCCCTGCCCCCGCTCCATCGCGGCGAGCCCCTCTTGCACGGAGTTGAGCAATGTCTCGAAACCCGGCTTGGGATCGAGGCACGGATACACAATGACTTCATGACGGATGGTGACATCCTCGCGCCGCTCCACGAAGCCGAACGGGAAGCGCGTGGAGAATTGGAAATTCCGTTCGGTGTGCGCACCACGCGTCGGAAAGTAGAGTTCGACGGGTTCGTCAATAGACCCGCCTCCGGTCACCATCGGAAAATACAGCGTCGGCTTCGGCACGCCGCCGGGCTCGCGACTGAAGGCCAGGTGCACACTGAACGACGGCACCCACTGTTTCAGATTCTTCAAGCGCACACCCGCGCGAACCTGACGACGCGCCGATGCATGCGGCGGTAGCAGGAGCTCCAATCCCAACCCCGCGAGGCTCAGTCGCCCGACGAAGCCGGAGATCATCAACGTTGCGACCATGGCCGCCAAAATCAGGAACAACAAATTGTTCGCCGATACGAAGGCCGCCACCCCAACAAGCACGATCGCGGCTACGTAAGCCAGCCCGAACAGCGTCAGCCGTTGCCGGAATCGGGCATCCCACGCGGCTTGCACGCGATCGAGCCAGCGCCTCATAGACACCTCATAGACGGGGCCCCGCTACACGTGCCACCGAGTTCACAATGCGACGATAGGGCACTTTCTCTGGAGCATCAAAGCCCACCCACTCCCCATCGCGCCAACTGGATCCATACCAGCGCATCAACACCGCCAGATGCTCCAGGTTCGGTTTACCCGTGAGTGGCACCTGCGCAATCATCTCGCGTAGCCGGCGATCCAGGCTTTGCCCTGCATCGACGGAATCCGCCAGCAACAGACGACGCGGCTCCTGCCATTGCCCACCCGCCAGGAACACCAGTTCAATCGCCGTATCCGCCGCCGATCGCACTACCGCCACGCCCACCAGTTGATCCAGCGGGCGGGCGAGGTCACCCATCGAGGAAGTCACCTCTTGAATCCGGGCCACGCGAGCGTGCATGCGTTCTGCCTCTTCAAACTGCATCTCCGCACTGGCGCGGTCGCGAGCCGCTTCGGCAGGCTCCAACAAGGAGATACCGCGGGTCTTCAGGAACTGCACCACGCGATCCGCTTCGTGCCGGTATTCGTCCGGCGTCACTGCAGCTTGGCAGGGCCGCAGGCACTTGTTCATCTCGCCGTAGATACAGCCCGGGTGCTGAGGAGTGGGCACCAAGTTCTCTTCGCAGCGCCGCACCTGGAATAGATCCAGCACTTCGTTCTCGCAACGTTCCGCAGCCGCGCGACTCGGGAACGGTCCGGCAAATATCCCCTTGCCGAGGCGCGTTGTGATCCGCAACCGGGGAAACTCATTCTCCGTTACCAAGTGCACAAATGCGGGCGCCTTTAATCGCGTGATCTTCTGCCACTCATCAGGAAAGTGCTGTTTCGCCAGCTCCAGATGCACCAGCATCGCTTCCAGCTGCGAGCCGACCGTCCAGTACTCCAGACGTTCCACTACGCCGCCAAGGCGCAGCACGCGCGATAAGCGATCCGTGCGCGACAATAACCGCCGCAATCGTCTGCGCAACAATGTTGTCTTCGCCAGATAAGGCTGACCCTCGGCAGCCCACAGCAGAAACACAGCGGGCCGGTCAGGGATGTCCGGCATGTCCTCGCTCAAGTCCGCGAGTCGAATCGTAACGGGGGAACGCACCTCATTCGATTGTAGACGCGCGCGGCGATTCGCTACCCTGAGAACCTATGCGTCAGCCACCGGAATACTTCGGCGAGCAGGATCTCGACTTGGTTTACGTCGCCAAGAAACTGGACGAAGCCTTGAAGATTGAGGAGTTGTTCACAGGCGTCGAGCTCGACTATCTGGTCGAACCGGATCGCTACAAAGGCGGGCTGATTTTTCCATCAGAACGCATCGGTGCGTTCTTCTATGTGGTTCCTGAACAAACGGAGGCAGCTCGCGCGACCTTGAAGGGTGCGGGCTACAAGCCGTACGACGTACAGAATCCCTAGTTGCCTTCGGTGGAGGCGAACGGATCTCGAATGGGGACGTTCACCGTGTTACTGGTGTAGATCCACTGTGAGATCGTGAGCCCAATGTACTTATTCGTCCCCACGGATGTACCTGGACCGATTTCGAGGACGACTTTGTAGAGTCCAAATGTTCCAGGTTCCAGGCCCGCCGAAACCACCTGAGCCGTGGAGCCACTGCCCAGCGAGGAGACGAATTCCCGAGGATTATTCAGAGCCGGACCGCTATAGCGTTCGCCGGTTAGCGCGACCACTTGGGCAGCCTGCGGATTCACTGCGCCCAAACCCGTCGCATAGAGGTAAATCTCTTCGCCAGGAACCGCGGGATTGTCGAGCGTCACGCGCGAGTCTTTCACATTGGAGCAGCACAACTGGGCACTGTAGCCGCTCAGAATCAGCGATACGGTGGTGTTGTTGCCTTCCGCCGTAGTCGCCGAATATGGCGTGCCTTCGCCGGCCGGGCCAGGAATCTTGGAGCGCAATTGGAAGCGATGGAAGGCCGTGACCGGAACCGCCACAACCGATTCTTCCGGGTTCGCATTGATTAAGGCCACGAATGCATCACGGACGGTATCCAGCGTATCGTCCGCCTTGACCGTGTAGACGTAGGAGCGATCATCGATGGTGACCGTCGCGACGTCACCTTCTTCGATGAAGCCGTCCACGTTGACTAGACCGGTCGCATAGCTGGAGGCGTGGTACGCAATCGCTATACGCGGATCCGATTCACCGTCCTCGGCAAAAATTCCGGGGTTCTGGTTGTCGATGGGTACAGCCAAAGCGGTCGTTGCGATCACACTGCCGTCCGGGCGCTTGATACGCAGGTAGAAGCTGACGCTGTTGGCGTCCGCCACTTCAAACGGAATCTGGGAGTTGATCTGCGTCGGAGAAACAAACATCAACGGCGAACGGATGCCGTCGACGTACACCTGCACATCGGCAAGTTCGAGAGGTAGGTTCTTGCCGCTGGTATCGCCAGCCTTCGTGATCGAAGCCAAGTTAATACCCAACGCTGAAATCAGAGTTCCCGGCGCGAGCACGGTCGCGTTCTGGCCACCCTGCAAGTTGTTCCCGCTAGCTCCCGCAACGATACCCGCATCTTCGCTGGTCGCAACCGCGATCGTGATGTCGTTACCATCGGTGCCGCCCTTCTTCGCCTGGAGTTTCACCAAGCCAAGAATAGGTTCATATTTCGCCACGACCTGAATATCGCCATTGCCTGCGTTGATCGCAGCGGCCATGCCAATCATGATCGTCTCCAGCGTGTCATCCGCGACCACCGTGTAGGTGTACTTCCGGTCACCTGCGATGGTCACGGTAACAGTGTCATCCGCAGTGATCTTGCCGGTATCGAGCAAGCCCGTGGTCTGGTTGATCGTCTGGCGCAGCTGCACCGCCACCGAACCGAGCGCGAAGACTTCGCGGCTGGCTGCGTTGCGCACGCCATTGATCGGAATCAGTGCTTCGCCTTCGGTGAACACCATGATGCGGCGATTGCTGGGGTCGGTGACGTATAAGTTCGTTCCGTCCCAAGCGAGCGACGTCGGCGTTGCCGTGATATCGGCCGCCGATTGCCGCAGCAGCGGGTGGAAGAGGTCGGTAGAACTGGAAACCGTGCTCTGGAATTCATCAGGCTGGCCCAGGATCACGTCCGCGGCCACCGCATTCTGCGTTGGGACCTTGTTGTAGATCAGCACTCGGTCGTTACCGCCATCGGCCACGAACAAGCGCTTGCCATCACTCAACGCAAAGCGCGGGAAGTTCATCGTCTTCGCGCAGCGGAACGGGTAGATCAAGTTGCCGTCCGTGTCCGTATCGGAAACGCCGTCTTTGTTGGCATCGATCGGATTACAGAGCTTGGTGACATTGTTCGACAGCGAGGACGCCATGTCCGGCTGACCAATCACGATATCGGCGGCCTGATGATTCTGCGTCGGAATTGTGTTCCAGATCAACACACGATTCAGGCCGAGGTCAGTCACGAACAAACGCACACCATCGCTCGATACAGAGGTCGGCGTCAGCAACGTATCGGCCGCGATCGTGATGTTCTTCTTGATCGGGTCCAACTCTTCGTTGGAGTTCATGTTGCCCTGGCCCAACACAATGTCGGCGGGCTGTTCGTTGACCGTCGGAATCGAGTTCCAGATCAACACGCGATGATTCTGCGCATCGGCGACGAACAATTTGCCGTTCTGCAGCCACACACCCTGCGGCGCGCGCAGGCTCTTCGCGTCGGTCACAACCGGGGTCTTGTTCTGATCCATGCGGGGCTGGCCGATGACGATGTCCGCCGGCTGGCCATTTGTATTGGGCAGCGAGCGCCACAGCAGCACGCGATTGTTCAACGTGTCGGAAACCGCAAGCCGCACTCCGTCGGAGTGAATCCCAGTGGGCAAGCGGAAGTTAGAAGCCCCAACACCCGAAGCAGAATCGGTGAAATTCGTCTGTCCAAGTACAAGATTCGCTTGGCCCACGCACACCGGGCAGCGCGAGCTGTAAGGAGTCAGCACATCCGTTGCCTTGGGAAAGGTCGCCGTGTCCATCACGAGAACGCGGTTATTGATAGGAGTGAGACCAAGCCGGTTGGAGTCCGCAATGTAGAGCTTGCCGTTCGCGTACGAAACTGCGCCAACACCGCCGAGCAAATTCTGCGCAGTTCCGGCTTCTTGGGCGGTGAACGTTCTTTGTCCGATGACCAGCCGCGCCCCTTGACCGGTGACAAAGTCGGCCGCGGAGCCCACCAGGGCACACAGTGAAATTAGGGCACAGTATTTGAGCATTGAGACGAGCGGATCGCGAGTGTTTTTCAGTATAACAGTCTGGCTCACTCTAAGGTGCAGAGCCCCCTAAGTAGAGCCGGAACGTTAGTGCGAATGCACGTCTTGGGCCATCTCGATTTTGGCTCCACCCGCGCAGGCATCGGCAACGGCGCAGCGCTGGTGTTCGAACTGAATGGTGGTGTGGTGAATGTCGAACCGGGCCCCCAACATCGCGTTAACATCCTTTAGAATCAGCTCACTCTCCGATGTCGGCATATCTTGGATCACCAAGTGACAGCTGAGAGCGCGCGCATCGGACCCCAAACTCCAGATGTGCAAGTCGTGTACGTCCCCGACACGCGATACGCGTCGGATCTCCCCAGTCACTTCGCTGAGGTTCATGCCCTTGGGAAGCCCCTCCAACAGGATGTTGAGCGAATCCTTAAAAATGTCCCAAGCGGTCCAGATGATCACGAGGGACATGACCAGGGACAGAATCGGGTCAATCATCAGCCAGCCTGTGAAATGGATCACAACCGCCCCGGCGATGATGCCGACGCAACTGGCAGCGTCGCCGATCTGGTGCAGGAACGCGGCTCGGAGATTGAGATCGTTGCCGTGTCCGCCCAAGCCCCATGCGATGCCGAGGTTTACCGCTAAGCCGATGCCGGCCACGATCATCATGATGTCATCGTTGACGGGTTCGGGCGCGCGCAGGCGCTGGATACTTTCCCAGATCAGGAATACCGACAAAACCACCAACATCAACGCGTTCACGAACGCTGCCAGCACGCCGGTGCGCTGGTAACCGAAGGTCTTGAACTGATCGCCGGGTTTGGCGTCGAGCGAATACGCGGTGGCCGCCAGCACCAGGCCGAACGCATCGGTGAAATTGTGCCCCGCATCGGACAGCAGAGCCAAACTGCCGGACCACCAGCCAGCGATCGCTTCGGTGGCGACGAACAGAATCGTGACCACCAGAGAGGCAATCAGCACCTTGCCCGTCTTCGCTCCATGAGCGTGGGCCCCATGGTGATGATGATGACCGTGCCCGTGGTGATGGACGTGAGCCATGCTAACCCTATCCTAGCTCCCACGGGTTGACGACGCGAATCCCGCAGCCGGAAAATTCGTCGGGCGTCCGGGAGGCCAGCATCGCGCCGCGCGAACGGGTGATCGCCGCCAACATCGCTCCGGCGACGTTCACCGTCCGCCCCATCATCTTCTGGTTCTGAACGATGGTCGGATAGGCGCGCGCGGCGTCCTGGTCAAACGGCAGGATGCGCTTCTCGAAGAACGCGAAGATTTCCCCGACGGCGGCCAGCAGGTCGCTCTTGCGTTTGCCGGGGGGCAAGCGCTCGATCCCGAGCAGGATGTCCGCAAGGGCGATGCTGGTTGTATACAGGTCGTCCCGCTGCTGGGCGCCGAGCCAGGTACCGATCCTCGGATCCGGGGCGGGACGGATGACCTCGGCCAGGATGGTGGTGTCGAGAATCAGCATCGGCTAGTCCCGGGGAGACTCGATCCCACCCAGCGGCTCGACCACCTTCCGGATCGCCTCAAACAGGTTCGGTTGGGTCGACGGAGCCTGGGCCAGACCGGCCGTCAGAAGCTCGCGGGCTTCCTCTTCCATGGACCGGCCGTTCTGCGCCGCGCGGACCCGGAGCCGGGCCTTCACGGAGTCGTCGAGGCGGCGAATCACCAGGGTCGCCATGTGGAAAACACCTGATTTAGCATTGCTAGCAATGCTATCACTACTTCACAAGTGATTCAACTAATTCGAGTTCCCGGCCTGCCTCGGCGAGCTTCCCTTGAGCGGTCAAATTTCGGTAGCGCTCCAGATGTTGCCGGATCGTTTGGATCCTGGAGTCGGATGGCGGAGCTGCTGCAGGTGCCTGAGGCCCGGTTTGGGTGCTCGTCACCCGAGTGGAAGGCGCCGGCCGAGCTCCTCCCTGCCTCGCGGCCAGCATCTCCAGAGCCTGTGGATAAGTGTCCGCATAGACCAGATCCTCACCCGAAACCAGAGCCACTTTTTCCAGCTGCGGCATCCGCGCCTGGGCCGCCTGGATGTAGATCGGGGCGACGAACAGGAAGGTGTTGCTCACCGGCAGGACCAGCACCTGGCCCCGGAGCACCTGGGAGCCCTGCTGGTTCCACAGGGAGAGGTCCTTCGAAATGACGTCGTCCTGGTTGATGAGTGCCTCCACCTGGAGCGGCCCCGGCAGGATCTCCTGCTTCGGGAGCTGGAGGAAGACCAGCTCACCCAGATGTTCACCGTCGCACCGGGCGGCCATGAGGCCGATCAGGTTCTGCTTGCCGCGGGGGGTGAAGGGAATCGTCAGCAAGAACTCGGGCTTGGTCTCCCCGGGCAGCGTCGCGATCACATACGTCGCGTCGACCGGCTTCGGCTCCATATTTTGGCTGCTGGTGAACATGGCGAGATCCCAGGAATCGGCGCGGTTGTAGAAGGACTCGGGATTCCGCATGTGATACACGCGGTACATCTCAGCCTGCGTGCGGAACAGGAACTCCGGGGCGCGCGTATGACGCCGCAGGTCCGCCGGCATGTCCGCGCCGGGCTTCAGCAGCCCCGGGAACAGGTTCTGGTAGCCCTGAATCAACGGATCGTCGGCATCGAACACATAAATGTTGACGGTGCCGTCGTAAGCGTCCACCGTAGCCTTGACCGAATTCCGAATGTAGTTGAACGCTTCCCCGTCGGCCCGCAGTCCCCGGGCGTAGGGATGGAGATCACTGGTCGTGTAACCGTCGACCATCCACTGCAGGTGGCCGTCGTCGCCAATAACGATGTACGGATCGCCGTCCCATCGAATAAAGGGAGCCAGCGTCTCCAGTCGAGGGCGCACCGCGCGACGCAGCATCATGCGGGTCTCACTGGTCAACGCATCGGAGAGCACGATGTTCCAGTCACTCAGAGCCCAAGCCGCCGCCAAGCGCAGTCCCGCAGAAGTGAGGAACCCACCCTTGCCTTCATAACGGGTGCTGACATCTTCCGAACCCGATGGGTAGTTAAACTCCGGCTGCGTCGTGCGAACAAAAACGGGATCATGCGACTGTTCGCCGTAGTAGATCTCAGGCTGTGTCAGCTTCAAGCCCGGAGCCGTCACTTCAATAGGCGCATTGCGGATCAACAGTTCCGGCAACCCGGCTGAAGTGATGCGATTCGATTCGGCCAGCGCCAATCCGTAGCCGTGCGTGTAGATCGTATGCGAGATCACCCAGCGATCCTGAGCCGCGCCCAGTTGCTGCAAGTCCAGTTCGCGCGGGGCGACCAGCACCTGCCGCATCTGTCCGTCGATCGTATAACGGTCGATGTCTGTGTCCGCGTACAGATACGGACGCAGAGGCTGACTCTGGCTCAGCGTGTCGTGAAACGCCTGCCATTCCCACAGCCGGACGTTATCCAGCATCGTCGCATTGGCTTGGAAATCGATCGGCGCATCTTTGCGCGCAGCAAAGTCTACTTCCTTCGCCCGCCGATCCAGCCCGAACGCACTGCGCGTCGCTTCGATGTGGCGCTCCAGATACGGACGCTCCAGGTTCAATTCATTGGGACGAACGTAGAACGAGCTGACCAACGGTGGCAGAGCCACATCGGCGACCAGCACCAGCGCCATCGACATCGCGAGCTTGCGCCGCCCAAACATCACCAGCACCGCAGCGAGGATCGCCGCTACGGCCTTGGCGGTCTGCATCGGCAACCCGACGTTCTGCTCCACGTAATCGAGCCCGACCATCAACTCGCCATGGTCGGAATACAGCATCTCGTAGCGCCCCAGCCAGAAGCTGACGGCTAGCCCCAGCAGAAATAGCGCGATCATCGCCTTGAACAGGTGCGTCTCCAGACTGCCGAGCCGCTTCACGTCATCCCATTCGATCTGGCCTTGCTTCCACATCTCGGGGAAGCGCAAGCGCAGTTGCCACACTCGAGCGGTCGCATAGTACACAACCGCTCCAGCGGCAGCGCACACAGCCAGAAAGCTGGCGGCGCTGACATAGAAAGGAAGTTGGAAGAAGTAGAAGCCCAGCGATTCGCCGAAGACCGGATCGCGCCACGCCGATTCGACGGCACGGCCACCGAAATAGCGCGCGACCACCCAGCCATCGACGGCTGAAGCCAACAGGAAGAACGCCAACACCATCGCGGCGAGCGTCGCCAGCCGGGCGTATCCGCGATGCTCACGCAAACCCGTTCCCGCGTATTTCATCCCGCGAGCATGCGCCCACCACAGCGTGACGAACAGCACCAGCCACTGCACGACGACCGGCGCCCAGCGATACAGCCACATGCGAGCCCAGGTATCGACCTGGCCCATCTCGCCCCACCAGTTGTAATCGAGGATGAGACCGGCGATACTGCGGCTGCCGAGGAACAACACGACCAAGGCGGCTAGGATCAGCAGACCTTTCGGACGAGGGGTTGTACCAGAGGGAAGGGTGGGGTTCACCCCTTCAGGCTACAGTAAGTGGAAGCTGACAGCGATGGTGGCCTGCACGGCGACGGGCTTGCCGTCTTTCATGCCGGGCTTGAAGCGCCATTTGCGAACGGCTTCAATCGCTTTTTCGTCCAGACCCAGGCCAAGCTTGCGCGTGACCTTGATGTCCTGCGGGACGCCCTTTTCGTCGACGATCACCGAGAGCCATACTTCACCTTGGTATTTCGCCTTGCGGGCTTCTTCGGAATATTCAGGCTCCGGCTTGTAGGTGGCCTGCGGAGCACTCACGCCGCCGCCGATCTTGTACACACCGCCGCCGAATCCACCGCCACTGCCCGGACCCACGCCCGCGCCTTTGCCCGGACCAATACCGCCACCGCCGCCAATACCGGTGGACGCCGGGCCGATGCCCGCCAGCGGGTCACCGAAGTTCGCAGCGTCGATATTCGGCAGGTCAGCCGACGCAATGATCGTCGGATCCATTGCCAGTTTCGGATTATCCACGGTCCGTGAAGGCGGGACGAACTGCTTCGGAGCAACCTTGGGTAGCTTGCCCTTCGATTCCGGAATTTTGTCGGCACCACCACCGCCACCACCCGACATCTCCTTCTGAGGAGGCAACGGTGGGGGCTTGCGAACCGCCAGGTTCGGCGCGATCAGGATCACCTTCTCTTTGATCGCTTCCTGAACAACCTTGTTCGTACCGATCAGCAACAGCAGGCCCAGAATACTGAGGTTGATAACAACAGACAGCACCCCAGCCTTCCATTCATTGCCCGCATAACTGTTGGAATACTTGATCTCGACCGGCTTCGAAGTTACTTCCAAAGGAGGCAGCTTCGGCGGGTTGATCAGTTCTTTGATGCCCTGAATCAGGCTCACCAATACGGGCGTATTGACGGAAGCAGGGGTCAGCAGATGGTCCAGATGCGAGTCTGCATCGTTGTGGTCGCGATTCGGATGGTTGCCGGGAAGCTGTTCTGCCATATGCCTCCGCCTACAGTAGGCTGGTACCTCTTTGGACGCCTACCGCAAGCGCCGCGTTTCAATTTCGTGGAGCCCTATCTACTACTTGGAGTCTAACATACACATTTACGGAACGGATGTCTTCAAAGTTCCAAGAACTCTTGCGTTCTTGCCCACATAGCGTCCAACACATCGGTCAGTTCGTGGCCCGATTCCATCAATTGGACCTGAGCGTTCGGATGCCCCGCGGCGAACCTTAGAGAGACCTCAGCCGGAACCACATCATCTTTCGTCCCATGGAAGATCAAGGCGGGCTGGCGGGCATCGGGTTCATCGGGATGCCGCTCGGAATCCTCCATCAGTTCGTATCCCAGCTGCATCGGCCGCCCCTCGCCGTAGTGGAACACCGGCGTGGACCCGGCCGCTTTCCAGTTCGCCAACTGGGCCTCGGTATAGCGCTGCCGCCAACGGCTGGGGAACTGGAACGCAGGGGCCAGCAGCACCAACTTCTCGATTTCCGGATGCTGTGACGCATACAGCGCCGCGAGATACCCGCCCATGCTGGAGCCGAACAACACGCTCGGTCGCCCGCCTACAGTTTCGTGGATTACACGCAGTTGTCCGGTCAGGGTCAGATGCTCGAAATCGCCGCCGTCCAACTGCGGGATATCTACATCCACACCGCTGGCGGTGAGTTGCCGCTTGAAGAACTGGGCCTTGCTGGAACGCGGGCTCGATGCGAACCCGTGCAGATACACAACGCGCACTTATTGAGGATCCTCCGCTTCAAAGATGATGTCGGCAGAGGCTCCGAAGCGTCGGAAACCTTCGTAGGTGAAGTGATTTTCCGCCGTCACCTCGCCGTTGCGGCTCTCTCGATGATCGGTACGCACCGGCAGCACAATGCCGTAGCCGGACATCGCGTATTCGACGCTGGCCTCCTGCCGCTGAGCATCCTCTCCGGACCGGATCGAAATCCGCACCGGCTGGTAGGTATCTTCGTTCACCCAGATCTCGCCGCTCACCTCCAGTGCCGTAGCCACTTTGCTGCGCGCGTCAATCACCGTGACTGGATTGGGACCATCAATCTGCCGGTAGGAGAAGACCAGCACCGGCCGGTCACTCTGGGTCGCCCTACGAACAAAACCGAATTCGTAGCGGCCGATATTGCCGGGCGTGAACAAAAGAATCACCTGTCCGAAGTCCGTAACGGCGCCCTGCAGTCCATAGTTCGCGAACTGTTCCAGCAGCTCCCGCTTGCGCCCTTGATCATCGGCCAGAATCAGCTTGGCCAGCGCTTCCGGCCCTTTGTTCTTGACTGGCTTGCCATCCACGGACGTCACCTGCCGCAGTTCGTGGAGGCTACCTTCCCCGAAGGTCGAAAACGCGTACTCGGAGACAATCTTGCGTTGTTGCCACTCCACCGGTGGAGAGCGCTTGGCATTATCGCCCACGCGGACGCGGAAACGTTTGGGTGGTTTTTGTGCTCTCTGTTCCAGAGTCTCAACACCTAGGACCCGGGGCGCGGCGCGTTCAAAGGCGGAGGCTTCTTCAGCCAGACGCAACGCCAGCCGCTGGGTTCGTTCGTCCGCGCGAACTGAGACCGTCAATGCCAGGAGCAACCACCAAATTCGAACCATCTGACTTTCAGTCTAGCTCCCTTAAAGACGCTATACTGAGAGGCGCAAGCATGCGATTCTCAGTTGACGCGCACGCCATCGGCTGTCATCTGACGGGGAATGAAGTTTATATCCGCAATCTCTTGAATGAGTTTGCGCACCTGGATCAGGATAGTCACGTCGTCGCGTACATTTCGAAGCCCAACGCGCCGGAGTTTATTCCGAAGCGCTTCGAAACGCGCTGGGTTTCCGACAATCCCTACAAACGCCTCGCCTGGGACATGCCGCGTCACGTAGCGCACGACCATCCCGACCTGCTGCACGTCCAGTACACCGGCCCGCTCGGCACCTCTGTGCCCTTGGTGGTCAGCATCCACGACGTCAGCTATCTGGAACATCCCGAATATTTCAGCACCTTCCGCGCAACGCAGCTCAAGCTGACCGTGAAGCGCACTGCGGAACGCGCGGCGAAGATTCTAACGCCCAGCGAATTCTCCAAAACCGCGATCATGCGCCACTACGGCATCGAAGATGAGCGCGTCGTGGTGGTTCCGAATGCCGTCTCCAGCCAGTTCGTTCCGATGGATCGCAACCAGGCGCAAGCCCGCATCCAACGGAAGCTCGGGATCCCAGCCCCGTTCGTTCTTACTATTGGGGACTTGCAGCCGCGCAAGAATCACATGGGCCTGCTGCACGCCTTCGAACAGGTGATCGCGTCTCACCCGAAGCTGCCGCACCACTTGGTCTTCGCTGGCAAAGAAACCTGGTATTCCCCGCGCCTACATGAAGCCGTCGCGAAGTCCAAGGTAGCCGATCGCATCCATTTCACCGGCTTCGTGGAAGATGAGGACGTGGTTACGCTCTACGGAGCCTGTGACCTGTTCGTGTACCCGTCGTTTTACGAAGGCTTCGGCCTGCCGATCCTGGAAGCCATGGCCTGCGGTCGCGCTGTCGCGTGTTCCAATGCAACTGCTATGCCGGAAGTCGCCGGCTCCGCCGCGCTCCTGTTCGATCCGAAAAATACGGAAGAAATGGCTCACATGATCTGCGATGCGCTGTTGAATCCGGATGTCCGCACACGCCTCGAACTGCTGGGCCCGCAGCATGCCGCCACGTTCAGCTGGGAGAAGGCGGCCGCCGAAACCTTGAACGTGTACTACGAGGTGGCCGGTGCCGCTCGACGCGTGGAAGTCGCCGTCAAAGCGGGTGTCGCGTGAAGCATCTCATTCTGACTGCGGCTCTGCTCTGTGCCGCAGCCAACGCCGAATCGCTCCACTACACCATCAACTGGCAGAGCGGACTCAGCCTTGGAGAAGGCGCGCTCATATCAACGAAATCGGCCGAAGGTGTTTGGTCCTCCGAACTCACGCTGGACGCGGCCGTGCCCGGCTTCACCATTCGCGACGAATATCGCTCGAAGGCCAACGCGGGTTTCTGTTCGGACTGGCTCGAACGGACCACGATTCGTGGCTCCCGCAAGAACAGCGAGAAAGTCACCTTCGATCAGGAACATCACAATCTCAAGCGTGAAACGCAGGGCGGAGGGAACAGCCAGTCGCAGATCGCCGATTGCGGGCGCGACGCTCTCACGTTCCTGCAGTATGTGCGGCAAGAACTATCGCAGGGCCGCATCGCGCCGAATCAGCCCGTCTACCTGGGTTCGAAGTATGACCTGCAACTAACCTACACCGGCACTGAATCGATCAAACAAGCCGACCAGCGCATCGAAGCCGACAAAGTTCGCGTCTCCATTCACGGACCGAAGTCGGATCTCACCATCGAGCTGTACTTCGCGCGAGACGATGTGCGGACGCCCGTGCTGGCGCGCTTGCCGCTCGCGCTCGGCGTGTTCACAGTGGAGTTGCTGCCGTAGCGCCCATGCGCCTCGCGTTCTTCTCTCCCCTGCCCCCCGCGCGTAGCGGCATCGCCGATTATTCGGAGGAGTTGTTGCTTCATCTGCGCAAGCTCGCGGAGATCGACACGTTCAGCGAACAACCCGCTGTCTTCGATCCCGCCGGTTACGACACGTGCGTCTACCAGCTGGGCAACAATCCGTTTCACACCTTCGCCTATGAAGCCGCGATGCAGCATCCCGGTATCGTGGTGCTGCACGAAGCGAACCTGCATCACCTGGTCGCGGATCTGACCATCAAGCGCGGCAATTGGGATGCGTACCTGAAAGAAGTGGAAGTCGACGGCGGCGCGGAAGCGCTCGCGTATGCGAAGCGCTACGTGCAGCCGGTGCGCCGCGGGCCGGACTACGATCTTCCGCTACTCACCAGCATCCTGAGACGTTCTAAAGCCGTGATCGTGCATAGCGAGACCGTGGCACAAGTCGTTCGGCAGCGCGGCTTCAAAGGACCGATCGCCAAGATCCCGCACGGGGCCTGGACCGTCGATACCGACGGCTCACCGTGGCGCGCGAAGCTTGGGCTGGCGGCGAATGTTCCGCTATTCGGCATCTTCGGTTTTCTGAAGCCGTACAAGCGCATCGCCGAATCGCTGCGGGCGTTCCGACGCGTAATTGCGGAGCACCCGGAAGCTCGCTTGATCCTGGTCGGCGAGGCACATCCGGAGTTGCCGCTGGCAAATCTGATTTCGTCACTCGGCCTCGGTGCCCACGCCCGTCACATCGACTACGCGCCCATCGAAGACTTCAACGGCTACTTGGCCGCGTGCAACGCGATCCTGAATCTGCGTTACCCCACGGTCGGCGAGACTTCGGGCACCCTGCTCCGTTCGCTCGGCATGGGCAAGCCTGTGTTGATCAGCGAGATCGGCAGCTTCTCCGAATACCCGGACGACATCTGTCTCAAAGTTCCCGTCGACGCCAGCGAAGAAGAACACATCTACGAGTACCTAAAGCTCCTCGTCGAGCGCCCGGAAGTCGGCCGCGCTCTGGGCCTGCAAGCGCGCAAGTGGGTGGAACGCGAGTGCAACTGGCCCTCGGTCGCCCAGCGCTATGCAGAATTCGCGCATGCCGTCGCTAACGGTACCGCGCAAATCGTCGAGACACCGCCCGCACCTGTCGACGTTCCCGCAGAGTACATCCTGTCGTGGACTAAAGAAGAAGACGGTTCGCGCGGTTACGCCAAGACGCACCAGACACGACTCAAGAAGACGCTCGACGTCACGCCGCCCGGCGGCCCTGGCGATCGTGCGCTGGAGATGGGCGCCTATCTCCAGATCACACCCGCACTACGCACCAAGCTCGGCTATGGCGAGGTGCGCGGCTGCTATTTCGGCACGCTCGGCAAAGTGGACCATCGCACCGTCACATCCGAAGACGGCGAGACGTTCGACTGCGATATCGATCACTTCGACGCGGAGCAGGATCCGTTCCCGTACGAAGACAACTCCTTCGCGACCGTACTGTGCTGTGAGCTGATCGAGCACTTGCCCACCGACCCGATGCACATGATGAGCGAGCTGAATCGCATCATCCGTCCCGGCGGCCATCTGGTGATCACCACGCCCAATGTCGCGTCGCTGCGTGCGCTGGCGGGCATCCTGCAGGGCTACCATCCGATGCTGTTCCCGGCCTACATCAAGCCGAACCCCGGTGGCGATCCCGATCCGCGCCACGCACGCGAGTACACACCGCGGGAGCTGGAAGCGCTATTCCAGAACTCTGGCTTCGAAGTAACGTTGCTCGAAACCGGCCCGTTCCTCGATGAGCCGACACCCGACCTTCGCTGGGTGGAACACCTCCTCGACACCTATATCCTGGACCCGAAGCATCGCGGCGACGGCATCTACATCGTTGGCCGCAAGACCGGTCCCATCAGACAGCGTTATCCTGACTGGCTGTACAGCTAGCATGGCGACTTACAAGGCAGTTTCGGCCGCGCTCGAAGACGGCTCGATCCGCGTACGCTTTGAGAGCGACGCGCGCGGCGTCATCGGCTGGCAACTGTTCGATCCCGCGACCGGCGCGTTCCTGAGTGAAGGCGAATGGAGCGAATCGCAAGGCGCGAACTCGCTGAAAGTCACGCTGCCTCCCGAAGAAGGCGCGTATCGCATCCAGGTGGCTCCGGTCGAGGATCGCGACCGCTACATCGCCATCGATGCCGAAGTCGGCGAGGGCCGACTCGCTATCACCGAGCCGCGTGTCGTCAGCGCATCCGGCGAACGCTGGTCGCGCACGATGCAGGCGATCCCCAAGGCGTTCACGCTGCCCGTCGCGAGCCTGTGGCGCAATCGCAAGCTGATCGGTTCGATGGTGAAGCGTGACATCCTGGCCCGCTATCGCGGCAGCTTCGGCGGCGCGCTTTGGACCATGCTCACGCCGCTGCTGCTGATGGCGACCTACTTCTTCGTCTTCGGCGTTGTGCTCAAAACGCGCTTCTCCGCCGACTCCAGCGGCACAGGCTACGTGCTGTACTTCCTGGCCGGGATGCTGCCGTGGCTTGCGTTTTCCGAAGCCGTCGGCCGGTCACCCTCGGTGATACTCGAATACCGCACGTTCGTTAAAAAGTTAGTGTTTCCGCTCGACACGCTTCCCATGAACCTAGTGCTGGCGGGTCTGGTCACGGAAGCCTTCGGCATCCTAATCTTCCTGATCGGCCTGTTCGTAGCGCGCGGCGGGGTACCTGCATCGATCGTGTGGCTGCCCGCCGTGTTGATCCCGCAGATCCTGCTCACCGTCGGCGTCAGCTGGCTGCTGGCAGCCACAGGCGTGTTCGTGCGCGATCTTGGCCAAGTAATCGGCTTCCTGCTGACGCTGTGGTTCTTCCTGACGCCCATCTGCTACGAGGAACGCCACGACCTACCGACATGGATCTCGAGCATCCTCGGCTTCAATCCGATTCTGGTTTTGGTACGAGGGTATCGGGCGATCCTGCTGGAGAACGCATCGCCTTGGACGCCAGGAATGGCTGCTTTATGGGTGGGTTCCGCGGCGGTGGCGATCCTGGGCTATGCCTGGTTCCACCGCCTGCGGAAGAGTTTCGCGGACGTGATCTAATTCTTGAAGTCGCACAACGCATTCGCTGTGCGACCAAGCCCGACTACTTCGCGTTGAACAGGCTCTCAGCCTTTTCCCAATTCATCACGTTCCACCACGCGGCCAGATAGTCCGGGCGGCGGTTCTGATACTTCAAGTAGTAGGCGTGTTCCCACACATCGCAACCGATGACGGCGGTCTTGCCTTCCATCAGCGGGTTGTCCTGGTTCGGGGTCGAGATGATCTCCACACCGTTGCCGGTCTTGATCAGCCACGCCCAGCCGGAGCCGAAGCGGCCCACGCCAGCAGCGTTGAACTTGGTCTTGAAATCGTCGAAGCTACCGAACGCAGCGTTGATCGCTTGCGCCAGGTTGCCCACCGGAGCGCCACCCTTGCCGGGTCCCATGAGTTCCCAAAACAGCGAGTGATTCCAGTGGCCGCCGCCGTTGTTGCGAACGGCCGTGCGGATCCCTTCGGGCACTGTGGCGCAATTATTGGCCAGCAGTTCTTCGATGCTCTTACCGGCGAGTTCCGGGGCCTTTTCCAAGGCAGCGTTCAGATTCGTCACGTAGGCGTTATGATGCTTGCCGTGGTGAATCTCCATCGTCAGTTTGTCGATGTGCGGTTCCAGTGCGTCGTGCGCGTAGGGCAGTGCGGGTAGAGTGAATGCCATAAATCGATTGTCTCCTAGTTAGTCGAACGTTCGTACGCTTCCGCGAGCCTCAACATGCCCGCTTCGTCGAAGTGTTTCGTCAAAATCTGCAAGCCCACAGGCAGGCCGTCGGCGGTCTTGCCACACGGGACGCTCATACACGGGATGCCCGTGAGATCGCCCGTAACGGTGTAGATGTCGGCGAGGTAAATCTGCGAAGGATCTTCCACCTTCTCGCCCAGCTTGAACGCCGGATGCGGAGATACGGGACCGACAATCGCATCCACCTGTTCGAACGCCTTGGCGTAATCCTGCGCGATCAACGCGCGCACTTTCTGCGCCTTCAAGTAGTAAGCGTCGTAGTAGCCTGCGCTCAGCACATACGTCCCCAGCATGATGCGGCGCTTGCACTCGGCACCGAAACCTTCGTCACGCGTGACCCGATACATATCAGCCAAGGTGTTCGCCGAAGCCGCGCGATTCGTGTAGCGGACGCCATCATAACGAGCCAGATTTGAACTCGCCTCCGCCGTGCAGACGATGTAGTAGGTAGCCACCGCATACGCCGTGTGTGGCAGATGAATTTCCTTCACTTCGCAGCCGAGCTTCACCAGTTGATCCACCGCAGCCTGAATCAGGTCCCCGGTTTCCGACGGGAGCCCGTCCATCCATTCCTTCGGCACGCCGATCTTCATGCCCTTCACATTGCCGTCCAGTGCGGCCACATAATCGGACACCGGAACGTCGGCGGAGGTCGCGTCCATCTCGTCTTTCCCAGCGATCACCTGTAAGAGCCGAGCGCTATCGCGGACGTTTCGCGAAAACGGACCGATGTGATCCAGCGAACTGGCGAACGCGGTCAAGCCGTAGCGGGAAACGCGTCCGTACGTGGGTGTAACGCCCGTGATGCCGCAGAAGGAGGCAGGCTGGCGGATCGAGCCGCCCGTATCGGAACCCAGCGAAACCACCGCCGTGTTCTGCGCAACCACGGCAGCCGAACCACCGCTGGAGCCACCCGGCACGCGATCGAGCGCAACCGGATTCCGAACCGGTCCGAACGCCGAGTTCTCGTTCGACGAACCCATCGCGAACTCATCGCAGTTCGCCTTGCCGATGATGATGCCACCGGCTTGCTCCAGACGGATCACCGCCGTCGCATCGTAGGGAGGGATGTAGTTCTCGAGCAGCTTCGATGCGCACGTGGTCCGCAGACCCTTCGTGACAATCACGTCTTTCACGGCAACAGGAACGCCGGCCAGCGCGCCGATGTCTTGGCCAGCGGCAATCTTGGCATCTACAGCCTTCGCCGCAGCCAGAGCGCGCTCCGGCGAAAAGGTGAGATATGCGTTGGTCTTCGGATTCTCGGCCTCGGCGTACGCGAGCGCCTGCTTGGTCAGTTCTTCAGCCGTGAATTCCTTCTTCAGCAGGCCGGCGCGGATGGAATCAATCGAGTGGTTCGTCATCGCTAGCGCTCAATCACCCGAGGAACTTTGTAGTAGCCGCCGCTGGTCACAGGAGCATTCGCCACCGCTTCGGAATTGGACAGCGAAGGCTTCTCGACATCGGCCCGCAACGTCGCCGTCTCTTCGGCTTCGTACAGAACCTGCGTCATCGGCTCGACGTTGGTGGTATCCAACTCATTCAACTTATCGATGTGGACGAGCACGGCGCTCATGTCGTGCGTCATGCGCACGATTTCGTCGTCGGTCAGCGCGAGCTGAGCCAGCTCGGCCACGCGGCGGACTTCTTGTTCGGTGATCTTCATGCTTGTTTTTTGAGGGACTGCTGGTACAGCAGCGACATCACCGGATCGGCGATGCCGTGTTTCGGACGCGGCGCCTCTTCACGCATCGGTTTGCGACGCGGAGGCATGGGGCGGAAGTCGAGGTCAGTGACCAGTTGCTCCCCCAGGATCGTTTCGAGATTGCGCAGCAGGAAGTGGCGCAGCGTGAACAACTGCCGCTGCCAGGTCATGTCGCCGACCTCAATGATCAGCGTGCCGCGCACCAGACTGGCCGCGATCGTGTGCTTCTCAATCTTGGATCCGGCCGCAATCCGCCATGCCGCTTTCGCCCGCTCTTCCGGGCTGTCTGAACCGGCAGGCATCTTCAATTTTCCGAGAAGGCTTGCGGCGCGTTGCATGGTGGTTCCGAGGGTTACTTTCCGGGGGAGCTTCGATTGTAGCGCGACGGCTCGGGGCGCCGCAGCCAATCCGTAACTTACAGAGCCCCTTACGCTTCATTGGGGGCAAAAAATGGTAGGATCGGCCATTGACCCATGCCCATCCCGTCCTACGAAGACCTGATGTTGCCCTTCCTCCGCTACCTTGATCAACGCGGGGAACTGTACATTCGGGAGATTTCCGAAGAACTCGCGACCGAGTTCAAGCTGACCACGGAAGAGCTCAGCACGCTGATCCCTAGCGGCCAATCTACGGTATTCGCCAACCGGGTGGGATGGGCACGGACATATTTGAAGAAAGCGGGGCTCATTGAGGCCGTTGCGCGAGCTCGCTACAAAGTTACTCCACGCGGGAAAGACTTGCTCGGCACCAACCCGTCCCGCATCGATGGCAGCATCCTCAAACAGTATCCAGAATTCCTAGAGTTCATCAAGCCCCGAAGCGACGGGGGAACAACCGAAGAACCGGCAACATCAAACGGGGAAACTCCGTTAGAGGTCTTGGAGACCGCGCACGAGAGGCTTCGTGGGCAACTCGCAGATGATGTCCTTCAAACCATTCGGGCGGGAAGTCCAACCTTCTTCGAGCGGCTAGTGGTGGATGTATTGGTGAAGATGGGCTACGGCGGATCTCTAAAAGATGCAGGCCAAGCCGTCGGCAAGTCCGGCGACGGCGGCATCGACGGCATCATCAAGGAAGATCGCCTCGGCCTGGACCAGATCTACGTGCAAGCGAAGCGGTGGGCCAACGTGGTTGGCCGCCCCGAGATCCAAACTTTTGCGGGTAGTCTCGAAGGCCATCGCGCACGCAAGGGTGTATTCATTACCACCTCACAATTCACAAAAGAAGCACGCGACTATGTCACCCGAATCGAGAAGCGAATTGTTCTCATCGATGGCAGCGAACTCGCCCGGCTAATGATCGACTATGGGGTAGGCGTGACGGACGTCGCAACATATCACGTCAAGAGACTCGACCCTGACTATTTCGAGGAGTAGATCCGATCAAGCCTTCACAACTTGCGCGATGCCCGACCATGTGCGACAACGGTTCCCATGCGTAAGACATGGTTGTTGGGGATGATGGCGGGAGCCGCGATCTGGGCGCAGGCTCCGCAGAACGCGCACAATGATGCAGCCAAGAAGCTCGCCGGGGCAAAGTGGGCGTCGGCCTACAACTTCTTCTGCGTGGCTCCGAAAGCGAATGCCGCCACCGATCCGCCCATCCAGCCGACCAAGGTCTTCGACAATTTCTACGCCATCGGCGACTCCGGCACCACGGCCTACGCGCTCGTCACGAGCCAGGGCATCATCCTGATCGATTCCCTTCCCGCGAATCAGACCGAGACCGTGCTGTTGCCGGGACTCAAAGCGATCGGCCTCGATCCGGCAAACGTGAAGTACGTCATCGTGACGCATGGGCATGGCGATCACTCGGGCGGTTCATTCACTTTCCAGGAGCGATGGGGTGCGCACGTCGCGCTATCGAGCGTGGATTGGGACGGCATGAACCCCGCGGCGGGCAAGGGAAAGGCAGCCGCGAACAACCCTCGTCGTGATGTCGAGTTGAAGGACGGCGATACAGTGAAGCTCGGCGATGTCACGGTCACCGCAGTGCTAACACCCGGCCACACGCCGGGATCGCTGGGACTCATCTTTCCGGTGAAGGACGGCAACACGACGCACATGGCCGGCATGTTCGGCGGCACGATTCTGCTTCCTGGCCGACCGGATGTTCCTACACTCCAGACCTACCTCGCGTCGATCGCACACTTCAAGGAAGCGACCACGAAGGCCAAGGTCGACGTCGAGATTCAGAACCATCCGTTGATGGATGACGCGGCTCGCCTGACCAGTGCTCGCGATCACAAAGCCGGCACGCCGCACCCGTGGGTGGTGAACGACTACAGCACCTACCTGGACGTGATGGCCGAGTGCCTGCATGCCCAGCGGCCTGAGCTGCCGTAAAATAGCGCCATGCGTCTTTTCACCGTCGGCCTGCTCTGCGCGATTTCTACTTGGGGCGCAGTCACGCGCGTAGAAGTGTTGCAGCGTGCCGACTTGCCTGTAGCCGGATTTGAGCGAATCCAGGGCAAGCTTCACTTCGCGCTGGACCCGAAGCTGACGGCAAACAAGGCGATCGTAGATCTCTCGCTGGCACCGCGCAACGCACAAGGACTGGTCGAGTTCACTTCTGACTTCCTGGTGTTTCGCGCCAAAGACCCGGCCAAGAGCAACGGCACCATGCTGCTGGGCATCGCCAATCGCGGCACACCGTCGATCTGGACCTCGCTCAACACCGGCAGCAACTCGGCGATGACGTCGGCCAAGGACTTCGGCGACAACTTCCTTCTTTCTCAGGGCTACACGGTGGCGTGGGTCGGCTGGCAGTGGGATGTGGTCGCGCAGCCGAACACGTTCAAGGTCTACGCGCCGGTCGTTCCGAACGTCACGGGCCCTACCCGCCTTGAGGTGCTGCCCAACAACAAGCAGACGTCTGAGACCCTGACGTATCCTGTCGCCGATCTGAACTCTGGATCGCTGACGGTTCGCGATGCGCCGTACGCACCGCGGGTGGTGCTCCCCAAGAGTGCGTGGCGCTACAGCGCCGACCACTCGAAAGTGGAGTTCACAACTCCACTGACACCGGGCCGCATCTACGAATTCATCTACACGGCGAAAGATCCCGTCGTCGCCGGTACAGGCTTCGCTGCGGTGCGGGACTACATCTCTTACGTGAAGAAGAATGGCGTCGCCGGAACGTCCACGACCCCGATTCAGCGCGCCATCGGCTTCGGCATCTCGCAGAGTGGACGCATGCTGCGCACCATGATGTTCGAAGGCTTCAACGCCGACGAGCAGGGCAAACAAGTCTTCGATGGTGTATGGGCGCACGTGTCCGGTGGCGGCCACGGCGGCTTCAATCAACGCTTCGCACAGCCCACCAAGACCACGGGCCAGTACAGCGGCTCCTTCTACCCCACCGATCAGGCCCCCTTCACACCCGAGGCGCTGCTGGCGAAAGCCACGCAGGCCAAGGTCGCGCCGAAACTGATCCTGACCAACGGCTCGCACGAATACTGGGGCCGCGGCGCAGTGCTCAATCACATCACTGAAGACGGCAGCAAGGACGTTACCCAGCCTGCGAACGTCCGCATCTACTTCATCGCGGGCATCCAGCATAGCGGCGCGGGAGGCGTAGTGAATCCGTTGGTGCAGAACGTGACCAACTCACTCGAAGTCACCTTCGTCATGCGCGCCACGCTGACGAACCTCAACGCCTGGATTACTCACAACACGGCTCCGCCGCCGACCAACGTGCCGCGCATGGACAAGAACCAATTAGTGCCGATCTCCGCCCTGAAGTTTCCATACATCCCCAACTTCGGCATGGTCAGCTACGCCTACGCGCCGCGCCACTTCGATTGGGGTCCGGAGTATCTCAGCAAGGGCATCGTCGCCTATGAACCCGGGCACGCCGGCGGAGCCTACCCCGTGCTCGTCCCGCAGGTGGACGCCGATGGGATCGACGTCGGCGGCGTGCGTATGCCCGAACTCGTCTGGCCTCTGATGACCTACACCGGCTGGAACCCGCGCAATCCGAACGTCGGCGCGTCGGATCAGCAGTATTCACTGATCGGTTCAGAGGCTCCGTTCGCGCGCACGAAGGCCGAACGCGAGCGCACTGACGACCCGCGTCTCTCCGTTGGCGAACGCTACCGAAGCAAGAGCGAGTATCTCTCGCACATCGAAAGCACAGCTCACCAATTGGTGACACAGCACTTCCTGCTGGATGTCGATGTGCAGAAGATCGTGAACCTTGCCGGGCGTCACTGGGACGCTGTCATGAACCCGTCGACCAAGTAGCCCCGCTTGCTACCATCGAAAGTTCATGCACCCAAACGAAGCTCCCAAGATGCCGATTCCCGGCGTTCGCAACCTGGTCGCGATCGGTTCCGGTAAAGGTGGCGTTGGCAAAACCACGGTGTCTGTGAACCTGGCGATCAGCCTCGCGCGCCTCGGTCACAAGGTCGGACTGCTAGACGCCGACGTGTACGGTCCGAACGTGCCCTTGATGATGGGCACCACGGAGACGCCCCTCGGCAACAACGAACAGATCCGCCCGATCGAGAAATACGGCGTGAAGCTGATGTCCATGGGCTTCCTGAATCCCGGCGACAAGCCACTGGTGTGGCGCGGCCCGATGCTCCACAACGTGATTCAACAGTTCCTGCGCAACGTGCAGTGGGGCGAGCTCGACTACCTGCTGATCGATCTGCCTCCGGGTACCGGCGACGTCGCGCTGTCGTTGATTCAGACTGCCGCGATCACCGGCGCGATCGTTGTCACGACCCCTTCGGATGTGTCACTCGAAGACGCGCGCAAGGCGATCAACATGTTCGCGCAGGTGCGCGTGCCGATCCTGGGCCTCATCGAAAACATGAGCTACCTGATCGCGCCCGGCAGTGGCGAACGCATCGACGTGTTCGGCCAGGGCGGCGGCAAACGCACGGCGGAGCAGATGAATGTTCCGTTCCTGGGCGAGCTCGCGTTGAACCCGGAAGTCCGCATCGGCGGCGATTCGGGAGCACCGGTGACCACGCGTGCGGGCGAAGACAAGTCCGCTGCCCCGTTCCTGGAACTGGCGGAGCGCGTCAACACCATCTGCGGCAGCTCGCACGCGGGCGGCCCGAAGATCACGATCGAAGACTAAGCTTCGGCCGAGGCCGCAGTCACCTTTTCGAGGTCTGCGGCCTCACCGAACTTCGCACCCACGATCGATCCTTCAATCTGCTTCAGCAAGCCCGTCAACACCGCACCCGCACCCACTTCTACCGCACGCGTCACGCCCAGCGTCGCCATCAAGCGAATCGAGTCACTCCACCGCACCGGGCTCGGCACCTGATGGAACAATCCTTCGCGAGCCTCTACACCTGTCGTGATCTCCCGAGCCTGCCAGTTATTGATCAACGGCACGCGCAGATCGCCAAAGTGCGTCGCGTCTAAATCTTCCTTCAAGCGATCCTGAGCCGGCTTCATCAAGGGGCAGTGAAACGGAGCGCTCACCGGAAGCGACACCGCGCGCTTCGCACCTGCGGCCTTCGCCAACTCCATTGCGCGAGCCACAGCCGCCGCGTTGCCTGCGATCACTACCTGATCCGGCGAGTTCAAGTTTGCGGCGGTCACTACTTCACCTTGCGCCGCCTCCGCCAGAATGCCTTCGAGTTTCGATGGATCCAACTTCAATAAGGCCGCCATCGCGCCGACACCCGACGGCACGGCTTCCTGCATGTACTGACCGCGCTTGCGCACCAGCCGAACCGCATCGGCGAACTTCAAAGAACCCGCCGCCACCAGCGCCGAGTATTCGCCCAAGCTGTGGCCCGCCACATAGTCCGGCTTCATCCCGCGCGACGCGAGGACAGCGTACGCCGCTGTCGACACGGTGACCAGAGCGGGCTGCGTGTTCTCCGTCAGTTTCAGCTGATCCTCCGGCCCTTCAAAGCACAGCGTGGAAAGCGAGAATCCCAGCGCGTCGTCAGCTTCTTCAAACACACGCGCAGCTTCGGGAAACGCTTCCGCCAGCGACTTGCCCATGCCAGCGAACTGGGAACCTTGTCCGGGAAACAAAAATGCGGTCTTCATGTATTCCTTCGATTTTAACGCGCGGCTTCACCGGCACGATATAGTAGAGGTGTGAAACGGAAACGCCCCATCGCTGAGCCCGCCCCTGAAGAAGCCGTCATTCCCGACGCTCTTCTGGAGCAAGCCAAGCGCGCCATCGAAGCAGAGCTCCGGGTCAAGCCCGCGAACTGCGTCGTGTGTGGTGGCGAGTGCCCGTCGAACGCCAGCGAAGGCCTCTGCTGGGTGTGCCGCCGCCTCAAACTGAGTGCATGGCGCGACACCGACTCGCAGATGCCGATGCAGGAATAACGCTAGATCTCCGGGTAGAACTCAAAGAACGCGTCGAGCGACTGTTCCAGTTGTTCGCGGACCTCTTTTTCCCCGCCCTCAATCAGGTGCATCGTGATGTGCGCCGTCTTGCCGTTCTTCAGCTTGATCTCCGCATCCCCCACTTCTTCCAGATCTTCGGCGGGCAGCAGACGGATTCCGTACACCAGGGCAAGTTTGGCCATGCCCTATTTTAGGCCGGGAGCTTTTTCGAAGACTTGCTTCACGTCGAACTCGCCGTTCGGCAACTTCACGTGACTCTGCACCGTCAGCGTTTTTTTGTCCGGCGACAAGGTCCAGGTATCGCGCTGCGTCAGCTTGGCTCCCTGCGCCTCACGCGAACTTTCGATAACCAAGGCATCGCCTTCCATGCGTGCGATGCCGGTGCTCGCGCCGTTGAACGACGGCTTGCCATCAGTGGTGTACTTCAGTTCGCTGGTGACTTCACCCTGGGCGCCCTTCTGATACGTGGACATGCTCAACTGCGTACCGGCCATCTTCACGGTGCGCATCATCACGTCCGGCGCGGGGAACTGCCCGTACTGGCTCTTGGCGACATTCAACATCCAGCTGCCCGAAAAATCCGCGGCCATCATTGGAGCCACCATCGCAACCAGCATCAGAAGTTTGCGCTTCATGTTGGCAGCATACCAGCGACCTTCCTCAATTACTGCCGGGTGAATCCCTTAGGATGGGAGAACGGAGCAACCTTTGGAACCCGCATCGCACTTCTTCTATTCCGACCGTTTGAAGCTGCAGTTCTGGGATTGGGGCAATGAAGGCAAGCCCGTGGTGGTGCTGGTCCACGGCTCGCGCGACCACGCCCGCAGTTGGGATTGGGTGGCTCGCGAACTACGTGAGGACTATCACGTCTACGCCATCGATCTGCGCGGCCACGGTAACAGCGCATGGGCTCCTGGCGCGCTCTACAGCATCCCAGAACACATCCTGGATCTCGCGGTCTTCGCCGACGTGATCAACGAGTATCCGATCCGCATCGTCAGCCACTCTCTGGGCGCGATCTCGTCGCTCTACTACACCGGCACGTTCCCCGAGAAAGTAGCTCGACTGGTCACCGTCGAAGGCGTTGGCGTAGGACCGCTGGGTTCCACTCCCCCGCCCGCGCCCGATCGCATGCGCAAGTGGATCGACAAAACCCGCGATCTGGAGCGCCACTCCCAGCGCACGTATCCGACGTTGCAGGATGCCGTCGCCAGGATGCAGGAGGCCAACCCGTTCCTCACCGCCGACGTCGCCCGCCACCTCACGGTGCACGGCACCAACTTCAACGCAGAAGGCGACCTGATCTGGAAGTTCGATCACTACACGCGCGTGATTCACCCGTTCGGCCTCGGCTTACCGGAAGCTCGCGAGATTCTGGCGCAGATCGAGTGCCCGACGCTGCTGTTCTGGGGGCGCCAAAGCTTCGCCCGCGATCCTGAGATCGATCCGCAGGCCGAAGTCATTCGCAACAAGAAGATCATCAAAGTCGATCAGGCAGGCCACTGGCTGCATCATGACCAACTGGACCTGTTCGTCCGCGAAACGAAGGCGTTCCTGAAGTAACTACGCCTCGATGGTCTCTGCGGCCCGAGCAGCGTACGTGCGATCGACGTAGTTGTTGAGGATGTCCATGAACTCCTCAGCAATCTTGTCCCCGCGCAACGTGCAGCTCAGCTTGCCATCGACGTATACCGGAGCCACCGGATCCTCAAATGTGCCCGGCAGAGAGATCCCTAAGTTCGCGTGCTTGGATTCGCCGGGTCCATTGACCACGCAACCCATCACCGCGACCTTCATCTCTTCGACGCCCGTATACTTCGATCGCCACGTCGGCATCTGCGTGCGCAAGTAGGTCTGGATCTGATCCGCCAGATATTGGAAGTACGTGCTGGTGGTGCGGCCACAACCCGGGCAAGCCGTCACTTGCGGTGTGAAGCTACGCAGTTCCAGGGCCTGCAGAATCTGCTGGCACACGATCACTTCTTCGCTACGATCCCCGTTCGGTAGCGGCGTCAGCGACGCGCGAATCGTATCACCGATCCCGTCCTGCAGCAGAATCCCGATCCCCGCCGTCGACGCGACGATGCCCTTCGAACCCAGGCCCGCTTCCGTCAACCCAACATGCAACGCGTAATCGCACTCGGCCGCCAGCATCCGATACACGGTGATCAGATCCTGCACGCCACTGACCTTCGCGCTAAGGATGATGTGATCCTTGCCCAGTCCAAATTTTTCCGCCGAGCGCGCCGATTCGGTGGCACTCACCACCATGGCCCGCATCATCACCGTCTTGGCGTCCTCCGGATCGGACTTCAGCTTGTTCTCATCCATCATCCGCGTCAGCAACGATTGATCCAGCGAGCCCCAGTTCACACCGATGCGCACCGGGCGATCGTATTCGACGGCCGCTTCAATCATCGTCCGGAAGTTATCGTCGTGCTTCTTGCCGATGTTCACGTTGCCCGGGTTGATGCGATACTTCGCCAGCGCCCGAGCCATATCCGGGTACTTCTTCAGCAGCAAGTGGCCGTTGTAGTGGAAGTCGCCCACGATCGGCACCTTGATGCCGAACATCCGCACCGTCTCGACGATTTTCGGCACCGCGATCGCCGATTCATCGTTATTCACCGTGACGCGCACCAGCTCGCTGCCGGCTTTGGCCAGAGCCATCACCTGATTCACGGTGGACTGCACGTCCGCCGTATCGGTGTTCGTCATGGACTGCACCACAATCGGGTGCCCTCCACCAACCCACACGCCGCCCACATTCACAGCAACCGTACGATGACGCGGATTCACGCTCATAACTCACTATTGTACCGTGCGATAATCCCGAGACACCCTTATGAGCCAGGAAAACATCGCAATCGTGCAGTCCTTCTATGACGCCATGAGTCGCGGAGATGTGGGCACACTGCTCGGCTTGCTGGACCCCAAGATCGAATGGAACGAAGCCGAGCACTTCGTCTATGCCGACAAAAGCCCCTACATCGGCACCGACAACCTCCTGAACGGCCTCTTTATGCGCCTGATGACCGAATGGGAAGGCTTCAAAGCGATCCCCGAGAAGATCATCGGCACCGGCGATACCGTCGCCGCCATGGGCCGCTATCACGGCACCTACCGCGAGACCGGCAAGGCCGTGAACGCGCAGGTGGTCCACGTCTACACCATCGCCGATGGCAAGATCGTTCGCTTCCAGCAATACACCGACACCGCACAATTCCGTGACGCGACCACCGCGTAAGCGGCATCTATAATCAGACATGGCGACTTTGAGCGGCGTTCCGTCCTCCAGCGACACCGGATTCTTTGGCCACCCCCGCGGGCTCTCCACACTGTTCTTCACCGAGATGTGGGAGCGGTTCAGCTACTACGGCATCCGTGCCTTGCTGATCCTCTACATGACCGCCACCGCCGAAGCGCACGGGCTCGGCCTCAGCGTCGCCGTCGCCGGAGCCATTTACGGGCTCTATACATCCTGCGCCTACATCTTCGCGCTACCCTCCGGCTGGATCGCCGATCGCTTCCTCGGTCATCAGAACGCCGTTATCGTCGGGGGGCTCCTGATCGCGGCGGGCAACTTCGGCCTGATGTTACCGTCTGTCGGCACCTTCGTCTTGTCGCTGCTGTTGATGGCCGTGGGAACTTCCTTCCTGAAAACGAGCTGCACCACCGTCGTCGGTTTTTTGTACGGCGAACATGACCAGCGCCGCGATTCTGGGTTCACACTCTACTACGTCGGCATCAATATCGGCGCAGGCCTCGCGCCCGTCATCTGCGGCTACGTCGGCCAGAAGATCGACTTCCGCTACGCCTTCGGTCTCGCCGGCCTTTTCATGCTCGCGGGACTCACGCAGTTCAGCATCACCCGCGGCAACCTCGGCCCCGCGGGTAAGGGCGCCGCTGTACAGGCAACATCAAGTGATCGTAAAGTTCTCAGCCTGGGCTCCTTCGCCCTGATCGTTTCTCTTGCAGCGCTCTACTTCGCGCAGGCCTCGGTTGAAAACATTGCCGATGGCTTCGCCGCTCTGCTGCTGATCGCCGTCGCCGTCACCTTCGCCGGGCTGATCTTCTCGAAGGACTTCAACGCAGTCGAAAAGAAGCGCATCTACGTCATCCTGGTTCTGTTCATCGCCTCCGCTCTCTTCTGGTCGATCTTCGAACAGGCCGGCTCCACGCTGAACCTCTTTGCCGACCGCAGCACCCGCAACGAACTCTTCGGACTGCCCTTCCCGTCGACGTACTTCCAGTCGTTGAACCCGCTCTACATCTACGCACTGGGACCACTACTCGCCTTCACGTGGCTGAAGCTCGGCGAACGCAATCCTTCGCCCGTCACGAAATTCGCATTCGGCCTCCTCGGCGCAGGTGGGGGATTTCTGCTGATGGTCCTGGCTGCGCAGGCCGCTGGCGCCGAAGGCAAGGTCAGTCCCCTTTGGCTCTCTGGCGTTTATCTGATCCACACGGTCGCCGAACTCTGCCTCAGCCCGGTTGGCCTCAGTTCGATCACGAAACTCGCCCCGGCGCGCATCGCGGGTCTCACGATGGGCGTGTGGTTCCTCTCGATCTCCGTCGGCAACTTCTTCGCCGGCCGCATGGCGTCGTTCTACGAATCCATGCCTCTCGAACAGCTGGTCGGCTACGCAGGCGCAACCGGCGTGGTGTTCGGATTTCTGCTTTTGCTCATCTCCCGCCCCGTGACCAAGTTGATGGGCGGCGTGAAGTAACCACACGCACCGAGATAGACTGGTGGGAACCGATGCGGATCCGTTCTACAGTCTTGCAGTGCGTCTTCTGGGCCTGCTCCAGCGGCGTCGTCCTTGCGCAACAATCCCTGGCAGAACTCGAACAAGCGGCATTGAACACGCACACGGCGTGGTTCACCTTAGCCTCAAACCTGGACGTACGCGTCGCGCGCATGTTGCCCTGCGATGCGGCAGCTACCTCGGCCATCGAAGAAGTTAACCGGACCTCGACTGCTCGCCTCGTCGCGCTCAGTAACTACGTCAAGGCTGTCGCCGATCAGTCTGCGAAGGACGTCGCCACCGCGCGCCAGATCCAACGCGCCGAAACGGCGTATCTCACCGGCGTCGGCACCGAGCGCACCGACACCGAACAGGAACGCGCCGGCATCGAATCCCAGATCAACAACTTAGCAGAAAGCGTTCGCAAGAAGGTTTCCCTCACCGCCGCCAGCGACGACCTCCGCCAAATCGAGGCCTCCGTCCGTGAGCGCGCCAACATGATCACCTCCAACGCCTCGGCCGCCGAAGGCTCGCTCAAGTACTTCGAGGAATTCGCCTCCACCCTCGAAAAGCGCGAAGCGGCAATCCGCAAATTCATCGCATCGCTCGACGAGGAGCGCACGAAATGGAACGGCTACTACACTGCGCGACTCGCGCGCGCCAGAGTCGAATGCTCGGCCATGGGAGCTGGAAAATGAAGCCTTACGCGTTCCTGATGCTCGCTGCGGCGCCGCTGCTCGCACAAACTACGCGCGAATCGTACCGCGTGCCCTACCAAGCCTGGCGCGATGCTGCGCCCACGCTCGAACAAGACGCAGCCACGCCCAACCTTGAGTTCGCGGGCAAGGCGCAAGCCGCCGCACAAGCCGCGGAGAAGTTCCTGGCCGCCAGAGCCGACTTCATCACCGCCACCCGCGCCGATTCCACCACGCAAGCCGAGTGGGCCGCCAAACCGCTCGAGCATGCCGAAGCCATGCTCGCCCCCCGCGCCGAAATGCAGACCCTGCTTTCTCGCGCCGGCGACTTCCTCAACACCAACATCGCGAGCTTCAGCAGCATCAAGGATCCGGCCATCCAACAGGTCCGTCAAGCCATGGAGCGTGAGCGCGCCGCACTGAATTCACTGAACCAGACGCTCTCCGCCCGCCAACCCTTCCTCAAAGATGTAGTCGAATCCACGGAAGAGGCAGAGATCCTGCGCACCACCGTCGCGCAAGCGTTGCGGAACGCATCCTCAACCCGCGAACAGGTCGCCGCACACATTCGCAACGAAGCCGGCGCTTGGACCACCTACTATCGCGATCTCACCGAAGGCGCGGCCAGCACCGCCCGCGTGTCCAGTTCCGGCGCACCAAATCCGGCCGCACCCGCGAAACCCGCGTTGGTGCAGCGCCCGTCGCCTGCGGGCCAAACGCCGTTGTCTCGCTACGTGGGCTCCTGGGCCTACCCTGCTCGCAACGGCATCTTCCTCGGAGCCGAACCGCAGACCGTCGAGCTCCTGGTTCGTGAAGACAACGGGAAACTGACCGGAACATTGGTCGCCAAGTTCGTCCCTTCGGCCACGGTCACCGATCCCAACTTGCGCTTCGATTTCACAGGTTTGATCCAGCAGACTCGCAAACAGGTCTACCCTCTGATGACGCCCGAAGGCGTTGCCGGAACCATCGAACTCATCCCCGGCGCGGCCATCAATCTTCTCGAAGTAAATCTTCAGACCGAAGCCAACGGAAACAAAGTGCGCTCGGCGAACTTCGTCCTACTGAAGCGCTGAGACGGTCACTTCCCGAAGATCAAACGCGGCCTCGGCACGTACCTCGCCACGCGGCCGAACGTACCATAGCTGCAACAACTCGACCGGATCAACACCTGTGAACTCACCCTGGATCGCCCGCCCCGCCAGGCGCCACTCCAGCCCCGCCGGAGCGCCCTCGATCTTCGCGTCCAACCGATAGCGACTCCCCACACGCAGCCCGCCCACATACTGACTCAACAGCAGCGTAGCCTCGGCCTGCTTGCCCGAAAGCCGAACCCTGTGACCACGGCCCCCCTCCAGTTGCTGATGAACGACGCCCTCAGCAGCTTCTGGTCGCCAACCGAATCCCGGCCCCGTCTTCTCAAAGCGCGATGCAGTCACACCCTGCGGAGCCCGTTCACCGGCTTGTGTCCACACAACCACCGCATCGCCATACCGCTGCGCCCGTAGCAGCGCATCCGTGGCATCCAGCAACACGGCGCGATCCGCAACACCCGCCGCCGCTGCCACCACCGCGGACCAGTGCTCCCGCTCCAGCACATACCGCAAGTACGGCTCGCGTACCTGCGCAGGAATCACACGTTGAATCTCCCCTGCATCCTCACTCATGCGCCAACATAAATCGAACACCGGCCGCCGATCGCCGTAGGACATCTCCAGAGCGTCGCGAATCCACGTCCAGAACTCTTGCGCACGATTCTGGCGCAGATAAAAGTTCGCCAGTGTCCAGCGCGTCTCAAATTGACGATCCACACGATAGGCGTCCAACAGCCACTTCTCCGCCGACGCCACATCCCCGCGACTCTCCGCAGTTAGCCCCAACCGGATGCGTGGCGCAGACGACGTGGGATTCAATTGCGCAACCTGCTCCAGCAACGCGCGTGCATCGCGACCGTCATACTCTGCCTGCAGAGCCCCCACCGCCAGGTACGCGCTGTTCTGCGGCACCAGGGCCATCGCGCGAGCAACCCCCTCCACCGTCCCCTCACGAAACGCCGCATCCGCCCGCGCAAGATGCACGGACCACGCAGCCGCTGCGCCCAGCGGGATCAAGATCAAGATGGAGACAATGCGTCGCACTCGTATACGTTGCGCATACGCGAAAACAGCTTGCCCGCCTCCGCGCATCAACCTTATACTAGCTTCCAGTGAAGCTCCGTAGCGCAGTTTTCGCGTCCCTGTTTGCCTCCACCGTATTCGCCGGAGCACCGGCCATCGGAGTGGCCACCGCTAGCGGACCGTTTCAATTGGAAGGGTCCCGCATCTGGGGCAACTCTACGCTGTTTGAAGGTGCGAAAATCGAAACCACGGATGCATCGTCCGAACTCAAACTCTCGAACGGTGTGAAGGTCCAACTCGCGGCCGGCAGCTCGGCGCGCATTTGGAAGAATCGCGTGGAACTCGAACGCGGTGTCGGACAAGTCACTTCTTCAAATTCGTTTCCTGTGACCGTCGGCGGCATGACCGTCGAAGGCTCGCGCTATCGGGTCGGAGTTACCTCGGAAGCACGCATCGAAGTCGCGGCCCTCACCGGCAACGCGCGAGTCCTGGGCGCACGAGGCACACTGGTCGGCTCGGTCCCTGCGGGCCGGAACCTGAGCTTTGCCATGCAGCAGACGCTCACCCGCACCGGATGTCTGCTCTACAAGAACACCGGCTTCATTCTCCAGGTGGACGATTCTCCGGAAGTACTCCAACTCACCGGCGGGAATCTCCAGCCGAACCTCGGCAACCATGTGCAGATCGTCGGCGTACCCACGGGAGCCAACGCGACGATCAACCCTGCAAGTCAAGTTCTCAGCGTCAGCGCCGTCACCTTGCAATCGAACGGTGGCTGCCTCACCGCAGCCGCAGCCCTGACCGCACAGACCACCATGCCCACCGCGACCACCCCGGTGACACCCGGCGCAACCGCGCCGGCCACCACTGCGGGAGCCGCAAAATCCGCACCGCCCGTGCTGAAATCCGCAGGCATGTCGACCGGAGCCAAAGTCGCTATCGTCGGCGCCATCGGCGGCGGCGGAGCTGGCGCGGCCATCGCCCTCAGCGGCAAGAAGAAGTCCACCAGCCCGTAACGAAAACGCTCCTATAATGGAGTGTGCCGATCTCCACTCAGCCGTTCGTTGATGCCAACAAAGACCGCCTGCTGGAAGAACTGAAAGAGTTCCTCCGCATCCCCAGCGTCTCCACTGTTCCCGAACACAAAGCCGACGTTCGTCGCGCTGCTGAATTCGTCGCCCAAGCCCTCCGCGACGCCAAGCTCGAAAACGTCGAAATCATCGAGACCAAGGGCCACCCGCTGGTCTACGCCGACTGGCTCAACGCCCCCGGCAAGCCCACCGTGCTCTGCTACGGCCACTACGACGTCCAGCCGCCCGACCCGCTCGACGAGTGGATCAGCCCGCCCTTCGAACCCACCATCCGCAACGGCAACATCTACGCCCGTGGCGCCACTGACGACAAGGGCCAGGTGTACATGCACATCAAGGCTGTGGAATCGCTGTTCGCCACCCACGGCACGCTCCCGCTGAATGTGAAGTTCCTCATTGAGGGCGAAGAAGAGTGCGGCGGCGAAGCCATTGCCGACTATCTTCCGAAAAACAAGACCAAGCTAAAGGCCGACGTCGCGCTGGTTTCCGACACCGAACTCTACGCCGAGGGCATCCCGACTCTTTGCGTCGGCCTGCGCGGCTTGGTCTACACCGAGATCGAAGCCCGTGGCGCGATGCGCGACCTGCACTCCGGCGTCTACGGAGGAGCGGCGCCAAACCCGTTGTTCGCCCTCGCGGAAATGTTGACCAAGCTGAAGGACGCGAACGGCCACATCCTCGTCCCCGGCATGTACGACGACGTGACCCCTCCGACGAAGGAAGAGAAGGCCAGTTGGGAATCACTGCCTTTCGACGAGGAAGAATATCGCAAGACGGAAGTCGGCTCCACCGAACTTACGGGCGAGCCCGGTTTCTCTGTCATGGAGCGCACCTGGGCACGGCCCACTCTCGAAGTTCACGGCATTGTCGGTGGCTACATGGCTCCCGGCGCGAAGACCGTGATCCCGGCCAAGGCCACAGCGAAAGTCAGTATGCGCTTGGTTCCGGATCAGAACCCGGACAAGATTGTCGACGCGTATAAAAAGTACGTCGCCTCGATCACCCCCAAAGGGATCCAGACCGAAGTGCGCGTGCTCAGCGCCAGTCCCGCCAGCAGCGTGAATCCCGATCATCCGGCGATCCACTTTGCGGCCGAAGCTTTCGCCGAAGTATTGGGACGTGACACCGTATTCACGCGCGGCGGCGGCTCCATCCCGATCGTGGGTGACTTTAAGAACCACCTCGGCATCCCGACCATCCTCATGGGTTTCAGTAACCCGGACGACGGCCTCCATTCCCCCAACGAAAAATATCCGGTAGCGAACTACTACGCCGGGATTGTGACCATTGCCCATTTCTTTGAAAAATACGGCCGCTGAGCCGACCGGACCGGAGCCTACACCCGCCGCGCAATCTGAAAAAGTGATGCGCTCGGCAGGTGTGGTCTCGCTTGCCGTCATGGCAAGCCGCGTCACCGGCCTGGCCCGCGAAATGGCGATGGCCTGGTTGTTCGGCGCCAGCATGTCCTACGACGCGTTCATGCTGGGGTTCCGCATCCCGAACCTGACGCGCGACTTGTTCGCCGAAGGCGCCCTCTCCAGCGCGTTCGTCCCCACCTTCACGGAGTACCTTGCCAAACGCAGCAAGGAAGACGCCGCGCGCCTTGCGAACCTGGTCGCCACAGCGATCATCCTGGTCGTCGGCACCTTCTGCGCACTCGGGATGATCTTCGCGCCGCAGTTGGTCGACCTGCTCGCCTCTGGCTTCCGCGCCGTCCCCGGCAAGTTCGAGCTCGCGGTCGAAATGACGCGCATCATGTTCCCGTTCCTGCTGCTGGTTGCACTCGCCGCGCAGGCCATGGGTGTCTTGAACGCGTGCAATCGCTTCGGCGTGCCCGCGATGTCGTCCACGTTCTTCAACATCGGTTCGGTGTTCTTCGGGATCACGCTCGGCGTGGTCCTTGGACCCTACATCGGCCTTGATCGCATCGAAGGCATGGCCATCGGTGTCGTCTTCGGTGGCCTGCTGCAACTTCTCTATCAGGTCCCCAGCCTGATCGGTCTGGGCTTCACCTTCAAGCCGATGATCGATTGGTCCGACCCCGGCCTGCGCCGCATTCTCAAGTTGATGGGCCCCGCAATCCTGGGCAATGCCGCCGTTCAGATCAACGTGATGGTGACCACGAACTTCGCCTCGCAGATCAACGATCCCGTGCGCGGCTTCGACGGACCCGTCAGCTGGCTCTCCTACGCGTTCCGATTCATGCAGCTGCCGCTCGGAGTCTTCGGCGTGGCCATCGGCTCAGCTACCTTGCCGTCCATCTCCCGCAGCGCCGCCGCCGGGAACATGGATGAGTTCCGCCAAACCATCTCGAACTCGCTCGGTACGGTGTTTCTGCTGACGCTGCCTTCTTCGATCGGGCTCGCGGTGCTAGGCGAGTCCATCATCGGCGCGATCTATCAGCGCGGCGCGTTCCAAGTCTATGACACCGAACAAACTGCCCTCGCGCTGTCGTTCTTTGCCATCGGACTCAGCGGCTACGCGGCCTTGAAAGTCCTGGTACCGGCTTTTTATTCTTTGGGCGATGCACGCACGCCGATGCTAGTGAGTATTGGGTCAATCGTGATAAATTGGGGAGTTGCGGCCACCATGGTCCATGGGGTGGAACTGAGACAGGCCGGGCTCGCCTTGACCACTTCCGCGGTCGCACTCTTCGGATTTTTGGTGCAATTTTTGATGTTACGGAACCGGATTGGTGGCATCCATGGCCGGGCGCTGCTTGCGAAGCTCGTTCGCATCGCGGCTGCTTCGGCGGCAATGGCGGCAGTCGTATGGCTGTCGAGCCGTGGCATGCGCGCCTGGACCGGCACTGACCACTGGGCCCGCCTCGCCGACGTTGCGGTCTCCATGCCATTGGGCGTCGCCGTCTATTACGGTGCAGTAAAGGCCCTGGGCCTGCACGAAATCGACATGGTCGCCCGCTCCTTCACTGGCCCGCTGCAACGCCGCCTGCGGAGACAGTCGTGAAGTTTGTCCTCGCTCTGTTCGCCGCCACCAGCCTGTACGCACAATCCGTACAGAGTCTCACCGCGCAGATTCAGCGCACGCCCACGGCAGCGCTGTACATCGAACGCGGCAGCGCCTACTTGGAAGCGGGCGATGCCAAGCAAGCCGTGGCCGACTATGACCGCGCACTCGAACGCGATTCCGTCAATCTCAAGGCGCTCACCTTACGTGCGCAAGCCTACACCAAGCTGAACCGCTTTCACGACGCCATCACGGACCTGAGCGGCGCCATCGCACTCGCGCCCGCCGACGCGATGCTGTATGTGGCGCGCTCGGACGCCTACGCGGCCGCAGGCGATGCACGCCACGCAAAGGAAGATCGCGAAGAAGCCGTACGTCTGGCCCCCGACGCGCTGGATCGCGCCCGCGAAAAAGAGGAATCCGCCGGAAGCGCGCCGAAGGAAGCCATCGCGTCCGTAGCCCCCGCAACGCCTCCCCCACTGGTTCGCAAGGTCACGCCACCCGCTCCACCAAAAGCACAGGAGCCCGCACCCGCTAAGACGGAGAGCAACGATCATGTCTCCGCCGCCGTCCACTATCAACGCGCCCACGACCTCATCTACAAGGGCAAGCACGCCGAAGGCCGCGCCGAACTAAACGAAGCCATTCGGATGGAGCCGAACAATCCGGTCCTCTACAACACTCTCGGCTTCAGCTACTACTCTGCGAGGGACTACAAGCGAGCGATCCAACAGTTCGACCGGGCGCTGCAGCTCAAGCACAACTACTTGAACGCCATGCGCAATCGCGCTCTCGCAAAAAAAGGGGCGGGCGATCTCAAAGGCTACGAAGCCGACCACCAGCATGAGTTGGAACTGAGCAACAGTCAGAAGCGCTAGATCAGGCGCGCCGTCTTGGCGACCATCCGCCGCATCGATGCATCCGTGTTCAACGCCGCGATTCCCGACAGCGGCACCCACGATACATCCTTCGATTCCGCACTCACCACCAACTGTTCCGTGGGATCCGCTTCCAGCAGAAACCGAACGTCGTAGTGATAGTGCGCCGGCTCACCCTTGCGCTCTGGAATCAGGTGGACATCCAGATCGAAGACGGCAAACGAAACCGGCCGCACACGCGTCAGGCCCGATTCTTCCTGAGCCTCACGCATCGATGCTTCGAGCAAGCTCAGATCCCCCGGCTCTAGGTGCCCGCCCATCTGCAGCCACCGGTTCAGTCGCTTGTGCCACGTCAGCAGCGCTTGCCCACGCCGGCGCTCTCCGGGAGGCAGCGTATTCACAATCCAGCACGAAGCCGTGACGTGTCCCTCGGGAAACTCGCGATCGAAGCATCGTTCGCTCTGTCCCACGAACTGAAGCATGCGGTCGCGCATCTCCAGTTCCGTCGTATCGAACGGACGGTACCCTTCCAGGTGCTCGAGAAAACTCTGACGGTCCATTACAGCGTCAACAGCGCTTCAAAGCCCGCGCGATCCAGGCGCTGTCCCACGAAGAACTGCCCGAAGGCCGCATACACCGCGCTGACTTCGTCAAAACGCATCTCGTAGATCAGCTTCTTGAACACCAGCGGATCTTCGGCGAACAGGTCGACGCCCCATTCCCAGTCATCGAACCCGATCGAGCCGGAGATGATCTGCCGGACCGTGCCCGCATAGCGGCGACCCACCATGCCGTGCTCTGACATCTGGCGCTGGCGCTCGGCCATCGGCAACTGATACCAGTTCTTGTGCTCGCCGCGACGGCGATCCATGGGGTAGAAACACACAAACTTCGCATCCGGAATCTCGGGATACAGGCGCGGCTTCATCGCCTCATGCTGCCGCTGCATCGTCTCTTCAATCGCCGCGTTCCACTCCGGCGAATGCGGCACGATGCCCTTGTCCGTCAGCCCGCCGTAAGTCTTCATGGTCGATTCGTACAACCCCAGCTCGACCACCGACACGTACGACGTCGGTTGTTCCAGGTAGTCCCACAACCGCAAGTGCGAAATTGCGGTCTGCACGCGGCCCAGCGTCTCGAAATCCGGACGGAAGTGGATCAGCATCAGGTCACCTTTGTGACCCAGCAGCGTAAACGCCGCAGTGCCGTCTTTCTCCATCCCTGCCAAGGCTGCGGAGGCCTCCTGAAGGATCGAGCTACGATCCGCCGCGGGCAGCGCTCGCCACGCAGCCCACCGGACGCGCAGCATCTGATGGAGCAGGCTAGCGCCTTCCAGGGTCAACGGAACTTCAGGCAGGTGGGGGGCGTGTTCGTGCATCGTTTCTATTCTCGCTCAGTGACTGGAGCTGCCGCCATGCTAGAATCAAGACTCCATGCACCCAGACGTAGCTCTGGTCACGCAGCTCCAACAGCTTGACCACCGGATGAGCGCTATTGAGAAGGAAGTTGCCGAACTTCCCCGTCACATCGCCGCCATTGAAAAGACCCTCGAATCCCATCTGCGCCGGCTTGAAGCCGACAAGGCGGCCCTAGCCGCTAATCAGCGGGATCGCAAGAACTTAGAACTCGAAGTCGGAACCCACCAGGCCAAAATTTCGAAACTCCGTGACCAGATGGCCGGAGCCAAGAATAACGAGCAGTACAAGGCGTTCCAGAACGAGATCGACTACGCCGAAAAAGAGATCAAGAAGTGCGAGGATCGCTCCATCCAACTGATGAGCGCCTCTGAACCTCTGGACGCCGCCGTCAAAGCTGCCGACGCCGCGCTCAAAGAGGAGCAGAAACTGGTGGAAGCCGAGAAGGTGAAGGCCCGCCAAGCCACCTCCGCCGATCAGGCCGAGCTGGAAAAACTGCGCGCCGAACACAAAGAAGCCTTCGCCAAACTGCCCCGTACCTCCCAAGCCGCGTACGAACGCATCCGCAAAAAGTGGAAGGGCACTGTGTCGGCCGAAGTGAAGGAAGGGCGCTGCTCCGCCTGTCAGATGATGCTCCGCCCGCAGTTCTTCCAGGACCTACGCAGGGGTACCGATCTGATGTTCTGTGAAACCTGCACGCGCTTCCTGTACTACAACGCCCCGGACCGCGCCGTCGACATGAGCTAGGTGTAGAATCGTCTCCATGAGACGCATTCTGCTCCTGTCGATGTTTGCCCTGTGCGCCGTGCTTACCGCGACCGCACAGGCCCCGAAAGCGGCCACTAAGACCTTCCCGAAAGCCGAAGCCAAGGTCGCTGACGCCAAGGCCAAAGCCTCCGACCTCCTGGACCTCAACAGCGCCACCGCCGCGCAATTGAGTTCCCTGCCCGGTATTGGCGAAGCCTACTCGAAGAAGATCGTGGAAGGCCGCCCATATGCGGGTAAGGACGATCTGGTGAACAAGAAGATCGTTCCCCAAGCCACCTACGAAAAAATCAAAGACTTGGTCATTGCGCGTCAAGGGGCGAAGGCTCAAGCGAAGTAGTCTTGAAATCGAAAAGGCTGCCTTATGAGGCAGCCCTTTCATTTCTGACTTCTGTTTTTTAACTTCTGCCTTTTTAAGCTTGGAACGGCGTGCGCTGCAGTGCTTCCGCTTCTTCGCGCATGCGAGCGCGGCGGCGGCTGCCCGGCCATTCCAGGCGCATGTCCTCGCAAACCTCGTCCAGCATCTCGACGGTGCAGGTTTTGGTCTCGGCGGCAAACGCGCTTAACAGCAGATTGTCACAGACAGCATTGATCACGCGCGGGATACCTTGCGTGCGCAGATGGATCTCCGCCATCAGTTCTTCCGGAAACACAGACTGGTTCGGCATGCCGGCGTGTTCCAGGCGGGATTCGATGTATTCCACCGCATCGCGCAACGTGAACGGTTGCAGGTTACAGCGCAGCACAATGCGTTGCTTCAATTGCCGCAGGTTCGGTGCATCCAGCTTACGATCCAATTCCGGCTGACCCGCCAGGATGATCTGGATCAACTTCCCGTTGCGATTTTCGAGGTTCCCCAGCAGGCGAATCTCTTCCAGCACTTCCCATTCCAGGTTGTGCGCTTCGTCGACGATCAGCACCACTGTGCGACCGTCCTGGGCCTGCTCCACCAACAGTTGATTCAGGGCGAACAACACTTCCGTCTTCGACGTCCTGGAACACGGCAGATCCAGATCGTAGGCGATCATCTCAAAAAACTGTTCCGCGTTGATCCGCGAATTGAAGAGGAAGGCGAATTCGATGAACTGCGCTTCCATGTAGTCGCGCAGGCATTCGAGCATCGTCGTTTTGCCGGTTCCGACCTCGCCCGTTAGGACGATGAACCCTTTGCGCGCCTGCACCCCATAAACCAGATTCGCCAACGCTTCCTCGTGCTGCTCGCTGCGATAGAAGAATGCCGGGTCCGGACTGAGGTTAAAGGGGCTCTCCGAAAATCCAAAGAAAGCGTTATACATGTGGGGGTTTTGGCCCTCTCTTACAACTACTATCGATAGTACCATGCGTTTTCAGGAGGGCTCCCTGGAACTTTGTTCCACCGAAGGAGGCGGCTGGTTCCGGTATTCCTGACCCGCAGTCCTACAGCCCCACCGGAGCTCTGTCGATCTCCCGTAAGTGAAGCGTGTCTCTCATCCCGTAGTTGCGCCCGTCGCGGCCGCCTTCGTGGTGCTGGGCACGATCCTGTTCTTCTACTGGACTGCCGCCTACCGCTTCGTCCTCAGCAACGATGAGGGCATCTTCCTGGATGGCGCCCGCCGCATCCTGAACGGACAAGCTCCGTATCGCGACTTCTTCATCCTGATGGGCCCCGGCAGCTTCTGGCTGCAAGCGCTTGCCATCAAGATCTTCGGCATGACGCTGGCCGCCTCCCGCGCCGTAACCTTGCTCGATTATGGAGTCATCGCGGGATGTGTGTTCTGGCTGGTCGCCCGTCGTTCCAGCCCTGCCCTGGGTGCCTTCACCGCAGCCGTCTGTTTGATTCTGGAAACCGCGGATCCGGTAGTGGCCCTGCCGAATCATCGCTGGGACAGCGCCGCGCTGGCAATGCTGGCCGTCACCATCGTCGCCTCCGAAGCCTCCCCCGCGCTGCTCTTCCTCGCAGGCGCCTGCGCTGCCTTCGCCGCGTGGGTCACACCGACGGTCGGCTTGGTGGGGCTCGCACTCGGACTCTACCTGCTATGGCTGCGACGGGCCGATGGCATCCGCTTCGCCGTGGGCGGGATCGGCATCAGTGCCGTATCCACAGCGGTCCTCGCCGCCCAGGGAGCACTGCTCCCGCTCATCCAACAGATGTTGTGGACCGGCAGCAACTACAGCCGCGCGAATCGCATGCCCTACGGTAGCCGCTTCGGAGGCTACGGCCAACTATTCGCCGGTTCGGAAGGCGGTGAACTCGTTGTGCGGGCCCTGATCGTCTTCGGTCTCACCCTGCCCGCCATCCTGCCACCGGTAGTCGCCATCGTCGCGTGGCTGCGCCGCCGGGAGGCCGCAAATCTGATCGTCGTCATCGGGGCCTTCGCGCTTCTCGCCTCTGCATACCCGCGTTTCGACGTGCCCCATCTCACGTACGCCGCACCGCTGTTCTACGCGCTCCTGGCCCCGGAATTCGCACGCTTCTCCAGTAATAAAGCGCGCGTGGCCGCCTTCCTGGGCACGTGCCTGCTGACGACTCTATTCGGAGGCTACGCAGTCCTGCTTCGTTTCTCGGAAACCCCGATCCTGTCGCAGGTCGGCAACATCCGGGCCAGCGCTGAAGATCGTGCGCTCATCACAGGTCTCCAGCAGCAGGTCCCGCGAGGCAGTACTCTCTTCGTCTACCCGTATCTGCCAGTCGCGTACTTCCTCACCCTCACCGAGAACCCGACGCGCTACTCGTATCTACAACCCGGCATGATGAGTGACCACGACGAACAGACAGCTCTCGCTGAGTTGGAAGCCGCGCCGCCGGAACGCGTTTTATTCTTCGATCTCCCTGAAGCCCAGATCCTGCACTTTTGGCCTGGCAGCGATCAGAATCGATTGCGCATGCGTCAGATCGAGGCCTTCCTGGCACAGCACTATCGCCCGGCGTCCGAGATCAAGTACGGCAGCACTGTTTTTCGAGTCTTAGAGAGAATGTCTACGCTGGCCGCTACGCGTTCACTTCCAGCAACACCCAGCCCGGAACCTGCGCAGCCTTCCCGCCCTGGAAGATGATCCGGCGCGTCTTGGGGAACGGCAACCCGGTCTGCAACGCACGCTGATACAGCGCCACGCGTTTGGCCAGTGCCCGATACGACGGATCCGCCGTATTCTCCACCGCTAGTTTCGACAGCAAGCCACCGCCCCAGCCGATCGACAGCAAACATGCCTTCGGACCCGCAGCCTTCAGCTTCGCTTCCAACGCATCGATCGTCGCCGCCAGCGGAGCCAGCCCCGTCCACTGCGCATACTGCTTGTGTCTCTCGAGTTGTGCCGCGGCGTAGCGATTCGCCGACTGAAACAGCTTCACGCGGTCCTTCTCGGTCTCTTCCGACCAGCTGCCTGCAAACGATGTCCCTGGCGCCGCCATCTCGGCAAACGTCGGCGTCGCGTCGTCAATCCGGCGAGCATCCGCCGTCCCGCGCTGCGACTTCCAGCCCAACTCGTACTTACCCTCGCCGCGCGCGATCAACGTTGACGTGCGCAGCAGATACACCTTCATGCCGGTGTACGGCACGTTCGCGGAATCACCCGCCGACACGCGGCGCATCACATTCTTCCCCGCCCCGCCCAGTACGGAGTCTTCCGCCTTCGTCGCTGGATTCCGGGGAGCGCGCCGACCTTCGGCCTCTTCCGCCGCGATGCGCGTGGCCAGGTCTTTCAAACTTGCTTCACTCCAGCGATCAAACACCGCACCCGTACGCAACGCGCCTTTGATGGCAGTCGCAGGCAGATACGCGCCCGTCGACGATGCTGCGAACGTCGGGATGAACAGCCCCGGAGCCGGAGTTTTCTCCCACGCGTTCACCACACTGGGATCTTCAAACGGAATGCGCCGGTCCGCGTAGTTCTGCGCGAACCCGCCCCACGACGCGAAATCCAACTTCTCCACGCGCTTCAACTGCTGCAAGTAACTTTCGAGGCGCGGCCCCTTGGCCAGCAGCTTGAAGATGCGCCGCTGATTCAGGACGTTGATGTGGTCCTTCCACACCATGTAATCGATCGGCGCGAGTTGGTTGCCGTCGCCCACCAGCGTCGGGGTTAGACAGGTGACGCGGTAGTTCATGCGCCCCCCTTAACCGAAATCGGAATCGTCAACGCGAAGCCGGCGCGATACACCGGATGCGCGAACCCATCGGGCGCCACATCCGGAGCCGATCCCTTGGGAGCCGACGACGCCATCAACACCGAGCCTTCGGCCACCATTCGCGTCAGCTTCTTCGGCTCGCCCCAACCCGCCGCGCTCTCCACACGACCACCGCGCGTCGTTAGAGTGTAGTCGCCCTGTTGCCAGTCAATTCCATCGGAATCCGCCGGATGAAATAGCGACAACAACCAGAACCCGTTCGGCTCCTTGGCCGGCTGCTTCAGCACCAACGAGGCCACCTCGCCGGAGCTGATCTCCGGCATCTCCGCACGACCCCAGCCGCGCGAGCGTTCGCCACCAAATCCCGAATCCGCCAACAACCGGAACGTAGCCGTCAGCGGAGCCGTCCACTGCTCGCGAGCCGCATCATCGGCGAACTCCGCCAGCGTCCACAATCCGCAGTCCGGCGTAAACTCTAAACAAGCCGTCGAGTGCAGCGACACCGCCGACCCTTCACGATCCATCCCCGCAGCCGACCGTACGGCCACACGGAAGGGTCCCGCGACAGTAGGCGTGCGCTGCGGAATCAGACACTCGCTTTCGCCATCGATCGCCCACGCGCCTTCCGACAACATGCGACCCGCAGCCAAGGTTTCGACAACACTCACCGGCACAAAGCGCGCGCCCTTCCAGCGAATCTTCGATGATTCCTTCGGCGGCCACAACGTGCGCGGAGGCGTCACGTACAACGTCTCCCCGACATATGGGAAGCACGACCCCAGCCGCACCGCAGGCGCGCTCGCGCGTGCCGTGGCATCCAGCCATGCTTCCAACTGCCCCAGCTGCGCCAGCGCGCTCGAAACCGCCGCGAACAAGGCATCGCTGTGATACACGCGACCCACGCGATCCCGCACGCCGGAGTCCGGCCCGATGCGCCACGGCCCCGTAGGCCGCAGCTTGATGAGTAGCCCTTGCGGCATCCCTAGCTCAGTTTTTCGCCAAACGCAGAATCATTCACCAGCGC
>CANIIC010000007.1 GCA_947467395.1 Bryobacterales bacterium
ATCAACGCATGTACCACCACGTTTGCTACCGAGACGGCGATCCCAGCAACGTCGACAGCGAACGGCTGCCGCCAAGTCGACATCAGCTTCTCGAATCTGTCGGAGAATTTCGCGACGGGCGGCATGAACTATTTTGCAACGGGCGCCGTGCCAAACACGGGTGCTACTCCCGACACGGTTGGCGCGATCGTCTTGAACCTGGACGCTTGCCCAACGCCGGGAACAGCTTGTACTGGTGGCACTACTTCGAATTGGCGGGATCAAAATGGGAGCACCGCTGGTAGCACGTCCGGAACGATCGCGTTTCAGGCCACGGCAAACAACGGTTTCAATTCGGTCTCCGAAGCTGGGTACCGTTGGGCGCTTACCGGCATCTCTTTCACGCCGACGATTAGCAGCCTCACGGGTACCGATCTTATTCAAGCTGTCGTTACGTTCTGCTTTGCATCACCGGGTTGTACCACCGGCACTGGCACGGCCGGAGGCAGTTTCACCGTGCAGTGGGCCAGCACAGCTGGCGGCACCACGACCACGCTCTCTGGACAGACCGGACTGGGAACTGGTGTGAGTATTTCGAGCGGCACTGGCGTCACAAATCCGACGCTTAGCTTCACCGCCGCCCAAAACTTCACGGACGTCTACATCAGAACTGCGCTCACCTTTACGACATCGGGTGCCAGCAACGTGTCGCTGGACAATTTCGCGGTTCAGTTCGATCAGACTGCGACCTCGCCGGAACCGGGCACCTTCGGGATGCTGAGTGCGGCTCTGGTGGGTCTGGGTGTTCTGGCCAAGCGTCGCAAGAAGGCTTAAGAACCTTCCACATTGGGTTTGAAAACGCGGTCCGGGCAACCGGGCCGCGTTTTTCATTTGCACCCAAAGTTCAGGGAAATGCGTCAAATTGAGTAAGATGTTAGGGTTGAGACTCGGGGTCCTAGTTCTGTTTGCATTGCCGCTGGCGGCTAAAACGCCGGAATGGGACCGTGCGCATGAACTGGCCAATGGCGAGAAGTTTAAGCAGGCCATCGCGATCCTAGAAAAGGCTCCCCGCAACGACGCGGATAACCTCGAGCTGCTGGGCGAGTGCTACTACGGAGTGAAAGATTACAAGCAGGCGGTGGAGGTTCTCGAGCAGGCCGTCGAGTTGGCTCCGAAGAGTTCAAATGCGCAGCTGTGGCTAGGGCGGGCATGGGGCCGGCGTGCAGAATCCAACAAACTGATGGGCTTCAGTTGGGCGCGCAAGACGCGCGATGCTCTCGAGAAGGCCGTGGTGCTGGACCCGCGCAACTCCGAGGCGCTGGACGACCTGTTTGAGTTCTACCTGGAGGCGCCGGGCATCGTCGGCGGGGGCCTCGAGAAGGCCGAAGGCGTGGCTAAGCGGATCATCCAGATGGACAAAGCCTGGGGCGAGAAGCTGCTGGCCAAAGTGGCGGCACGCAAGAAGTGATCGCCCGACGCGAGACTTTGCGCATGGGTGTGCAAGCCCTGCGCTCCAACAAGAGCCGCACGCTACTGACGGCGCTGGGGCTACTGATCGGCAACGCCAGCGTCATCTGGGTGGTGACGATCTCGCTGTCGAGCCGCGACTACATCATTGACCAGATCCAGCGCATCGGGTCGAACATGGTCTACGCCGCGTATGCGGGCGGCAACAGCACAGAAGCGGATTCGGTAGGCGACTTCATCAAAGTGGCCGATGTGGAGGCCGTGCGCAATCAGCTGGCGAATCGGGTGACCGCTGTCAGTGGAGTCATGATCAGCCAGGACCGGATGCGTGTCGAGGGCCGGCAGGAAGACATCAGCATTATCGGCTCCGACGAATACTACGCGAAGGTCCGCAATCTGGATCAGTTGGCCGGGCGCTTCATTGACGCGGGCGATATTGCGAACCGCAATCGGGTGGCGATGCTGACCGAGAAGCTGGCCAGGAGGCTGTACGGCAGCCAGTCGCGCGCGATCGGGGAGCGGATCAAGCTACAGGGGCTGGAGTTCGATGTCGTCGGCACGTTCAAGGAGCGCACGCAGAGCTTCGGCCTGTCCGAACTGCACGACGAGAACGTGGTGATTCCGGTGACGGTGCTGCAACTGTTCACGCGCACGGAGCGTGTGGATCCGTTGTACATTAGCGCCAAGACACCGGAGGATGTACCGGCGGTGACGCACATCGTGCGTACGATTCTAGAGAGCCGGCATCGGCCGGGCGCGCGCTACAACGTCGATAACCTGGCGTCGATTCTGGATACGGCTCGGGTGGTGGCGGCGTTGTTGACAGGCGTACTGATCATCGTGAGCGGCATCGCGCTATTTATCAGCGGCATCGGCATCATGAACATCATGCTGGTGACGGTGACGGAGCGGACGCGCGAGATCGGGCTGCGGCTGGCGGTGGGCGCGTCGAAACGCGATGTGCTGGAGCAGTTCCTGGCCGAAGCCGTGCTGATCAGTCTGGTGGGCGGCGTGGCGGGGATCGTGCTGGGCATCTCCCCTGCCCTGATTCTGCGGTTCTTTGTACCGGAGTTCGCGATTCCGATTTCGGTGTTGTCGATCGCGATCGCGTTCAGCGTGTCATTGCTGGTGGGACTGGTGTTCGGGCTGCTACCGGCCAAGCGCGCGGCTCGCCTGAATCCGACCGAAGCGCTGCGTTACGAGTAGGTGTCCGTGGGCGGGTTCAGAAAAGGCCTGCGAATTGCAGGATTTATTGGTGAATGTGGCTCCAGGATCGCTTCCTTCGTAAGTCGCCGTGTGCGGCTGTAGCATCGCGCCACAGCGTGCGAATCGCCCCGACGCATTTCCTGGTATTTGCAGCGGCATTATCGGCGCAATCTATGGATCTGACGCTGCGGGTCGCATCCGAGATCGTCCCGGCTGGTGGCTGGGCGCAAATCAAGGTGTATGCAGATGCGCCACTTCAAATTGGAAGAGGTGCGTTCGCGCTGGACCTGGACCCGCGGTTCTTCGGACCCATCGAAAGCGTCTCCACCTTCAGCGCCACCGGCGATGCGATCGCACTGCTGTCGGGGAGCGATCTGCATGTGGATGGGTCGATCCAGTCTCCATCGGGGGGCATTGGTCAGCTTCCCGGGGTTCCCGTGATCGTGGTGCGCGCACCCGTGCGGCAGGACGCCAGCGATTCGGGCTACGTGGCGTTGAGTCTTCCCCCAGGCGCGCAATACGTGGATAGTCCATTTGCCCCGTCCAACTATCCGACGGATGCTTGGCGAACACCTTCCGGGAGTCTCCTTCGCACGGTGATGGTCTCCACGTTTTTCGGCAAACGCGGCACACTTTCGGTGCAGGATGTTTCACCGAACAACGGGTTTCAGCCCTCCGGAACGGTTCTGCGGTTTCTGGGTACCGGTTTTTCGAGTTCGACCAAGGTCTCCGCTGATGGCGTAGGGCTCTCTGCCGTGACGTTTGTCTCCAGCACGGAACTACGCGCGACACTGGCTACGGGGCAGGAACTGACGGGGCTGGGGTTCCGCGTTCAGAACGGGACAGAAGAGAAGATGTTCTTTCCCGCAGCACCCAGTAAGCAAGTGCCGCTCGACCCCGTACCGGACTATGTGTCGGGCTCGCACATGGTGATCCCCCTGGGGCTGCGGTCGGAGTATGGCATGGGTCCAGGCTCCGGGGGGCACACGGGGTATCTTGTGAATCCGTACACGACGCCGGTGGACATTGTCGTGACAGACGGCATTTTTTCCTCATTCCCCGTCTCGCGAACCGTCAGTTTGCCTCCGTTGTCGACGCGCTTTGTGAATCAAGGGAGTCCTGGCACGGGAACGAGCATGACCGCGTCGCGGCCCATTCGGATGACGCGCTTGGATGTAAACTCGGGCGGCATCCAGGTTCCGGTGGACAATCCGGCGCCGACGATCGCCTCCATCACAAACGGGGCGTCACAGCAGCGAGGGTCTATCGCACCGGGCGAGATCGTCACGATTCGTGGCTTCTCGCTGGCCGCCGCATCGTCCGGCGTGAGTCTGACCACAGAGAAACTCATCAGTGGAATTGGGCCGTCTGGAGCCAAGGTGCTGATCGGGGGAATTGCGGCTCCGATACTCTACGCCTCGCCTACTCAGTGGAATGTGGTGGTGCCGAGCGAAGTGGAGGGTAAGAACACGGTCGATCTTCAGCTGTTTCCAGGCACGGCTGCGGCAAACGGCGGCGGACCTTCGGAGAAATGGACGCTGCCGGTGACGCGCGTCTCGCCTGCGATCTTTACCAGCAACTCGACGGGTATGGGCGGCGCGGCGGTGCTGAATCAGAACAACACGCTGAACTCGCCTTCGAACCCGGCGACCTACGGAACTACGATTCAGATCTTCGCGACGGGTGCGGGATTGTTCGCTGGCTCGGTAACAGGCAGCGTGAGTGCGGGTGCGGGAAACAGCAAGTACCCGGTCATGGTTCGATTCCACGGAGCTGACTACCCGGCCACGTATGCGGGGCCGGCTCCAGGATTGACGTCGGGACTGATCCAGGTGAACGCAGTCATTCCGTACACGACCGCCGAGTCGCCGCTCACGATCGTGGTGGATGGAGTCGAGTCCCCGTCGGGTGTCTCTGTTTCCGTGAACTAGTCCGCGAGAAATGAAAAAGGCCGCTGCTTACGCAGCGGCCTTTCGATTCAACAGGGTTTCAATTACAGCTTCGAGGGATCCTTCGAATCCGGGTGCATGCCCAGATCGATGACCGCGGCGGCCGCGGCGTTGGGATCGAAGTTGCCGTTGCGCGCGAGCGAGGCCAAGGTGGCCTGCACGATCGCTTCCGACGAGATCTCGAAGAACTTGCGGAGATACTCGCGATTTTCCGAACGGCCGAAGCCGTCGGTGCCGAGCGTGGTCATGCGCGAACCGAGCCACGGCGACAACATATCCGGCAGGGCCTTCATGTAATCGGTGGCCGCGATGACCGGACCGCGTTCGCCGTCGAGCACCTGCAGGATGTGCGGGGTCTTGGGCGCTTCGTTCGGATGCAGGCGATTCCAACGCTCCACTTCGAGCGCTTCGCGACGCAGTTCGCCGTAGCTGGTGACGCTCCACACATCGGTGGCGACGTTGTACTTCTCCGCCAGGATCTGCTGCGCCTTCAGAGCTTCGTTCAGGATGGAACCGCTGCCGAACAACTGCGCGACAGCCGGACCATTTTCCGCAGCCTTGAATTTGTAGATGCCCTTGAGCACGCCTTCGGCGATGCCCGGACGATCCGGCATCGTGGGCTGCACGTAGTTGTCATTGTAGACGGCCAGGTAGTAGAAGCAGTCTTCCATTTCCTGGTACATGCGGCGGATGCCGTCCTGCACGATGATCGCGACTTCGTAGGCGTAGGCCGGATCATACGTGATGCAGGTGGGAACGGTAGCGGCATGGAGCGGCGAGTGGCCGTCCTGATGCTGCAAACCTTCGCCGGCCAGCGAGCTGCGGCCCGAGGTGGCGCCGAGCAGGAAGCCCTTACCACGCGAATCGGCAAAGGCCCAGATGAGGTCGCCCACACGCTGGAAGCCGAACATCGAGTAGTAAATGTAGAACGGGATCGTCGGCACGCCATGGTTGGCGTAAGCCGTACCGGCCGCGAGGCAGGAAGCCATGGAACCGGCTTCGTTGATGCCTTCTTCGAGAACCTGACCTTCCTGCGACTCCTTGTAGTAGAGCAGGATGTTGGCGTCGACCGGCTTGTACTTCTGGCCCTGGCTGGCGTAGATGCCGATTTCGCGGAACAAAGACTCCATACCGAAGGTACGGGCTTCGTCCGGAACGATGGGCACCACCATCTTGCCGATGGGGCTCTTGAGCAGGGTCTTCAGTACGGAGACGAAGGCCTGCGTGGTGGACGCTTCGCGGCCACGCGAACCACCCAGGGTGTCCTGAAAGGCGTCGAGGCCCGGAGCGGTGATATTGATCTTCGCGACCTTGCGTTCCGGCAAGTAGCCGCCCTGCGCGTTGGCGCGCGTGCGGAGATACTGCATTTCCGGAGTGTCTTCGCTGGGCTTGATGAAGTCGAGATGCGCGGCCTGCTCATCGGTGAGGGGCAGGTTGAAGCGATCGCGGATCTTTAGCAGGTCGGAATCGGGCAGCTTCTTGGTCTGGTGGGCGGTGTTGCGGCCTTCCAGAACTTCGCCGAGGCCGTAGCCCTTGACGGTCTTCGCCAGGATGACGGTCGGCTTGCCGGTGGTCAGCATCGCCTGGCGATAGGCGTTGAACACCTTCACCGGATCGAGGCCGCCGCGGCGGAGGTTCCACAGGTCGTCATCCGACATGTGTTCCACCAGCTTGAGCAGTTCGGGATACTTGCCGAAGAATTCCTTGCGGAGGTAGGCACCATCGTTGGCGCGATAGGCCTGATATTCGCCGTCCACTACTTCGTGGAAGCGCTTGATCAGCAGGCCGCTGGAATCGCGGGCGAGCAGATCGTCCCAACCCTGGCCCCACAGGCACTTGACGACGTTCCAGCCTGCGCCGGTGAACACGCCTTCCAGTTCCTGCACGATGCTGGAGTTGCCACGCACCGGACCGTCGAGGCGCTGCAGGTTGCAGTTCACGACGAAGACCAGGTTGTCGAGCTTCTCGCGCGAACCCATGGTCAAGCAACCGAGCGATTCGGGCTCGTCACATTCGCCGTCGCCCAGGAACGCCCAGATCTTGCGACCGGTTTTTTCGATCAAGCCGCGATTTTCGAGGTAGCGCTGGAAGCGGGCCTGGTAGATGGCGCTGATCGGGCCGAGGCCCATCGACACCGTGGGGAACTGCCAGAAGTCCGGCATCAACCACGGATGCGGGTAGCTGGACAGGCCCGGATGGTCACGCAGTTCGTGACGGAAATTGATGAGGTGCTCTTCGCTCAGGCGGCCTTCGAGGAAGGCGCGAGCGTACACGCCCGGCGAGGCGTGGCCCTGGAAATACACGAAATCGCCCGGCAGTTTCTGGCCGTTCGAACCCGTGTAGGAGCCGCGGAAGAAGTGGTTGAAACCGACTTCCAACAGCGTCGCCAGCGAGGCGTAGGTGGCCAAGTGGCCGCCGACGGTGGGATCAGACTTATACGCCTTCACCACCATCGCCATCGCGTTCCAGCGAACGTAGCTCTTAATCTTTCTTTCGATCGCGCGGTCGCCCGGATAGGCGACTTCATCTTCCGGCGAAATCGTATTGATGTACGCCGTGTTCAAGCGCAGCGGAACTTGCACGCCCAATGTAACGGCGCGCTCCATCAAACGTTCTAGAAGGTAGGTGGCCCGGTCGGGCCCAGCAGCGTCAATGATCTCGTCGAGCGCTTCAACCCATTCAGAGGTCTCTTGAGGGTTGAGGTCGTCAGGTGCTTCCATCTTGGTTTTTAGCATCAGGCGGGTTACCTTCATCCAAGGTAACGTTTTCCGCCGATGCTCGGCAACTCACTTTGGCAGTGGTGGGGGGGCACCTGGAGTATGTAAACTGATCCGAGTATGTCTCGCCTGTTCCTGTTTGTGCTGCTCGTCGTGTGCGTCGGCTGCGGATCCAGCCCGAAGGCCGAAGAAAAAGGTTCTACGCCGGAGACCCCGAAGGTGGCCGCGAAGCCTGTTTCGAACGTCACAACGCCCGGAGCGCCCCCCGAAACGATCTTCTTCCCCGGTGAATACGGCAACGTGACCTTTACGCACCAGAAGCACTTTGAGCGCGTGAACGGGGATTGCGCTACGTGCCACCCGAAGACCTTCCCGCAAGCCCTGGAGCCGCTGAATTACGGCAAAGCGCGGCATCGTTCGGCGGAAGAGTACGGCACCAGTTGCGCCACCTGCCACGGCATCAAGGGGACGGCGTTCGCGGCGGAACGCAATTGCCAGAAGTGCCACGACCTGAGTACCAAGAAGTAACGGATGCTGTTGTGCACGGTTCGGGACTGCCACCTGCCATTGGTTCGCGAGGCTCGGCGCGTGGTCTGCGAACGTGGGCACTCCTTTGACGTCGCGCGCAGTGGCTACATGAATCTGCTGCAACCGCAGGAAAGGCGTTCGAAGAATCCAGGAGATACGCCCGCGGCGGTGGCGGCTCGTCGCCGGCTGCATGATCGGGGCATCACCGCGCCTTTACTCAACGGTATTGAAGCGATGCTGAAGGCTTCAGCCGAGGATGTGGTGCTCGATGCGGGTTGCGGGGATGGCTTCTATCTCGGCTCACTGGCGGAACGCTGCGGTTTCGATGCACACGGCATCGATATTTCGATTCCGGCGATCGATGCAGCTGCGCGGCGGTATCCCCAGTGTGAGTGGATCGTCGGGAACGCGGATCGCTTCCTGCCCTATGAGGATGCGAGCTTCACGCGGGTCATGTCGATTACAGCTCGACGCAATGCACCAGAATTCAAGCGCGTGCTGAAACCCGGCGGTCTGTTGCTGATTGCGATTCCCTCGCCCAACGACCTGATCGAATTGCGCGGGTCCGGCCGCGATCGCCAGGAGCGCACGATTCAGGAGTTCCCGGAAGGCTTCGAGTTGCTCGAACAGTCGCGCGTGGAAACGACGGCGGAGCTGGATGCAGCGGGCATGGACGATGTACTCCACGCGATCTATCGCCCGATGCGGGCTGAGCCGGTGGCGGCGGGGAACGTGACGTTCAGCCTGGATCTGCTGCTGTTCCAGGCCTAAACATGCGATCCTGAAGCGTCACCTATGCCGAATGGCTCCCCATTTTCGGTCCCTATGCCGAATGACGAACAAAATGCAGGGAAGATTCCTGTGGATTCGTTCGTCTTACGCCCGGACCACGGAATGGTAGCGGACACGGACCACGAAGTCATCGAAGGCTGCCAACGCGGCGATGCCTCCGCGTTCCGCGACTTATTTGAGTCGCACAAGGACAAGGTGTATTCGATCGCGCTGCGGTTTTCGGGTGACCCGACGGCGGCGGCGGATATTGCTCAGGACACGTTCCTGAAGCTGATGGACCGAATTGGGCAGTTTCGTGGGGATTCCAGCTTCGATTCGTGGTTGTACCGGTTGGTGGTCAACAGCTGTATGGACCATCGCCGTCGGCAGAAACGTGTGCTGCCGGTGCTGGAAGACTTCTTCGACAGCTTCCGGTCGCACGACGAAACAGCGCTGGAACACTTGATGCGTGATGAGATGCAGCAACAGGTGCAGGACGTGGTCTCGAAACTAGCTCCGGAGCATCGCATTGTGGTGGTTCTGCGATATACCGAAGGCTTGTCGTATGAAGAGATTGCGGAAGTGCTGAACTGCTCCCGGGGGACGGTCGCTTCGCGACTAAACCGGGCGCACAAGATTCTAGAGCGCAGGTTGGGGACGCTCGCGAGGAGCACAAGGTAGGACATGAAGCAGCAAGATCGCAATGGCCACGAACTGGAGAAGGTGCTGACAAAGCACCTGACATCGGTGGCAGCGCCCGAGAATCTTTGGGCGCAAGTACAAAGTTCGAATCAAGCTCCACGCACTGCCCCGATGTGGCTGGGATGGGCTGCGGCTGCCGCGGCCATCGCTGTGTCGGTAGGTGGATGGGCGGTGTGGCAGCTGGCCCAGCCGCCATTGTCGGTGGAAGCGCGAGCCGTGAACTCCCTGGAAGCGCGAGCCTCTGAATTGCCGCTGCACACGCAGGACGCCACCACCGTTCGCAAGTGGATCAAGGCTGAATCGGGCATCGACGTTCCGCTGCCCCCAAAGCATGATGGGCTGGTCCAGATTCTGGGCGCGCGCATTAGCGAGGGGGAAAACCCGACGGCAGAGATCGCCTACCAGGTGGGCGAATACCGTGCGGCGCTGCTGGTGGCCAAGGATCCGACGGGCAAGACCGTATATCCGAGTCACGAGGTTCGTAGCAGCGATCCGTTCCAGAAGGCGCGCGTTTCCTCCTGGAGCATGCGTGGGCAGACGTACACACTGGCATGGTCGGCGCCGGGCGAATTCCGGGTGGCATGCCTGCTGTGCCACAGCACAACACCGCCTCCGTCCATCTAACGGCGCTTGAACCATTTGGCAGTGCGCGACGCATACTCCCCGGCGCTATAATGTGTGGTGGGAGCGCCTTGCGCGAGAGGGCATAACATGAGCAAGAACTTGAAGTTCGGACTTCTGGCTGCTGTGATTCTGGGTACGCTGGGCTGGTTGGCCGCCGGCGGCGTCGAGCAGACCGCGACCTACTACAAAGAGATCGCCGAGATTCAGAAGATGGGCAACGACAGCGTGGACAAGCGTCTGCGCGTCGGTGGCGACATCAAAGCGAACTCCATTGTCCGCGAGGGCAACAAGGTTCACTTTACGCTGATTCAGAACAACCTTACGCTGAATGTGGTTTACGCGGGTTCCGATCCGCTCCCCGATACATTCAAGGACGGTTCTCAAGCCGTCGCCGACGGTAAGCTGGCCTCCGATGGCGTGTTTCATGCCACCAAGGTGCAGGCCAAGTGTGCTTCGAAGTATGAAGCCAAGCCGACCGGTTCTGTCACGCGCGGTTAAGACGATTTTTTCCCGCGCACAACGGCGGGTTTAAGAGCATCGGGTAAGGACAACTATGGAAAATCTAGGCGCGCTCGCGATCCTTCTCGCGTTCTGCTTTGCGATTTACGCAATGGTGGGTTCGGTGGCCGGCAAGCTGGCTGGCCGTCCCTTCCTGATCCAAAGCGCACAACGCGCTGTGTACACGGTGTGGGCGCTGGTGACCATCGCCGCGGTTGTACTGGTTTATTCCATTATTCAGGGCGATTACCGGCTGGCCTATGTCTGGGAAACCAGCAACAAGACCATGCCGGTGCAATACAAGTTTGCGGCCTGGTGGGGCGGCCAAGCGGGTTCCCTGCTCTTCTGGAGCTGGCTGCTGGCGACCTACTCCGCAGTCGTGACCTTCCAAAATCGCCGGAAGTTCCGCGAGATGATGCCCTACGTCATCGCGGTGCTGATGTTCACGCAGACCTTCTTCCTGATCCTGAACGCCTTCGTCGTCAGCCCCTTCAAACTGCTGATGGCCGGCAAAGGCGTCATCGATCTGGGCGATGGTCAAGGCCTGAATCCGCTGCTCCAATACTGGACGATGGTCATCCATCCGCCGATGCTGTACCTCGGCTACGTGGGGTTCGCCGTCCCGTTCGCGTTTGCCATGGGTTCGCTGATCACCAAGCAGCCGGGCGAAGAGTGGATCAAGACCACGCGCCGTTGGACGTTGGTGACGTGGCTGTTCCAATCGACAGGCATCGTGCTGGGCTCGGCGTGGGCGTATGCAGTTTTGGGCTGGGGTGGTTACTGGGCCTGGGATCCGGTGGAAAATGCTTCGCTGCTGCCGTGGATCACCGCGACGGCGTTCCTGCACTCGGTCATGATGCAGGAAAAGAAGGGCATGATGAAGGTGTGGAACATGGTGCTGGTATCGAGCACCTTCTTCCTGTGCATCTTCGGCACCTTCCTGACACGCAGCGGCGTGGTGCAATCGGTCCATGCGTTTGCGGAGAGCCCGATCGGCAAGTACTTCGTGACGTTCCTCGCCATCGGCATCTCATTGACTGTCTACCTGCTGCTGAATCGGCTGGAGTTCCTCAAGAGCGAATCGCAGCTGGAGAGCGTGCTCTCGCGCGAATCCAGCTTCATGTTCAACAACCTGATCCTGCTGGCCAGTTGCTTCTCCGTGCTGTGGGGCACGCTGTTCCCCGTCATCACCGAGTACACGATGGGCGAGAAGATCAGTGTCGACAAACCGTTCTTCGATCGAGTCAACATACCGATCGCGTTATTCCTGCTGCTACTGACCGGTGTCGGTCCGCTGATTGCGTGGCGGCGCAGTTCGTTTGAAAGCTTGAAGAAGGCGTTCCGCTGGCCCACCATCGTGGGCGTAGCGACGGCCCTGATTCTGATGGCCACCGGCATGCGTCATGTCTACGCACTCATGTCGTTCATGCTGTGTGCCTTCGTGATGACCACGGTCGCGCTGGAGTTCTGGAAAGGCTCCCGCCAGATTGCAGCCAAAAGCGGTCAATTCCTGCCGATGGCCATGATTGAACTGACGCACCGCAACACGCGCCGTTACGGCGGTTACCTGGTGCACGTCGGCATCGTGATCATGTTCATTGGCTTCACCGGTGCGGCGTTCAACATCGACAAGACGGTGGAACTCGCGCAGGGCCAGTCGACGGACCTGGGTCCGTACAACATCAAAGTCATTGGTTACGAAGAAGGCGAGAACGACCAGTATCGTTGGGATCGCGTCGTCATCGACCTTTCGAAGAACGGCTCCCATCTGGATACAGTGAAGCCGGAACGCCGCTTCTTCATCGCGTCGCAGACGCCGACCACGGACGTGGCGCTGCGCCGCCGGCTGAACGAAGACGTCTACATTAATTTTGCGGGCACCGGCGCGGGCAATTCGTACGTCATGCAGACCTACGTGTTCCCGCTGGTGACCTGGATCTGGATCGGCTTTATCGTGGTGCTGTTCGGCACGTTTGTGTGCCTGGTTCCGGATAAGAAGAAGCTCGTGTTTCCGCGCATGGAGGTGGTTGGAATTGGCAAGCCTGAGAAAGTTCAAAGCTAGCGCGCTGATCGTGCTGGCGGCTGCCCTGTGCGTCGCGCAGTCGGCCAGTGAGTACGAATCGCCCGCTGTGGTCGGCATTGCCGGCAAGCTCAACTGCAATTGCGGTTGTCATCTAAACATGGCCTGCATCATGCCGCCCAGCGGTGTGTGCCCTGTCTGTAAGGACAACAAGATCAAGATCGCCAACATGCTGAAGGCCGGCATGACGGAAAAGCAGGTGCTCGATCAGTACGTGAAGGAACAGGGCCAGCAGGTGCTGGTGGTACCTCCGGGCATCTTCGGCTTCACCGGTCCGTACATCGCGCTGGGCATCGGCCTGCTGGGCGTGCTACTGGCGATCCGTTATTTCAAGGGCGTCAAGACCGCCCCGGCCGTGGCTCCGGCCAACGATTCCGAACTGGCGCGGTATCATGACCAGATCGAGAAGGATCTGGAAAAACTCGACTAAATGCTGCTGCTAGCCTCCGCTGTCGCGCTGATCGCGCTGACAGTCGCTTTTACGTTCCTGGTGCGGACCAGTGATATTCCGCACGTGGAACCCGTGTCGCCCGTTCGTCACCTGGAAGAACGGCGCGCGGCAATCTACGAGAATCTGCGTGACCTTCAATTCGAGTATCGCGTCGGCAAGTTGTCGGATGCGGACTATCAGACCACCAAGACCGGGCTGCAGCGTGAGCTGGCCGGTGTGCTGGGGGAGATGGATCGTCTGAATGGAGTCAAGCCCACCAAGGTCGCAGCGAAACCCGAAATGAACGCAACGCCCGCTCCGGTCACCGATTTGGGTACGGACTGTCCTAACTGTGGCGCTCGCTTCTCCGCCCCCATGAAGTTCTGCGGCGAATGTGGAAAGGCGATGGTGTTATGAGAGCGGTCCTTGGATTCCTTCTAGCAGCACTCCCCGCCCTGGCCGCCGTGCAAGGCCTGGTGGTGAACAACACCACCGGCAAACCGCAATCTGGCGTGTCCATCAACCTGGTTCAGCCCGGCCAACAGGGCATGCAACAGCTGGGTCAGGCGACCTCCGGCGCCGATGGCACCTTCACCATCGATAAAGACATTCCTCCGGGTCCGGCGCTACTGCAGAGCAGCTACGCAGGCGTGACGTATACGCAGGCGATCCCGCCGGGAACCCCGACGACAGGTCTGCGCGTAAACGTCTATCAGTCCACTACAACTTCACCCGCCAACATGTCGACACAGCACCTCATTCTGCTGGAACCGAGCGCGGCGCAGTTGCACGTAAGCGAGACGTTCTTCACCAAGAACGAATCGAACACCACGTATCAGGACACGGCCAACGGCAGCATTCGCCTGTATCTTCCCGATGGCGTGCCTGACGGTCTGCAGGTGACCATCGATTCCGTGGGCGTGCCGATCCGCCGCCCCGTCGAAAAGGGCAAGGCCAAGGGCGAGTATAAGATCAACTATCCGCTGAAGCCAGGCGAGACACGCTTCGACCTCGACTACATGCTGCCCGCGGCAGCGACGTATTCGGGCAAGGTCTTTATCACTGAACCGGCCACCAAGATTGTCACGCCGAGCACCGTCACGCTCTCCGGCGACGGCATCACCGATCTGGGCCAGGAACCGCAGACGCAAGCACGTGTTTACACGTTCGCCGGCAAGAGCTTCACCGCGAACATCCTGGGCGTGGGCTCCATCCGTGGAGCCGAAGCATCCACTGCCTCACCCGAAGAAAGCGGCGCGCCCAAGTGCTGCGAAGAAACGCAGGCTCGTGTGAATCAGCAGATGGCTTGGGTATTGAGCCTGGGCTTCGGCATCCTCGCACTCGGCGGCACCCTCCTGTTCCGTAAGGGCAAGGCGGCATGAGCGGAGTGAAGGTCCAGGTATGACGCCGGCGCTCCTCGTCGAGGGCGTCTACAAATACTTCGGCGACTTCCCTGCTCTTCGCAACGTCAGCTTCCAGGTAGCACCCGGATCGGTGGTCGCGCTGCTAGGCCGCAATGGCGCTGGCAAGACGACATTACTACGGATCCTGGCGGGACTCTCGAATCCCTCTGAGGGCTCGGTCAAAGTGCACGGCGTAGCCGCGCGCAACGCCGAAACGCGGCGCAAGATTGGCGTGCTGGGGCACAGCATCTCGGTCTACGACGAACTCTCCGCGCACGAAAATCTCACCATGTTCGGCACGCTCTACGGCCTCCCGGACGCATCGAAGCGCGCCGATGCGATGCTGGAGCGCGTGGGCTTAGGCCGGGTGCGCGATGGCCTGGCTCGTGAATTCTCCCGAGGCATGCGTCAGCGGCTCGCGATTGGTCGCGCGTTTCTGCACGAGCCGGAACTGCTACTGCTGGACGAACCGTTCACTTCGCTCGACGATAAAGCGATCGCCGTGTTGCAGGGAATGCTGCAGGAGATGCGCGATCGCGGACGCACTATCGTGATGTCGACGCACCAGATTCGCGAAGCGATGGAGCTTTCCACGCACGTCACCTTCATCCAGCGTGGGCAGGTTGCCTACGACGGAGAACGCCAATCCGAAATGTTGCATGACACAGGCTGGCTGTATAGGACCTACGGGGAACAATGATGTACCTTCGCCAGATCCTCACTATCGCCGGCAAGGACCTTCGTTCCGAGATCCGCACGAAAGAAGCGCTCAACTCATCGGTAGCGTTTTCGGTCGTCATCCTGATTCTGTTCAGCTTCGCCTTCGATCAAGCGGAAGGCTTTGAGGCATTCCTGGGCGGGCTGTTGTGGCTGGCCTACTCGTTCGCAGGCGCGCTGGTGCTGAACCGCAGCTTCGCGCGCGAACTGCAGAACGATTGTCTGGACGCGCTGATTTCGTCCCCCGCCCCGCCCAGCGCGGTGTTTCTAGGTAAGGCTCTGGCGAACTACGGCCTGCTGCTGGTGGTGGAACTCCTGTCGCTCGGCGTCTTCGCGGTGCTCTACGATGTGCGACTTTCCGGGAAGCTTCCGCTGCTGTTGCTCGTCTCATTGTTAGCAACCTGGGGCATGACGGTGATCGGCACAACATTCAGCGCACTGACGGTAAATCTGACGATGCGGGAGCTGATGCTGCCGGTTCTGATCTACCCGTTGCTGATCCCGGTGCTGATGTCGGCCATGGTCCTGACGACGGGCATGCTGACCGATGTTCCCATCGCCACGAACATGGTTTGGCTGCGTGTTCTAGTGGCGTTCGACATCGTGTTCACCGGTTTGGCTGTGGTATTCATAGATGATGTCTTGGTCGGGTAGCGTGTCGGGTAAAGCATGAGACAAAACATCCTCTTTCTGATGGCGGCCGTGTTCACGGGGATCCTCGTGTGGAACATGAATACCGTCTACGGCCTGCCTCAACAGGTGCAGAATGTGGGTGCGTACAAGATCATCTACCTGCATGTTCCGGCCGCCTTCACGGCCTTCACCGGTTTCTTTGCGGCGATGGTCGCCAGCCTGATCTACCTTGGCACCAGCAAGCTCAAGTACGACGCATTCGCTGGAGGCGTCACGGAAGTGGCGCTGGTGTTCGCGACCGCAAACCTGCTCAGCGGCATGATCTGGGCTCGTTATGCGTGGGGCATCTGGTGGACTTGGGATGCGCGACTCACCTCCATGTTGGTCTGCGTGCTGATGTACTACGGCTACGTCATGCTGCGTCAGGCCATCACGGAACCGACACAACGTGCCCGTCTGAGCGCCGTCATGTCCATCTTCGGGATGGCGGGCGTGGCGTTCGTCTATCAGTCGATCGCCTGGTATCGCACGCAGCACCCGTCTCCGGTGCTCGGCTTCCGCGAAGGCGGCGGCATGGGTCCGGGCCTCGAAGCGCCCATGTACTGGAATTTCCTGGCGATGCTGTGCCTGGCGGTGATTCTGGCTTCGGTACGCATGCGCCAAGCTCAGTTCGCCACCGAAATCGACTCCCTGCGCCGCATGGCCCACAACCACTAAACCCACTCCCAAGAAAAAACAATGGATCCCCGCGAGTTTCAATACACCTTCTTCGGCCTGCTCATTGTGTGGCTCTGTGTCGCCGGCTACGCTCTCTCGCTCGCCCTGCGCGAACGTAAGCTCAAAGCCGAACTCGAGCGCGTCCGCCGGATGGTTGAGAAGAACTAACGCCTGTTAAGCTGGGGCTTATGAAGCTCCCGGCCCTCTTGTTGCTTTGCGCCACGTGCGCGTTCGCCGAAGTTCACACGCTCACCTTGGCACAGGCGCTCGATCGAGCGCTGCAACAGAATCCCGACGTCCTGCTGGCACGGCTCGAGGTGCAGCGATCCAAAGCGCAGATCGAACAGACGCGTGACCCCTTCGCGTTGAAGGTTGGCGCGGGCAGCGGGCTCGCCTGGACCTACGGCTTCCCTTCCAGCATCGACGGCAACGCGCCGGCCATCGTACAGGCTCGCGGACAGATGGCGATCTTCGATAAGCCGCAGTCTTATCGCGTAGAACAGGCACGTGAGGCTTCCAACGGAACGGCCATCGACATCCCACTCCGTCAGCAGGAAATCGCGTATCGCGTGACCAACGCGTTCCTCGATGCGGAGCATGCGGTTCGCAGTGCTGCTGCGGCAGAGTTGCAGTACAAGAGCCTGCTGCAGGTGAAGCAGTTCACCGATGTTCGCGTCGCTGATGGCCGCGAGTTGAAAGTGGAATCGCAGCGCGCGAATCTGAACGCTTTGACGGCACAGAACGCAGCGGAAGAGTTCGGTTACTTCGGAGCGAACACAGAGATGGCGCTGGCGCAGTTGCTGGGCTACCCGGCGGGCGATCGCGTGAAACCGGCTCTCGAAGAACGCGATCAGGTCGTACTGACAGAGACGCAGGAACAAGCGTCCGCGAAGGCGATCGCGGACAGCCTGGAACTGCGCAAGTTGGAATCGAACTTGAAGGCGAAGCAACTGGAGATCAAGAGTTTTGCTGCGTCCAGACTGCCCAAGGTCAACCTGGTTTCGCAGTATGCGCTGCTGTCGCGCTTCAATAATTTCGACGTCTTCTATCCGCGTTTCCAGCGCAACAACTTTCAGCTGGGCGCCTCCATCGAGATCCCGATCTTTACGGGGAAAGCGGCGCAGGCTGGCAAGACACAGGCCGAGATCGATATCGAGAAGCTGCAACTGGAAATCACGCGGACGAAGACACGGATTTCCGCCGACATCGATCAGGCGTATCGCGACGTGCAGCGTGCGGAGCGCACCCGGACACTGCGCCGCGCATCTCTCGATCTGGCGCGCGAAGACCTCAGTGTCGCCATGACGCAGAGCGACGAAGGCCGCGCAACCATGGCGCAGGTGGAAGCGGCACGCGCCAAGGAGCAGGAGGAGTGGATCCGCTACTACGAAGCGCAGCGCTCCGTCGAAGTCGCGCGGCTCAACGTCCGCCGGACGACAGGGACGATTCTGGCAGGCGTGCGATAAGCGGCACGGCGATCGCGAGCACCCAGCGCACCCACGCCAGGCTCAGTTTCTGAATGCCGCCCCAGGTCTGATAGGAGTAGCGCATCGCGCTGCGTACCATGAGGATTAAGGCTGCCCCGAGCAAGAGCGCGTGTGCTCCTGTGGTCGAGATCACCAGCGCGCCGAGCACCAGTTCGAGCAACGCCTGGGTGGTGGTTAGCTGAGGCGACGGTTCCTCCGCGGCCGGCCTGGCGATCCACGTGAGCACGGTGCCGCCGAGACGCGCCAAAACCAATGAAGCTGCTACAAATTGCCAGCGATGATGCTGCTCCGGCGCGGTGAACATCCAGCCCATCGCCAGCAAGTAGCTGAACGCCAGGGCTGCGTGCGTCGCTAGGCCCACAAGCTTCTCCGCTTGGACCGCAACAGCCACAGGAAGAACGGACCGCCCCCCATGGCAGTCAGCACACCCACGGGAATGTCGGTCGGCGGAAGCATGGTTCGAGAGAGCGTATCACACACAGCAAGGAACGCCGCACCCAGGAGGATGGAACACGGCATCAGCGTGCGATGATCGGCGCCGAACTTGAGTCGCAGCGCATGCGGCACGATCAGGCCGACGAAGCCGATGGGGCCAGTGAGCGCAGTCACCAGGCCCGTGAGCACGGAGCCCGCAATGTAGCCGAAGGTGGTCAACGCAGCGGTTGATACACCGCGCGAGGCCGCCCATTCTTCGCCGACCGCGAGCAGGTTCCACTGGGGCGCGCGCAGCGTGACGATCGCCATGACGGGCAACACGATCACGGCGAGCCAGGCGAGGGTCGAATACGGCACAGCGTCCAGGCCACCCATCAGCCAGCGGGAGATCGCGAAGGATTGTGCGAAGGACGCGATGCTGTGAAGGAACAGGATGATCGCGAAGGCGATGCTGTTCATCGTCACGCCGGTGAGTAACAGCGTAAAGGATGACATGCGGCGACCATCGACCGACATCGTGACGACAATGGCCAGCACCACCGCGGCACCGATCAACGAAGCAAATCCAGTTGCGCTGAACCCGAGGCAAATCGCGAGCACCGCACCCACGGAGGCACCGCTTGAGACGCCCAATGTGTAGGGTTCGGCCAGAGGATCGCGCAGCATGCACTGAAACAGCACGCCGGTGATCGACAAGGCCGCGCCGCCCAGCAAAGCCAGCAGCACGCGCGGCAAGCGGGCGTAAAAGAAGATCTCGTGATCCGGCGAGACTCCGGCGAAGGCGTTGGCAAGGTCGATATGCGTGCTGCCCACCAGTGGAGCAACGACGGCGACAACAATCACGATCAGCGCCGAGATCGCGACGCTACCCTTCATAGACCATCCACGCACGGCCTTGCGGCGTCAATTGGAAGACCGCTCGCACGCCGAACACGGCTTCGATCGACGTGGGGTTCAGCACCTCGGCCGGAACGCCGTCCCCTGCAATCTGCCCATCTTCCATCATCATCACGCGATCGGAGAACTGGAGCGCCAGATTCAGATCATGCGTGACGGCGACCACCAACATTGTCTTGCCCAAGCGCGCCAGCAAACGATAGAGCGCCAGCTGATGCTTCAGATCCAAGTGCGTGGCAGGCTCATCCAGCAGCAACACTTTGGGCTCCTGTGCCAACGCCGCGGCCAGCACCACACGCTGCCGCTCGCCGCCGGAAAGGGCGCGGAAGTCACGTTCCTTGAGCGCCAGACAATCGGTGATCGACATGGCCTGATCGGCCGCCGTGCGATCGTGCTCGGATTCAAACCAGCCGCCCGTGCGGGGCGTGCGTCCCATCAAGACAACTTCGCCGGCCGTGAACGGAAACTCAATGCGTACCGACTGCGGGACATAGGCGACGTTTGAGGCGAACTCCGCGCGCGGACAATTGCGCAGTTCGCGGCCGGCGTACTTCAACGATCCTTTATAGGGTGCGCGCAAGCCGGCGAGGATCCCGAGCAGCGTGGACTTCCCCGCTCCGTTGGGCCCGGCCAGAGTGATCAGGCCCTTCTGTGGCAGCTCAAACGAGGCGTCGCGCAGACCGTAGGAAAAACTGAGATGTGAGGCGAGGAAGCTCATTTTGCCTCCGGATGAAACAGGGCAAAGAACGCATTGGCAGCGTCCACGACGCGGGGGCCGGGCACGACGAAAATGTCGGAAGCGACCGCGTGTACACGATGCGCCCGCACCGCACCCAGCGATGACATGCGATTCCACAGGCTCGCCACATTGCGCTTCTGGACATCGGTCACGCCGATCGTGTCGGCCATCTCGCCCATGTCGATGATCACGTCCGGATTCCGCGCCAGTACTTCTTCGAGCGAAACCTTCGGGTAGGCCGCGCGCGCGTCTTTGAACACATTCACGCCGCCAGCGATGTCGATGATCTCGTTCAAATACGAGGCCTCACCCGCCACCATCAGGCCGTCCAGGCTGCCCGGCATGCGTCCCACCACGAACATCATGCGGATGGGCTTCATCCCCGCCGACTTCGCCTTGATCGCGGCGAGCTGCTTGCGAATCGAGTCCGCCAACTTGTCGGCCTTGGCTGTAGTGCCGGTGGCTTCCCCGACTTGCCGGAAGGAACGGTACAGCGCCGGGATGCCCTCCTGATCCAGTTCCAACACGCGCAAATGCAGAGCTTCAAGACGCTGCCGGAGTTGCACCGGGTTCGTCGGGATGATGACCAGCGTCGGCTTCATCCGCGCGATCACTTCCAGGTTCGGAGCCGCATAATCCCCGATCTGCGGCTTGCGCGAGGCCTCCGCCGGATAGCGACTGAAGCGGTCGACACCGACGATGTTGTCACCGAGTCCGAGTGCGTAGAGCAGTTCGGTGATCGAAGGCGCGGTCGAAACGATGCGCTGTGGAAGAAAGCGGTCCGTGGAGGTTTGAGCGAAGAGGCCCGGCGACAAAAGCGCGCAGGCGATGGCAAAGAAAAGGCGTGCAAACATGAGACGTTCCCCTTCGAAACGTGGCTTCACTACTAACGAAGGAACCGGTCTCCTGACTTCCGGCTGGGCCTGAATGGACGATCTTCCCACTTTCGCAGTGATCGCCCGGCCTGACTACTTGCCGGTTACAGTTGCGGGGCAGCGACGGACTTTCACCGTCTTCCCGAACATTCCAACGCGTAAACTGTCTTGTTCAGAGTAGGTCTTCGGCAACCGGCGCGTCAAGGCTGGCCACCCGAAGCCGCGTGGCGAGTTCCCAAGAGTGCGGCCATGGGGGCACACAATAGCCGCGACGTACTGAGAGAACCATGCCGTCAAACCGATCAAAAGATACACTTAAACTGTCGGAGGTCGTGTTAGCTTGGGAACAAACTTTTCCGAATCGGAGTCCTCATGAACTTGCGTGATTCGGTCCTGATAGCACTCTTGTTCGGGATCCCCGCCGCCGCCCAGACCCAACCCCTTGCTTGCACAGAGGCCAGCGGTGTTGCCGCGGTCATGCGCGCTGGAGCGCTCACGGATTTCACGGCTGATTTCCGCATGGCGTGCACCGGAGGAACGCCCACCCCGGCAGGCCAAGCAGTTCCCACAATTACCATCACATTGGGCGTTAAGGCCGCCACGTTCGAGGGCCAGCCTGCAGGATTCGCCAAGCTGACCAGCAACCCAACCAATGCAAGCTTTAGCGAAGCCTTGCTGATCATCGATGACCCGAATTCGCCAGTAAATCCCACGCGCCCCCTGCTCAATTGCGGAAATAGCGGAGCACCCGATAACGGTGCCAACGGCGCGGGCGTGTGCTCCATTCGTTCCACCGGTGTTCCAACGCAAACTTACGACGGCACACCGAACGGCTACGGCGCGGGTATTTGTAACGGAACGGCAGGGGTGCCCGCCGCGAACACCTTCGGTTGCGGCCGCCCAAACGTATTTCAGGGCCGGTACACCTCGCTGAGCTCCAATTCACCGGAATTGCAGTTCAGCAACATTCCCTTCGATCCGCCCGGTGACAACCAGATCCGAATGCTGGACTTCACCAATCTCCGCGTCAGCGCCGCGGGAATTACCTTGGCCCAGCCATTTCCCACGGCGACCGTCCGAGTGACACCGACGATTACCAGTTTGATCCCCATGAATTTCGCCCTCACCAGCCCATACGGCGATATCGTCGCCGTCATCTCGAATGCGCTGGCCTCCGCACCGGCCGAAGTGGCCGTCACATCCCCGATCCTGGTCCAGGAGAACCTGGAGTCTGGACTCCTTCCGCGCAACTACTCGTTCAATGTCGGCGACAATCTCGGAACTCCCGGCAACGGAAGTTCCACCCTTACCTATAACGGCAATGCCAACTATCCTGCCGACGTCGCCCAGAACGTGCCCTGGGCACAATATTTCAGCGAGTCCGGCTTCCAGTGGCAGAACCTCTCTCCCAACGGCCCCAAAGCACCAAACCCACCCTTCGGCTTCGGCTCGACTCCGGCGAGCCTCGGCGGGCCATTGGCGTCTCTGGCCTTCGCCGGCACAAATACGCGCATCGACCGCAGCGGCGTAGCCCAGGCCGGCTCCCGCATCGCCGTGAACTTTACCAACATTCCGCCCGGCGCCGTGGTGGAGGTTCCGCCCAGAATCCAGCTCAAGTCTCGCTCGAACCCGGCCATTACCACCGGCCTGTTGGCACTCACCACCACGGATGCGAACGGCGCTGGGCCCTACACCCCGCGCAGCGGATTCCTGAATGCACAGGATCATATGGCGGTCTACGAAGTCTTGTTCGCCTACGTATTCATGCTCGAACAGGCCCAAATTCCGTTCACGCTTTCCAACGCTCCCGCCGGCACGCAGTTGAAGGCAGTCGTGCAACTAGCCCCCTTCTATTCCACACCCGATGCCGGACGTCCCAACGATTCGCTTCCGGAGCCTCGCTTCCTCGACGGAACCAAACTGGTGCCCTGTCTCAATCTCCCCTGCCTCGATGTACAGCCCAGTTCGGCCATGAACCTGGGCCCGGCAAAAGTCACCATCAGCACAGCCCCGCTCGCCCCCGCGCCCGGCTTGTTGCAGGGGGCCAGCCTGAAACTGGTTAAGAACGGGATGCCGGATATCGAAAGCTCCGGCGCTTCGAATAACGCGGACAATTCCTCGGTCGCCGCCCAATTCAACCTGGCGGGCGTGCCTGTAGGACCGCGCGACGTGGTGATAACGGCCCCGGACGGTCGCGTCATTACCCTGCCCGACGGGTTCACCGTAACCGGCGACCCGGGCTGTTCCTACGCCGTGGATCCGAAGCAACTGGCCACCAAGTTCTCCGGTGGCCGAATCGAGATTTCCGTCACCACCGCCACGGGCTGCCGGTGGGCCGCCAGTTCCGACGCTTCCTGGATGTCCCTGCTCCCCTCCAAACCCGACAGCTTGGCCGTCCGGGTACAGCCCAATACCCACGGACCCGCACGAATCGGACGGCTTTCCGTAGCCGGAACCGTGGTGACCGTGCAGCAGGAGCGTAAGTAGGAGCCCGGCTGGCGTCTCTCGGCCACCGAGGCCGTCGCTCTCCAGCCCACGCCTCCTCCGCCTCCCGGCACCCCGACTTCAAAGTAAAGTAATTGAAAACAAGATACTTACAAGCATCACCATTCAACCCTGCTTCACGCCCATTCGCTGCACGATAGCGCCGTTCGATTCATTCCCGTAGGGCTTCAAAACTATGGGTCCTATACTGTACTTTCAGTTTATTCCACCCATTGGAGATCGAATCTTGAAGCCGATCAAGCATGTTGAAAAAGTAGTTTCCCTCGCCGCGAACGCCGCTTGGCACGTTTATGACGCTGTCAATTCGATGAAGGCGCCCACGCCTTCCTTCACGCCGAAGTGGTCGGACAAGCCGCTCCTCAAGAGCTGGGAAAAGCAGAAGCCGAAGCTCGGCTGGCCCCGCGAGACGGATTCGCTCTGTCCGAAGTGCGTTCCGGAGATCCGCAACAAGATCATCAACGGCGAACTGCCGGTGGAGATCCTGAAGAACGAGAAGGCCGGCGAAATCAAGGCGCAGATCATCGAGCGCGACGGCAAGATCCTGATGGTGAAGGAATGCCCGATCCACGGCAAGTTTGAAGACTTGATGTCGATCGATCCGGCGTTCTCCAAGCACCTCGAAGACGTCTTCCCGGGCCGTGACATCAAGGCTCACAACGACGAAAAGCTCCACAACCACGGTTCCTCGACCGTGACCCATGGCCGCGGCTCGGTTCTGACGATCGATCTGACGAACCGCTGCAACATGATGTGCGATCCGTGCTTCATGGACGCCAACCAGGTCGGCTTCGTGCACGAACTGACGTGGGAAGAAATCAAGGCCCTGCTGGACAACGCGCTCGAAATCAAGCCGCGCCGCCAGCTGTCGGTGCAGTTCTCCGGTGGCGAGCCCACCCTGTCGCCGTACTTCCTGGACGCCGTGCGCTATTGCCGCAAGATCGGCTACCAGTCGGTACAGGCTGCGACCAACGGTATCGAATTCGCCAAGCGTCCGGAATTCGCCAAGCAGGCCGCCGAAGCGGGTCTGCGCTACGCGTATCTGCAGTTTGACGGCATCGGCAACGAAGCCAACTCGCACCGCGCGATCGGCAACTTGTTCGACGTGAAGCTCCGCGCGATTGAGAACCTGCACTCGGCCGGTGTCGACATCGTCCCGGTGATCACGCTGATCAACGGCGTGAACAATGAGCAGGTGGGCGCGGTGGTGCGCTTCGCGCTCGACAACCCCAAGAAGATCCCGTTCTTGAGCTTCCAGCCCGTGTCCTTCACCGGCCGCGACGAAGAAGTGACCCCGGAACGCCGCGCCGCCCAGCGCTACACGCTGTCCCATCTGGCGCATGACGTGAAGAACATGACCGGCCTCGGCGAACCGACCCGCGATTGGTTCCCGATCAGCTTCATGAGCACCTTCTCCGACTTCGCCGATCTGGTCCACGGACCGAACGCGGATTGGGGCCAGCTGTCCTGCGGCTGCCACCCGAACTGCGGTATCGGCATGGCCGTGATGTGCGACAAGGAAACCAAGGAATACGTTCCGGTGACCGCGTTCCTGAACGCCGATCAGTTGGCGAAGGACGTCGCGCACATAAATGACATGGCGCGCAGCAAGAAGGCCAGCGTGTTCGCTGTGTCCCTCGCCCTGCTCCGCAACTACAACTCGTATGCGGCTCCCACGCACTTCCGCATTTCCGACCTGATCGCCAAGTTCGACAAGTGCTTCGGCATGACGGGCAAGAAGTACGGCAAGGTGACCGGCGATCGTACGATGGCCGACATCGAAAAGCGCCGCGCTGACCGCTGGAACTTCCTCTTCGTCGCCGGCATGTGGTTCCAGGATCTGTTCAACTACGACTTCCGCCGTACCGAACAGTGCATCATCCCCTACGCCACGCAGGAAGGCGAAATCAGCTTCTGCGCGTATAACACCGGTGTGGGCTGGCGCAATATCGTGGAAAAGATGCACATGACCGCCACGCTGACCAAGTGGTACGAAGAAAACGGCCGTCATGAAATCATCGCCGGTGGCAAGAACGTCAACCTGCCCAGCAAGGAACATCGCCTGGTGCTGAACATGGAAGACGTGAACAAGGGCCGCCAGCACGATCTGGACGACGCGGGCATCGCCAAGACGGCTCGTGAAGAAAAGAAGCGTGCGCGTGACCAGAAGCTGAAGGACGAGCAGATGATGAAGCTCTACAAGCAGCACGTGCTCGGCGAAAAGCCGCAGGACAACTTCGTTTCGCTGGATGCGATTGCTCCGGCTCCGAAGAAGGACGCGGACAAGGAAGTCGGCTCGTTCGGAGACTAGTTCGGAAGTAGCTTCAAAGGGTCGAAGGCCGGATGCGAAAGCGTCCGGCCTTTCTGTTTCTATAAAGGGATATGTTACAAACTCTGTGGCTCGGCATCTTCGTATTGGCTCCGCTGTGGGCCCAGAGTCCCGCAGCAGTCGCGAGCGTGGTGGCCGGGGAGTTGGCTACGGGCAAGTACGCCGAGGTGTATGCGCGCTTCACGCCACAGATGAGGGCGGCATTGCCGGAGGCGATGGTGCGCACGTTGCTCGCGCAACAGTTATTCGCCGGGGCGGGTGGTTTCGAGGCGGTCGAGGGCGAGTCGCGGTGTCAGGCGGCGCAGGGTTTCGATGCGTGCGATGTAACGGTGCGGTTCGAGGGTGCTCGGGTGCGAGTGTTGGTGGCGCTAGATGCGGAGAATCGCGTAGGCGGCCTTCGGTTGCTGGGTCGCGAGCTGCGGGAGACGGCTCCGGCAACGCTGCATGTTTCCGCAGGTGCCATTTCCCTGCCCGCATATCTCACTCTTCCGCAGACGACGGGGCCGCATCCATTGTTTGTGCTAGTACACGGATCGGGACCCAACGATGCGGATGAAACGATCGGGCCGAACAAGCCGTTTCGCGATCTAGCGGAGGGCTTAGCCGCGCGCGGGGTGGCGACGTTGCGTTACGACAAGCGGACGCATGTATCGAGCAGCGCTCCTGCGGCGAACTTCGATGAGGAAGTGATCGACGATGCACTGGCGGCGGTGAAGCTGGCTCAGGCACGGGACGGCGTCGACCCGAAGCGCGTGTTTGTGTTGGGGCACAGCCTGGGAGGGTATCTGGCTCCGCACATCGCCTCGCGGGATGCGGCGGTACGCGGCATCGTGATCCTGGCGGGTAACAACCGGCCGATGCGCGAGATCCTGATGGAACAGGTCCGGCACTTGAGCGGTTCGGATACAGGGTTTGAGGCGGCGTGGAACTCGCTTCCCCGGCACTATCGCGAGGGGCTGCCTAACTATGATCCGTTGCTGACAGCGCGGCAACTGGCTGCTCCGATTCTGGTGTTGCAGGGGGCTCGCGACTATCAGGTGACGACGGTGGATTATGAACGATGGAAGTCCGCGCTGAGCGAGCGCAGGGATAATGAGTTCCACTTGTACCCAGCGTTGAATCATCTGTTCCTCGCGGGAGCGGGCGTCTCGATGCCGGCGGAGTACAACGTCTTGTCGCACATTCCGGCAGAGGTCCTGGATGATCTCGCGGCGTGGGTGAAGGCGCACTAAAATGAATCGGACTGCGCGGACCGGCGTCCCAGGGGGTGTGATGATCAGAATGCTGCTTCGTTCTTCGTTGTTCGTCCTGCTGGGGGTGGGTGAAGCTCTGGCGCAAGCTGCCGAGGCCTCGGCCATCGCACGCGCTGCGGCGACGGAGTTGGGCGAAGGACGCTCTGCGGCCCTGCATGCTCGGCTGACGGACGATCTGAAAGTCGCATTGAGTGAGGATTTATTGCGGGATCCGTTGATCAAGGATCTGGTGGCCGGGGCGGGGTTGTTTGAGAAGATCGACGCGGCTCCGGTGTGCCGCGCGTCACAGGGGCCGCAGATGTGTGTGGTGCCGATGTTGTACGCGAAGGCTCGGATCCGGGTGCGATTTGCGATCGATGCAGCAGGGCGAGTGGCGGGGATCTATGTGGAGGGGCGCGAGGCTCGGTAGCGGAGTTTTCGCAACCATATCTCTCGCGATTACAGCAGATACAGAAACAGCCGTCCGATGGCCGGGCGGCTGTTCGTTACTGTGGCGGCGCTAAGGATCTCCGAGGGACGCGCTCTCGCGACTGTACCCTACCTGAAGTTTCCCCGCAGTTGAATCCGCGTTGTTGCCTGCCAGGACCCCACCTTACCGGCGAGTCCCTCAGATCCTTGTCTACTTGCGGGCGCCCTTGACGGTGCCCTTGAGGCGCGACTGGCGCAGCTTCGCTTTCTTGCGTTTCGGCTTGGTGATGATGAAGGTGCCGCTACCGATGTATTCCGATTTGTAGAGTTCTTTTTCAGCCATGGGAGCTTTTATTGTAGCGTGAATGGCACGTGTTACGCTGGACTCGGTCATGCGCTTTCTTGTCGCCCTGATTTTGCTGGCGGGTTCCGCCGTTGCGCAGACTTCCCCGCTCTTCTCCCAAGTGGACGAAATGCTGGCATCGCTGTCAAAGATCACCGGCTGGAAGGTGAAGCGGAAGATCCCCAGCGAGATCCTTACCAAAGACAAGTTCTCCAAGATGTTGGACGAAAGCGTCCGCGAGGCGGAGAAAGACAAAGAAACCCACGCGGCGGAGCTGACGCTGAAGATGTTCGGGCTGGTGCCGCGGGACTTCCAACTGGCTCGAGAGTCGGCGAACCTGATGGAGGAGCAGGCGGCGGCCTTCTACGACTTCCAGAAGAAGCGCCTGTACGTCCTGGAATCGACCCCCGATGGGCAGGAGCAGCGCATCGCGCTGGCGCACGAACTGGCGCATGCTTTGGCAGACCAACAATTCGGGATCCGCAAATATCTGAAGGCAGCGAAGGATGACGATGCGGTCACGGCGCGGCAGTCGGTGATCGAGGGTCAGGCGAGCTGGCTGAGTTGGGCGTACATGGTAGGCAAGGCGACGGGTCGAACGGAGGTCCCGCAATCATTGCTGGATCAGTTGGCAACCGTGGGCGGAACAGGGGAGCAGTTCCCTGTGCTGACACAGACTCCTTTGTACATGCGCGAATCGCTGACGTTCCCCTACACCGAAGGCATGCGGTTTCAGGATGCCGTCTATCGCAAACTGGGCATGGGCGCGTTTGACCGGGTTTTCCGCGAAGCTCCACTGAGCACGCAAGAGATTCTGCATCCAGAGGCCTACGCGGACAACCAGATCCCCACGCATCCGGAGTTGCCGAAGGCGATTCCGGGAGTCGATCTGGGGCGCATGAAGCTGCTGGTGAGTGGAGATGTGGGCGAGTTCGATTATTCGGTGATGCTGCGGCAATATGTGAAGGGCGTCGATGGACGGCAGATTGCCCGGCACTGGCGCGGGGCGACGTTCCGGCTGTATGAGGACAAGCAGACGAAGGCTCCGCTGCTGATGCACGCATCGGAGTGGGACTCGCCAGCCGCGGCACAGGCGTTCTTCCGGGCATATGGCGAGGTGCTGAAGGCGAAATCCAAGAAGAGCGAAATCCGGCGGTTGGGTGAGGCTGAGATCGAAGGATCGGGCGATACCGGGGAATTTTCGTTACGGATTTCCGGGACTAGCGTCCTTTGTATAGAAGGGATCCCCGCGTCCGCGTCCCGGGGCAAATAACGAGGTAGAATAACGCTTATGAAACTGATCGTTGGGTTACTGTTCGCGCTGGGTCTGACTCTGCAGGCCGCGGCGCCCGTCCCGCGCCCCGCGCCGGAGTTTAAGATTCACGAGCCGTCGGGCAAGGACACCCTCCTTTCCTCGCAGAAGGGCAAAGTGGTGATCGTGCAGTTCCTGTTCACATGGTGCCCGCACTGCCAGGCAACCGCGCAGTGGCTCTCGAAGCTGCAAGCCGAAATGGGGCCCAAGGGTCTGGCTGTGTACGGCGTGGCGTTCAACGAAGAGCAGATGATGACTGCCAATGAAGCCGCGAACAAAGCGGATATGGCGAAGTTCAATGAGTTCGCAAAGTTCCCGGTCGGCATGAGCAAGAAGGAACCGGTGCTCCGCTTCCTGGGCATGTCGGTGATGGACGGCTACGGCGTTCCGCAGCTGGTGGTGATCGACAAGAAGGGCAACATCCAGGCGCAGACCAAGCCTCGTCCCGCGAAGGGCGAGATCGTGGAAGAGCCGGTGATGCGCGCTCTGGTCACGAAGCTGTTGGCCGAAAAGTAAGAAGTTCTACTTGAGAGCGGTCGCGATCGCGTCTGCGATTTGTTTGCCGTGAAAGCGGCCGTTCTCAATGAAGATCTCGTGGGTGTGCATACCCGCGACAATTACGCCCGCGAGATACATCCCTTGGCGATCGCTTTCGAGCGTATCCGGGTTGGTCTTCGGGCGTTTCGTTTGTGGATCGAAGCGAATGCCGTGGGCTTCCAGAAACACGGTGTCGGGCTGATAGCCGGTCATCGCGAAGACCCAGTCGTTCTTGATTTCTTTGACGCCATCCGGCGTCGCAATCACCACCGAATGCGGACGGATCTCCTGCACGCTTGAACGCCAGTGCATCGGAATATCGGCGCCCTTGATGCGGTTTTCGATGTTCGGCTTCAGCCAGTACTTCACGTTCTGGTGAATCGCGTCGCCCCGGTGCACCATCGTGACGCGAGCGCCGGTCCACCACAACTCCAGCGCGGCGATTACGGCCGAGTTCTTCGCGCCGATCACCAGCACATCCTGGTCGTAGTACGGGTGCGCTTCTTTGTAATAGTGCAGAACCTTTGGCAACTCTTCGCCGGGACAGCGGAGCAAATTCGGAACGTCGTAGTAGCCGGTGGCGAAGATGATCTTCTTGGCCGCGAACTCGTGCGGCTCGCCGTCGGCATCGGTAGTGTGGGCGACGAACGCTCCATCCTCACCGCAGACTTTGGTGACGCGTTGATACTGGCGGACGTCAAGGCCGTAGTGATTCGCGACGCGCCGGTAATACTTGAGAGCCTCGCCACGCACTGGCTTCTCGTTCAGAGACGTCATCGGGATGTCGCCGATTTCGAGCAGCTCCGGCGTGGTGAAGAACACCATGTTCGTCGGGTAGTTGTAGAGCGAGTTGACGACGCAGCCCTTGTCCAGCAGGATCGGGTGGAGCCCGCGCCGCTTGAGTTCGATGCCACAGGCGAGGCCGGTTGGCCCCGCCCCGACGATGACTACGTCACACTGTTCCACTTAGAGCATGCCCTCGACGCTGGCGTAGACAGCAGCCAGCGCAGCATCCAGACCCGAGGGATCCTTGCCACCGGCTTCGGCCATATCCGGGCGTCCCCCACCCTTGCCACCGACGGCTTGCGCGACCACACCCGCGAGCTTGCCGGCGTGGACCTTTGCAGTGAGGTCTTTCGTGACGCCGCTAACGATCGACACATCCGATCCTTCAACGGAGGCCAGCACAACGACGGCGCTCTTCCACTTGTTGCGGAGCGAATCGGCGAGCGTGCGGAGCTGGTTGCGATCGAGACCTTCAATCCGCGTCGCCAGCACCTTCGCACCCTTAATTTCGCGAGCCTGACCGTCGAGTTCGCCGGCCTGGGCCTGCGCCATCTTGGTCTTGAGCTGTTGCAACTCGCCTTCGAGCTGGCGTTCGCGGGCCATCAGCTTCTCGATGTGGTCGAGCAGTTCGGGTTCAGAGGCCTTGACCACACCCGCGACGCGAGCCAGCTGAGCTTGCGCTTCCTGGAAGCGGCGTAAGGCACCCGCGCCGGTGATCGCTTCGATGCGACGCACGCCAGCCGAGATGGAACCTTCGTAGACGATCTTGCAGAGGCCGATGTCGCCCGTGCGCTGCACGTGCGTACCGCCACAGAGTTCCTTGCTGAAGTGATCGATCTGCACGACGCGAACTTCGTCGCCGTACTTCTCGCCGAATAGCGCCATCGCGCCGGTCTGGAGAGCTTGGTCGAGCCCCATGACGTCAGTGACCACGTCGCGATTCGCGAGGATCTCCTGGTTCATCAGGCGTTCCACTTCTGCGATTTCATCCGGGTCCATCGCCGTGTAGTGCGCGAAGTCGAAACGAAGGCGCGACGGTTCGACAACGCTACCGGCCTGCTTCACGTGCGGCCCCAGGACCGTACGCAATGCCGCGTGCAGCAGGTGCGTTCCGGTGTGATTGCGCATGGTGGAGTGACGCGAATCGGGATCGACGCGCGCGATCACCGTGTCTCCCTTGGCGAGCGGCGACAGCACTTTCACGCGATGCACGGTTTTGCCGGGCGCACCCGCATAGGTCGATTCGACCACGGCGAGCGTCTCGCCAGTCTTCTCGGAAACCAGGACACCGGTATCGCCGATCTGACCGCCCGCTTCGGCGTAAAACGGCGTGCGATTGAGTGCGATTTCGCCATCGAGCACAGCGACCACTTCGGCCAAGCCTTCAAGCGTTTCACGGCCAATGAATTCCGTCTTCGGCAACGCCTGATAAATCGGGTTGACCTGCGCCTTCTCGGCGCCTTTCCAGGACGCGCGAGCGCGAGTGCGCTGCTTCTCCATCTCCGCTTCGAAGCCTTCGCGGTCGATGCTGAGGCCCTGATCGCGAGCCATGTCTTCCTGCTCGTCGAGAGCGAGACCGTATGTATCGTACAACTTGAACGCAGCCGCGCCGGGCAGAACGCCACCCGCAGCGGACTTCGCTTCGTCATGGAAGAACTTCTCGGCCACCTGGAACGTGGTCGCGTAGCGATGCTCTTCATCCTTCACGACGCGCGCGACACGTTGGATGCTGTCGACCATGTCCGGGTAGGCGTCGCGCATCAGTTCGGCGACAAAGCCGGTCAGTTTGTAGAGATACGGATCCGCGGCCCCGATCATGCGAGCGTTGCGCATCGCGCGGCGCATGATCTTGCGCAGCACGTAGCCGCGGCCTTCGTTCGACGGCACAATGCCGTCATTGATCAGGAAGGCCGTAGAGCGAGCATGATCGGCATTGATGCGCAGCACGGTATCGGCGCGCGAATCGTCACCGTAGGTCTTGTGCAGCAGCTCGCCCGCGCGGTCCACGATAGGACGGATCAGGTCGGTCTCGTAATTCGTGAGCTTCCCCTGCATCACCGCCGTGATGCGTTCCAGGCCCATGCCGGTATCGATCGACGGCTTGGGCAGCGGCGTCATCTTTCCCGACGAGTCGCGATCATACTGCATGAACACGAGGTTCCAGATTTCGACAAAGCGGCCGCCGCCATCCAGCGGGAATTGTTCGTGCTCGCGCCCGGGCTCGGCGCCTTCGGGACCCAGATCAAAGTGAATCTCCGAACACGGGCCGCAGGGGCCGGTGTCGCCCATCTGCCAGAAGTTGTCCTTCTCGTCGAGACGGAAGATGCGATCCTTCTTCACGCCCGCAACTTTTTGCCAGAGTTCTTCGGCTTCGTCGTCTTCGCGGAACACGGTCACGTAGAGTTTGTCTTCGGGCAAGCCGTAGACTTTCGTGATCAGTTCCCACGCGTAGGCGATCGCTTCGGCTTTGAAATAGTCGCCGAAGGAGAAGTTCCCCAGCATTTCAAAGAATGTGTGGTGGCGGCGGGTGTAGCCGACGTTCTCGAGATCGTTGTGTTTGCCACCGGCGCGCACGCATTTCTGCGATGTTGTCGCGCGCGAATAGTCGCGGGTTTCCAGGCCGAGGAAGACGTCCTTGAACTGATTCATGCCCGCGTTGTTGAACAACAACGTCGGGTCATTGGCCGGAACCAGCGAGGAGCTGCGGACGACGCGATGATCGCGGGCAGCAAAATAATCAAGAAATGTTTGGCGGATCTGGGATCCAGTCATGGGTTCTTTCATTTTCCCACGACAGGGCGTGATTCCCCTACTCCGGGGCGGGGTTGCCCTGCCCTGGTCTGTAGCTACCGGGTACCCGGCCCCGGCAGAGTGCGTGTGTGGTTGAACGTATATTCGCCTAGCAGACGTTCCGCGCCTGCCTCATTGAAGCCTACTAAACGGGCGATCACGGTCTCCGACGGCGCGGCTTTCGCATACGTGATCGATTGCTGGAACGCAACGCCGCCGGATTCGGAATGGAATGGGACATCCGCGAGGCGCAGTTGTTCCGAGCCGCTTTCATCACAAATGCAGAGGTCGACCCGATTGGCCCCGCGCAGGTCCGCGGTCAGGCGGCCGATTAAGAAGTCGTCGTCGGCTGTGACCGTGCATGCGACGCTGCCACCGGCAGGAGGTGCGTATTCGCGCACCCGCGCGCCGTCCGCAGCCAAGCGTTTCAGTAGGGTGTCACTGACGACCATCAGCAGCGACCCCTCCCGGGTCAAAGCGCGTATAGATTCGGCAAGAGCGATACATTCGCGCAGCATCGCGCCGCACGAATCGCAAGCGAACAGATGCTCTTCCAGTGGTTCCTCTTCAAAAGGGAGTAACGCTCCGGCCCAGTAATCCGCCAAGGTGGCGATATCCAGCGGGGTTTGACAGCTCATGCGTTGGCCCCCATACAATCGCGCAATTGATGGATTGCGCGGTGACGCATCACCCGTACGTTGGCTTCCGAGACGCCGAGGGAACGAGCGATATCGGCTCCTGTGTGCTCATCGTAGAACGACATCACGACGACGGCGCGTTCGCGTTCTCGAAGTCGTTGGACACAGTGGGCAAGCTGCTGGCGATCCAATTCGGGCGCGATGTGCGGCATCGGCGCCAGCATGTCCACGCCGAATTGATCGAGAAGCCTCCCCTGCCGGCGAGCATTGCGCCGGGTGTCGAGCACCGTCATTCTACAGGTTCCCAGAACGAACGACGTCAGCTTGTCGGCTTCACGGACGCGGCCGGCCCGCAAGGCTTGAAGAACCGTGATCAGCACCTGTTGCACCAAGTCGTCGGCGGCCTGCGCATCCCGCAGGTGGCGCAAGCCGTAGAGGCGGATGCGCGGTGCCATTCGGCGGAACAGTTCGGATTCCGCATCGCGGTCCTCTCCGAGCCGAATCCTGCTGGCCACCTCTGCGTCGCTAAGCTCAGTATCCATCAACACACATTTTACGTGTAACGCGCCGCCGGTTTGTTACACGTCCTGGGGGCAGAACGAGGACACTTGGGAGAGGAAACATGACCAGCACAGAGCAAAGCCCATACATGAACACACGAGAGGAGGCGGCATTCCGGTTTCTGGGGGTACCGACCTTGATGAGAGCGACGGCAGAGACCACCAGCGGTGCATTTGGACTGCTGGAGCACTGGGAGATGCCGGTAGGCTTCGCGTCGCCCTATCACACGCATCAACGGGAGGACGAATCCTTCTATGTGGTGGAAGGAGAGGTGGCGTTCGTGTGCGGCGGGAAATGGCTGAAGGCGGGGCCCGGAACGTTTGTCTATGGACCCAGGAACATCGCGCACGGGTTCAAGGTGATCGGCGACGCGCCCGTCAGAATGTTGTTGATGTGCAACCCGGGCGGGTTTGAGCGATTCGTGCTGGAGCAGGCTGCCCCAATCAGCGAGCCGCCATCGCCGCCCGACATGGCGAGACTGATGACGTTGGCCGGTCAGTTCGGAATCGAGATTCATGGGCCGCTGCCGGAGGAACCAGAAGGGTTCCGGGAGTCAGCGAGTTCCAACACAGACCCAAGGAGTTTGAATTATCGCTGGATTCAGGCATTCAATGACCGCGATTGGCAGACGGAACGGGCCGTGCGGAGCGACGATTTTCAGGCCTATCTTTCGGGCATCGAGGGGCCACTGAATAACGATGGGTGGTCAGGATTCATGTCCGCTTTCACTGGGGGCTTCCCGGATGCTCGGATCGTGATCGAATCCTGCATCGTCGAGGGAAACAGTGTCAGTACCCGTTGGATGCTCACCGGTAGTCACCAGGGAGAGTTTCAAGGGATTCCGGCCACTGGACGCAGCGTACGGTTCTCCGGGATCGAATTCAATGTGGTGAAAGACGGACGGTTTGTGGAACACCGGTCCATGTTCGACAACGTAGCGTTGTTGCGGCAGATTGGCGCGGCGTAGGGAGCCCGAACGCTAGTGCGTGTCGCGGCGACGGAGGAGCGATGATTCGCGCCCTCGCCGCCGCGCTCGCACAGGATTAACTACCAGCCGATCTGCTGACCTTTGTTCTGCTCGTCCAGCCAGGCCTGCAGCGGCGCAAAGTAATCACGGATAGCGGTGGCGTCCATTTCCTTCTTGCCGGTGATCTCGAACAGCGCATCCTGCCACGGCTTGCTCTGGCCCATGCTCAGCATCTTGTTGAGCTTGGTGCCCGCTTCCTTGCTGCCGTAAATCGAGCAGCGATGCAGCGGCGTCGCGCCGGTTCCAGGGCAACCCGCCGCTTCGGATAGCGCACGGTGGAACTGGAACTGGAGAATGTGGGCCAGGAAGTAGCGCGTGTACGGCACGTTGGCCGGCACGTGATACTTAGCGCCCGGATCGAAGAACATTGCGTCGGGGCGATCCTCGGGAGCAGACACGCCCTGATACTTCTGGCGCAGTTCCCACCAAGCCTTGTTGTAATCTTCGGGCTTCACTTCGCCCGAGAAGACCTTCCAGCGCCACTGGTCGATCATCAGACCGAAGGGCAGGAACGCCACCTTTTCGAGGGCGCGCTGCATCAGCAGGCCGATGTCCTTGGAGGCATCCGGAGCCTTCTGGATGAAGCCGAGCTTCACCAGATACTCGGGCGTTATCGACAGGGCGATCGTGTCGCCGATCGCTTCGTGGAAACCGTCGTTGGCCGAATCGCGAAAGATCAGCGGGAGCTTGTTGTAGGCACGCTGATAGAAGTTGTGACCCAGTTCATGATGGATGGTGGTGAAATCTTCCTCATTGATCTGGATGCACATCTTGATGCGCAGGTCATTGTCGTTGTCGACGTCCCAGGCGCTGGCGTGGCAGACCACGTCGCGATCCTTCGGGCGAACGAAGAGGCTGCGCTTCCAGAACGAATCCGGCAGCGGATCGAAGCCCAGAGAGGTAAAGAAGCCTTCGCCGTACTTCACCATCTGCTTGGCGTCGGTCTTCTTGGCGACAAGAATCTTCGTCAAGTCGTAGCCAGGATCGGCACCCGTGGGCGCGACCATGTCATACACGTTCGACCAATCCTGCGCCCAGATGTTGCCTAACAGATGCGCGGGGATCGGACCGGTGGGCGGAACCACCTTGGGTCCGTATTTTTCCACCAGCTTGCGGCGAACGTAGGCGTGCAGCGACTTATACAGAGGTTCGACCTGACCCCACAGGCGATCTAGTTCCTTGGTGAACTCGTCGGGCGTCATGTCATACTTCGAGCGCCACATCGCGCCGGTGTCGGCAAATCCCAGTTCCTTCGCTCCCTTGTTCGAGAGTTCGACGAAGCGCTGGAAGTCCTTCTTCATCGGCGGCGAAACGGTGTGCCAGCCCTTCCAGACATCCAGAAGCTCGTCCGCGTTGCGGCTCTTCTTCATGATGTCCGTGATCTGGTCGATGTTCAGGCACTTATCGGGGGTCTTGCAATACTTGCCTTTGCCGTAGGTGGCTTCGAGCGAAGCCGCGAGCTTCGTGACCTCCTGGCTCTCCTTCGGATCGGCTGGTGCGGCGAGCGTGAGGCCACGCTTCAACAGGTCCATCTTGCGGCGCTCTTCGGGCGGCAATTGAACGTCGTTGTATTTGGCGGCCTCTTTGGCGAGGCTCACGCCGTAATCGATGGCGCGCTGGTTCGCTTTCGCGGACAGCGCTTCGGAATCATCGGTGATGTAGGTCGACTGAATCCAGGAGGCCTGCGCGGACTCCAGATACAAGTCGTACATTTTCTTCTCCGCCTCTTCTAAGAAGGGCTTGGCGGATTCGGCGGTGGGTTTCGACGAGGACCCTGCGTTGCAACCGGACAACGCGAGTGCAGCCAGGGAAAGCAGCAGAAGGGGGGTGCGATGGATCGTCCGCATGACGCCCATCATACTAAAGATCCCAGGGTGACCCGGTAAGGTCGCCCTGGGATCTCCGGTTTGAAACGGACTATGACTTAGACGTTGACTGGCGTGAGGTCCGACACATCCGGATGCACGTCGCACTTGAGTGTCGGCAGCATCTCGGCGAGCACTTCGCCCACGCGCTCAGCGAAGACGAAGGTCATCTCACTGCGCACTTCTTCCGGCAGGTCGCGGAGATCCTTTTCATTGCCCTTGGGCAGAATCACTCGCGTCAGCCCCATGCGGCGAGCCGCCAGCACCTTCTCCTTGACGCCGCCGATGGGCAGCACCAAGCCGGTCAGCGTAACTTCGCCAGTCATGGCCGTATCGCTGCGCGCTGGGATGCCCGAATAAAGCGAGGCCAGCGCCGTGGTCATCGTGACACCGGCCGACGGCCCGTCTTTCGGGATCGCACCGGCCGGCACGTGGATGTGCAGGCCGCTGGTCAGGAACTTTTTCGGGTCGAGCCCAAACTCGCGAGCGTGGCTCCACAGGTAGCTGCGCGCGGTCTTGGCCGATTCCTGCATCACTTCACCCAACTGTCCGGTGATGGTGAGCTCCTTGCCGTCCGGCAACAGCGCGGCCTCAATATAGAGGACGTCGCCACCGGTTTCGGTCCAGGCAAGGCCCGTCGCCACACCCGCGGGCATCTCTTTACGAGCGTCTTCGGGTGTGATCAGTTCGGGACCCAGCAGTTCGGGAACTTCCGTGGCATCCACCGTATACGGCTCCGTGCGCCCTTCGGCGAACTTCACCGCGATCTTGCGAATCACGCGTCCCAGCACTTGCTCCAAACGCCGCACACCGGCTTCCCGCGTGTAAGAGCGGATCACCTTCTCCACCGCGGCGTCCGACAGGATGCACTGGTCGGCCTTGAGGCCGGTATGCTCCAACTGCTTCGGCACCAGATAGCGTCGCGCGATCTGCGTCTTCTCTTCTTCGCTGTAGCCGGACAGGCGCAGGATCTCCATGCGATCCAGCAACGGAGCCGGGATCGTGTCGAGCGTGTTCGCCGTGGTAACGAACAGCACTTTCGACAGATCGAACGGCAGGTCGAGGTAGTTATCGCGGAACGTCTTGTTCTGTTCCGGGTCCAACACTTCGAGCAAGGCCGACGCCGGATCGCCACGGAAGTCGCGGCCCAGCTTGTCGATTTCGTCCAACATCAGCACCGGATTCGCGAACCCGGCGCGGCGCATGGCCTGAACCAGACGTCCGGGCATCGCGCCGATGTAGGTCCGGCGGTGGCCGCGGAGTTCGGCTTCGTCATGCAGGCCGCCGAGGCTCATGCGCTCGAACTTGCGCCCCAGAGACTTGGCGATCGACTGGCCCAAGCTGGTCTTGCCGACGCCCGGGGCGCCGACCAGGCACAGGATCGGAGCCTTGGCTTCAGGATTCAACTTCAGCACGGCCAAGTGCTCGATGATACGGTCCTTCACCTTGTGAATGCCGTAGTGGTCTTCGTCGAGCACCGCGCGGGCATTCTTCAGGTCCAGGTTGTCTTCGCTGCGCTTGTTCCACGGCAGCTCGATCACATATTCGAGCCATGTGCGGATCACGTTGTGTTCGGGCGAAGCGGTGTTCACCTTCTCCAGACGATCCAATTCGCGCTCGGCTTCCTTGCGGACGTCGTCCGGCAAGTCCGCTTTTTCGAGCCTCTCGCGCAGGTTCTCGGCCTCTTCGCTGCCACTGTCCTTTTCCCCGAGTTCCTGCTCGATCGCCTTTTTCTGCTGGCGCAGCACATACTCACGCTGTTCGCGCGAGATCTCGCTGCGGGCTTCTTCGGCGACCTTCGCCCGGATCTCGGCGATCTGGACTTCATGCGTGATCCAACCCAACACCATGCGCAGGGCTTCCAAGCGCGTCGGTGTTTCGAGCAGCGCCTGTTCCTTCTCTACATCCAGGTTCAGGACCGAGGTCACCATGAACGCCAGATGCAGAGGGTCGGCATGGCCCCCGAACAACTTGGCGATTTCCTGGGGGCTCTGGCCCTGCACCAGGTTCACCAGCTTCGATCCGGTCTCAATGATAGAAAGCGTCAGGGCTTCCGTTTCATTGGTGGAATCGTCCGGCAAAGGCAGCGCGCGGTAACGCGCCTTCTGGTAGCCGTTCTGTTCAATCTTGACGACAACGACACGTTCCACGCCCTGGACGATCAACTCTCGATGATCGCCTCGGGTGGTCTTGGAATTCCGGATGACCGCGCGGGTACCGATCGTGTACAGATCGCCGGCGCCCGGTGTGTCTACGCTGTTGTCCTTCTGGGCAACAACGATGATTTCCTTCTCTTCGGTGGCAAGTGCCGCTTCTACCGCCGCGACGGACGCAGCACGCCCGACCGACAACGGCATCATCAACCCCGGATACAGAACGGAGTTCTTCAGGGGGAGCACCGGAAGCGTTCTGAGATCGAGTTCTGGCATGTTTAACCTCTTCTGCTGTTACGATGCGGAGACGGCGTCTTTCGATTCCACATTCAGAATCAGAACGCCGTCTTTCACATCCGCAACCACTTTCTGTCCGTCTTTGATTTCGCCGCCCACCAGCTTGCGGGCCAGCGGCGTCTCCAGTTCCTTCTGAATCGCCCGCTTCAGCGGACGTGCGCCGTAAGCAGGGTCATAACCCACCTGGATGATCCGCTCGCGAGCGGCGTCGGTCAGCTCCAGGTCGATCCGGCGCTCCGCCAGGCGAGCCTTGAGCGAGGCCAGTTGGATATCGACGATCTTCTTCAAGTGCGACTCGTCCAGGCTGTGGAAGTTGATCACTTCATCGATGCGGTTCAGGAACTCCGGCCGGAACAGCCGAGCCAGGTCGTCGCGCTGGGCGTTGGACGTCATGATCACCATGGTGTTCTTAAAGTCCACCGTGCGACCCTGCCCGTCCGTCAGCCGGCCGTCGTCCAAAACCTGCAACAGGATGTGGAATACATCCGTATGCGCTTTTTCGATCTCGTCCAGCAGCACCACCGAGTACGGCTTGCGGCGAACCAGTTCTGTCAGCTGACCGCCTTCCTCGTAGCCGACGTATCCCGGAGGCGCGCCGACCAGGCGGCTGACCGTGTGCTTCTCCTGATACTCGGACATGTCGATCCGGATCATGGCCCGCTCGTCATCGAACAGGAACTGCGCCAACGCCCGAGCCAGTTCGGTCTTGCCGACGCCGGTCGGCCCCAGGAACAGGAAGCTGCCGATCGGACGCTTGGGGTCCTTTAACCCACCTCGTGCGCGCATGACCGCATCGGCCACGGCGTCGACCGCGTCTTCTTGGCCGATCACGCGCTTGTGAAGTTCATCGGCCAGCTGCAGCAGTTTCTGAACTTCGCCTTCAAGCAATTTCGAAAGCGGGATTCCGGTCCAGCGGCTGACGATGGCGGCGATGTCTTCCTCATCCACCTCTTCCTTTAACAGAGAAGGCGCATGTGTCTGTTTTTCCAACTCCTTTTCGAGCATGGTCATCTTGCCGTATTTCAGCTCGGCGGCCTTGTTGAGGTCATAGGCGCGTTCGGCCTGCTCGATTTCCTGCTTCACCTGCTCAATCTGGGCCCGAACGTCGCGCTGTTTCTTGAGGGCTTCCTGGTCGGCCTGCCACTGGGCGCGGAGTGAGGACGTTTCCGTCTTCAATTCGGAGATCTCTTTCTCGATTTTGCCCAGCCGGTCGCGAGAAGCCTGATCGGATTCTTTCTTTAAAGCTTCTCTTTCAATTTCCAGCTGCATCTGACGGCGAGTAGACTCATCTAGCTCTGCCGGCATGGAGTCGATTTCCGTGCGCAGTTTGGCTGCCGCCTCGTCGACAAGGTCGATCGCCTTGTCCGGCAGGAACCGATCACTGATATAGCGCTGACTAAGGACGGCCGCAGCGACCATGGCCGAGTCCTTGATCCGGACACCGTGGTGAACTTCGTAGCGCTCGCGCAATCCGCGCAGGATGGAGATGGTATCTTCCACCGAGGGCTGATCGACTAACACCTTTTGGAATCTGCGCTCTAGGGCAGCATCCTTCTCGATGTGCTTGCGGTATTCGTCGAGCGTCGTGGCACCGATGCAATGCAGTTCGCCGCGTGCCAACATGGGCTTCAGCAGGTTGCCGGCGTCCATGGCGCCTTCGGCTTTGCCCGCGCCGACGACTGTGTGCAGTTCGTCGATAAAGAGGATGATCTTGCCCTCCGCCGACTGAACCTCTTTCAGGACCGCCTTGAGGCGTTCTTCGAACTCGCCGCGGAACTTCGCACCGGCGATCAGCGCACCCATGTCGAGCGAGACAACTCGTTTCTCTTTCAGCCCTTCCGGGACATCGCCGCGCACGATGCGCTGGGCTAGACCTTCGACGATCGCCGTCTTGCCGACGCCGGGTTCGCCAATGAGCACGGGGTTGTTCTTGGTGCGGCGGGACAGGACCTGGACCACCCGACGAATCTCCTCATCGCGCCCGATCACCGGGTCCAGCTTGCCCTGTTCGGCCATTTGCGTCAGGTCTCGGCCGTACTTTTCGAGCGACTCGTAGGTGGCTTCCGGGTTTTGTGTCGTCACGCGCTGACCCCCTCTCACAGACTGTAACGTCTGCATGAGACGTTCCCTGGTAATCGCAAGATCCTTAAAGAGCTTCTCATCTGCGGCAGCGAGCAAAACATGCTCCACCGAGATGTAGTCGTCTTTCAATCGCTTGGCTTCGGACTCGGCGTTCCCGAGCAACTTCTGGAGCCGCGCGGTGATGTACACCTGATCCATTGGCGTGGACGAGCCCGAGACCTTGGGCATCTTGTCCAGCTCGGCCATCAGGCGCTGATGCAGCGTCTTGAGGTCGACGTTCGCCTTGGCGAAGATAGACTGCGCCAGCCCACCTTCCTGCTCGAGGAGAGCGACCACCAAGTGCTCCACGTCGAGCTGCTGATTCCCCCGCTTCCCGGCTAGGGACTGCGCCCCGCGGAAGCCTTCCTGCAATTTTTCGGTGAATCGATTGAAGTCCATGCGTTTCGTTACCTCTTGCTTTGCAGTCTAACACTGATTGTCAAGCACTGCAATCATCTTAGTGTGTTGATGTCATATCTTTGATGCAAACGGACCCGCCCCGGTCGCGGTACAATCGTCCCTGAACATGATTCTCGACGTCGGCTGCGGCATCAACAAGCTTCCGGGCTCGCTGGGAATTGACCGCAATCCGAACACCAAAGCCGATGTCCTGGTCGAACTGGACCGCTTTCCCTACCCGTTTAAGGACAGCTCGTTCGACGGGCTCCAGGCGATCCACGTCATTGAGCACGTCTCCGACGTGATCCGGGCCATGGAGGAGTTCCACCGGGTGGTTCGCCCTGGGGGACAGGTGTTCATTGCCACGCCCCACTACACTGACTTTTCGAGCTTCTGCGACCCGACGCACCGCTGGCACTTGAACAGCTTCAGCCTGCGCTACTTCGGCTCCGATAACGCCGGCTACGGCTACTATTCCCAGGCGCGGTTTCGTGAGACTTCCGTGCGCGTGAAACTACTAGCTCTGTGGCGATGGCTGGGCTTCGAATTCATGGTGAACGCGTCCACCCGGTTCCGGAAGTTCTGGGAACACTACCTGTGCTTTGTGGTCCGCGGCAAGGTGATCGAGTGGCGTTTAGAGGTCGTGAAGGCCACCACGGAGTCAAGCGGTGTTAGCGGCCCTGCTCGACCGGCTGCGGGACCAACGCCGGCGTAAGCTCTGGACTCGGGATCAAGCCACCGGACGGCGTGGCGAGGACCTGGCGCACCGGTTCCTGCGCAAACACGGCCTCGTCATCGTGGCGCGCAACTATCGACTGTCGGCGGGAGATGCCGAGGCGGATCTCATTGCCCGGGATGGGGACGAGCTCGTGATCGTCGAGGTAAAGACGCGCGAATCGGATGCCTTCGGGCCACCGGATCGGGCCATCGGCATCGAGAAGCAACGCGCACTGAAGCGCGTGGCTCGGGAGTATGCCCGGCGAGCCGTCCTAACAGAGGCTCAGGTGCGTTTCGACGTCATGGCCATCACGCTGACACCCCAAATCCGCATCGAACATTTCCGGGGCAATTTGTCATAAGGTCGGGTATCCTGGGAGCTTGAGTTCCCCCGAATCCACCCCGCAACAACGACGCACCGCCGCGATCATGGTGGCCTGCTCCACGATCATCCAGGTCATCGCGCAGTTGCTGATCAAAGCCGGAACGGAGCAACTACCGGCCGACCCGACGCTGTCGCAAACCGCCATCGGGATGTTCACCATCCTGCCGTTGTTTGCAGGATACGCGTGCTACGGGCTGTTCACGATCGTGATGGTCCTGGCGCTGCGGCACGGCGAGCTCTCGATGACGTTCCCGATCCTGGCGCTGAGCTACGTATGGGTGGCCGGGGCGTCCGCGATCTGGCTGCATGAGAGTCTGAACGCGGCGAAAATCGCGGGCGTGGCCGTCATTGTCGGCGGCGTGGCGGTCCTGGGACGGAGCGACAAATCCGCATGAACTCGACTCCTCTCGCCTCCATGCTATGGGTCCTGGTGGGCGGCATCGTCGGCAGCTTGGGCGCTGTCGGATTAAAGGCCGGCGCAGGGCGCTTAAAGTTCACTATCGGAGCTCTGCTGAGCAACTGGCAGCTGATCGGCGGCGTGATCGCCTACCTGGCATCCTCGGTGTTGTTCGTCAAAGGGATGAAGCAGGGCCAGCTGAGCGTACTGTATCCGCTAGTGGCCGTCGGCCAGATCTGGACACTGCTGTGGGGGCGGATCCTCTTTAAAGAGAAGATCACGCAGAACAAGCTGATCGCCGTAGCGCTGATTCTGGTGGGAGTCGGCCTGATCGGCTACGGGAACTCACAGTCTGAAGTGACTGCGGTTCCCGCACCGGCAACTACTGTACGCTGAGCAGCGGCTGCAGACGGAGCGCGTTGGCGGTTCCGCGCAACTGCCGCAGAGCTTCAGCTTCCATCTTCCGAATCTTGTCGCGGCTCATCTTGCAATGGCGCGCGATTTCTTCGATGGAGTACACGCGATCGCAGCCGATGCCGTAACGCATGCGCATCACGGTTTCTTCAGCCGGCGCCAGGGTGCGCAAAACGCCTGCCGTACCGCGGCGGACATCGCGCTCGAACATCGATTCCACAACCGAACCGGTGCTCTGATCTTCCAGCAGGTCGCCGAGGGCGGATTCGCCATCGCGGCCGACCGGCAGGTCGAGCGACACAGGATCGCGGAACAGCATGCGCAGTTCCTGCACCTTGCTGCCCGTCGTGTCGAGCCGTTGACCAATCTCGTCGTCGCTGGGCGAGCGGCCCAGTTCCTTTTCGAGATCGCGGGACACGCGCACGAACTTGTTCAGGGTTTCGTTCATGTGCACCGGAATGCGGATGGTGCGGGACTGATCTTCGATGGCGCGCGTGATGGACTGACGAATCCACCAGGTGGCGTAAGTGGAGAACTTAAAGCCGAGGCGATAATCGAACTTCTCCGCAGCGCGGATCAGCCCGATGTTGCCTTCCTGAATCAGGTCAAGCAAATGCAAGCCATGGTTCGCGTACTTCTTCGCGACGGAGACCACCAGTCGGAGGTTCGCTTCCACCAACGAATTCTTGGCGCGCGAGGCTTCGAGATCGCCCTGCTGCACACGGGCGGACGCCTTCTTGTTCTGAGCCGTACGGGGAGCGTCGGCCAGTTTGGTCGCGAACTCTTTCCACTGATTCTGCGTGAACGGCACGCCCAAGATGGCCTGTGCGACGCGAATGCGTTCGCGGGTCAGTTCGCTGTTCAGACGAGCCCGGACCTTCGCGTGACGCTGCGGCGTGGCTTCAAACTTAGCTTCGAGAGCTTGGGCGACCTTGTACGAGCGGGCAACCTTCGCCCAACGCTTCATGACATCGGTGCGGCTTTTTTGCTTCGCACCTTGGTCCATGCCTTTGACCTCGGTAACTTCTTGGAGCCGCAACTCTCCGTTCTTGACCTGTTCGTATAAGAAGACGGCGTCTTCCTGAATCATCGGCAGGCGGGCGAGCGTCTTGCGAACGCGCGAGGTACCGCGTTCCATCCGACGCGCCAATTCGGCTTCGCCCTGACGGGTAAGCAGTTTGACCGAGCCCATCTCACGCAGGTAGGTGCGGACGGGATCATCGGTGAATACAGAGCCTTCGGATTCGGTTTCGGCCGCTTCGTGAGAATCATGCTCGGCCGATTCCTCGGAAAGCATCACGGGCGCGTCGAAGGCGTCGGTAAAGAGGTTGTCGTTCAATGGCTCCATGAGTGTCTGCTACTTGGATGCACGTCGCGGTCCGGACGTTGCGAAAGCCGCGCTCCCTATTTTGGGGGATGTCGCTGCCAAGGCGGGCGGGGCTGAAACTAGGTTCGCACAGAATCTAGGATCAAGCAAGTCCTAGATGACGCAAACTATTGATTCTAAATTGATTTGAGTCGAAACAGCTACCTACGGACAGTCAGCAGGCTCCGTACGGACGTGGAGGTTCCACTATAGTTGGCAACCAGTGCATGGTCGCCATCGGGCAACGCGCTGGGAACAGTGATGTTGAACTGGTAGAGTCCAGGGCTGATAACGCCGCCGAAGAGAACCGTTGCAGGCAGCCCTCCGATTTGGATGATGGGAGGCGTGGGCAACTCCCCCGATTGAGCCACCACTCCATTCGTCAATGCCGTTTTGGGCAGCCCAAAGCCAAATCCGTACAGCAGGATCGTTTCGCCGGGGCGAGCGGGAGTAAACGGATACCCAGGGACCGACAACGACACCGGACCGATCAAACTGTAATCGGCATGCGTCGCGACCAGATAGGAAGTGGCACCGACCAATGGCAAGGCTGGGGACGCGCTCCGCTGGTTGACCGTGAACGGTACGCTGGAGACACCGCTGACGGTGACCACCAAGGACACAGGACCGAGGGTCGAATCCAGCGGAGTCAGCACGTTAATCTGGTCGCTCGTGCACGTGGAACTGGTCGAGGCGCTGCAGAAAAAATAGAGGAACGCCGCCTTGTTGTTTACAGTTACGGATACGGGATACCCTCCCAACGAAGTTGGCAGGCGGTTGGACCCAAATTCGGGAGCTATGCTCCAAATGACGCCCTCGCGCGGGGTGTAGGACGGGACCAGATTCGTGCCTTGAATGACGATCCAGGCATTTTGCGCGATGTCCGTTCCACCGTTGGCCACGGTTACCGACGTTATGGAAGGAAGCGTGACGGCGGCGGTCACGGCGAGCGTAAACACGGCCGGAACTAGGGCTCCCGCCACGCTGGCCGAAAGCTGAAACGTCCCAACCGGTCCGATCGCAGCCAATGCCGGGGCGGTCGCGATGCCGGAACTGTTGGTCACTGCCGTCGCCGTGGGCCCGCTACCTGGGAAGATCCCGCTGGTTCCGGGGCTGGGAGCGGTGAACGTCACTCGCGCGTTGGGCACGAGGTTTCCGAGGAAATCGCGGACCGTTACTTGGATGGGCGATTTGAACAGCGCATTGGCGGGCGCGCTCTGGCCGGATCCGGCAGTGGCCTCGATCGAGGCGGGCGCGCCTGGGGTCCCCGGAGTGAAACTCTTGATCCTGGCTGTGAAGTCCTGGAACACAGCCAGGGCCTTCTTTGGCGCTCCGTCGGCGCGAAAGAGGCTGACGCCTACCAGCGAAGTGAGGAAGTCACTGTTGTAGGTCTCGTTGTCCGGGTCCACATGAACCCAGTAGAAACCCGTCACATAGGGCGTCGCGTAGGCGATTCGCAGGAGCCCATCTGCCCAGCGGGCCTGTTCCTGCTGGTTGAGGCCGGTGCGCCAATACGTCGCCGCAATTCCGTAATCCTCAAATTTGGAACTGTACCCAGTCTCCCCGATGTGGATGGGAACGGGCATGACGTTGTAGTAGGCCTCAAGAATTTCAGACTGTCTTTGGAGATCCACGCCGGCGAACACGGTGGCGTACTGCATCTCCAACCCCAGGTAGTCTACTTTGATTTTGTTTTGGGCCAGCGAATTCCAGAGGTCCCAACCCGAGACGTAATTGACGGGACCTGGCTGCGGATTCAACTGGTACCCCACATACGAGGCAGCGCTCGCATAGTAGCCGAACTGCATCGTCGGGGCCCCTGCCCGTGCGCCGTCGAATGACTGGCGCGTCAATTCCGTCAACTGTTGTACGCTGTACCCGCGGTCATTGATTTCGATCTCAGCTTGAGGATAGATCCACTTGACTTTGTCTTTGTAGCGCTGCGCAACCATGAGCGCATTCTGATAAAAGACGCCTTTCAGCTCCTCAAAGGGCAAGTCGGCCACCCATGTCGGCATGGCGCCGACAGATTGATTCACGCTAAAGGCGACGTCGTACCCTAGCGCCCGGGGGTCGGTCGACTTGAAAATCCAGGCTTGAAAAATTGTAGACGCCCCGAGACGGCGAGATGACATTCCAATCGCAAGCGGTGAGCACCGTTGAGAATCCAGCGGCCTTCGTTTGCGCGTACAACGGAACAAAGCGTTGGTCCGTCCAACTGGAGAAGCCTTCATAATTCCAGACGAACTCGTTGCGGTAGCCCGTGCGCGAGATCGCCGCGTTGGCGACCTCGATCGCCAACTGCTCCTTGAGAGTCATCACCACAGCCAGCGCTTGGTACGATGCTGCGGCTCGGGGCCCTCCAGCGGCTGCGGAGGTAGCAGTTCGTACCAACGCCGCAACTTGATCCAGGACTCGTGACGAACTGGGCGTAATCGCTGCGGGATTACTGGCCGCGATCCGGCTGACCACCGCATACTCACTCAACACAAATTCGTAGGGCAACTGAAGGACCTGCGAAGCCCCCTCGGCGACGGTGTATCCCCGCCCCGCATTGTCAGCCCGCATATAAACTGTCCCAATACCGTCTGCCTTCCAGAGACTGGTGAAGTAGACAGATTGATTGGCGGGAACAGAAAACGCCAGATACTGCCGGTCCGGCGCCGGAAACATCGGTCCGAGCTGCCGAGCGGCAGGAAGGGCGCCCATGGCGAACACGCCGTAATTTAGGCTCATCGTCCACTTTGACAACATCGTGTGGCTGGTCATCTGGGCAAAATCGTTGACACTCATGATTCTGCCGTCCGGGCCGTAGGCTTCCAACGCGAGAGTTGCCGTCGGACCGGTCGCGGCGTGAAGGCCCAACGGCGTGAATTCGAAAATCGAAAGAATGAGCAGCGCCGGGATCACGCGCAGAGTTCGAGTCACTGTTTCGGAATTGTACCCTAGTTGCTAGCATGGAAAGTTCTGGAGCAACCCTCTTATGATTCGACTAAAAGTGAATGGGCAAGCCCGTCAATTCGACGGGGATCCCGATATGCCCCTGTTGTGGTTCCTGCGCGATGAGTTGCAGCTGACCGGCACGAAGTTCGGCTGCGGCATCGCCCAGTGCGGCTGCTGCACGGTGCTAAGCAACGGCCGAGCCATCCGTAGCTGCATCACCACGATGAAGGCCGCTGAAGGCGGCAACATCACCACCATCGAAGGCCTCAGCAAGGCCGGCGACCATCCGGTGCAGAAGGCCTGGAAGCAGGTCAATGTCCCGCAGTGCGGTTACTGCCAGAGCGGGCAGATGATGCAGGCGGCGTCTCTGCTTAAGGAGAAGCCGAAACCGACGGATCAGGAGATTGAGGCGGCCATGGCGGGCAACATTTGCCGCTGCGGCACCTACCAGCGGATTCGCCAGGCCATCCATGTGGCCGCGGGGGTGAAGGCATGAGCACCATTCAACACGTTTCCCGCCGGAGCTTCCTCGAAGGAATCTTCTCGACCGGCGCCGTGATCCTGGGCGTCCAGGTACTGCCCGAAGGCTTGATCGCGGGCGAAGCAGACAACGCCGCCTGGCACCCCAGCGTCTACCTGGGCATCAACCCCGACGGCACGGTGATCGCCGTGACGCATCGCTCGGAAATGGGCACCGGCATTCGCACGGCTCTGCCGATGGTGCTGGCCGACGAACTCGAAGCTGACTGGAAGAAGGTCCGCATCGAACAAGGGATCGGCGACAAGAAGTACGGTGATCAGAACACGGACGGTTCGTGCTCCATCCGCGACTTCTATGTGGCGTTCCGAGAAACCGGCGCGTCGGCTCGTCTGATGCTGGAGCGAGCGGCAGCGGCGAAGTGGAATGTTCCCGCGAGCGAGTGCAAGGCGCAGTTGCATCAGGTGGTGCACAAGTCTGGCAAGAAACTGGGCTACGGCGAGTTGGTCGCGTTGGCGGCGAAGCAGCCGGTGCCGGCCAAGACCGAGCTGAAACTCAAGACTCCGGCGGAATTCCGCTACATCGGCAAAGACGTCGCGATCACCGATCTCGACAACCTGCTGACCGGCAAGGCGGTGTTCGGTATGGATGCTCGGGTGCCGGGCATGGTATTTGCGTCGGTGCAGCGTTCGCCTGTGTATGGCGGCACGCTGGTATCGGTGGATGACGCCGAAGCGAAGAAGGTGAAGGGAGTCAGCGGCACGGTGCAGATCCCGCGCTTTACGGCTCCGCACAACTTCCAAGCGTTGGGCGGCGTGGCCGTGATCGCCGACAACACGTGGGCGGCGATGCAGGGTCGCAAGAAGCTGAACGTGAAGTGGGATTTGGGTCAGCACGCCAGCTACGATTCGGAAGCCTACAAGCAGGAACTGCTGACGGCTGCCAAGCAGCCGCAAAAGGTGATGCGCGCCATCGGCAACGTAGACGCGGAATTCGCCAAGGGCGGCAAAACGATGGAGGC
>CANIIC010000008.1 GCA_947467395.1 Bryobacterales bacterium
CTGCGCCAGCGCCGGCGCGGCCAGGATCGGCAGGAAATGGCGGCGCGTCAACATCCGTTACAAACGCGCGGCCGCAGCCTGATCGATGAACCACGTTGCCTTAGTTGGATCGAGCGACGCGATCTGCGCAGGGTACTGCATCGTCTCATGCGGACAGCGCAGAATGGTGGACAGAGGCTCGGCTTTGTCGGCTCCCGTGGCGAGGATGACCGTATGTCGCGCGGATTCGAGCACTGCGGGCATCAGCGTGATGCGGACCACCATACGATTGGCGACGCCCGTCAGGCTGATCAGATCGTGCACCAGCGGATCCCCGGGGAACAGGCTGGCGGTGTGCGCGTCGGCACCCATGCCGCGGTGGATCACATCGAAGGGCAGGTACGGACGGATCTCGTCGGCGTAGGAGCTCGCGGCGGCTTCGGGGGCTAAATCCGTGCGCACAGGATGCACGTTCGCCTTCGGCACGTCCTTCAACCACGCATCGTAGGCCAGTTTGTAGTTGCTCTCGGGGTCATCGTGCGGGACGCAACGCTCGTCCACCCAGAAGATGTGCACATGCGACCAATCGAAGCCACTGCGGGCGAAGTACTCGAACATCATCCGCGGAGACTTGCCGCCGGAGATGGCAAGCGTCGCCGTGGGGCGTTGCTCGAGAGCCTCGGTGAGCAGGCGCAGGATCTCCGCGCCGCAGGCGTCGGCGGCGGCGCGCGCATCAGGATACCGCTGGATGAGACTCATGCGTTCAGCACCCGTTCGTAAACGCCGTCGGCGCCCAGGATGGAGAGTTCTTCCTGCATGAGCGCGGCTTCATTGATCGATGGGAGGCCGGTGCGATACTCCAGGCCTCGACCGGTGACGGAGAGCGTGTGCTCGCCGACGTGCTGGATGGTGACGTCGCCTTTCGGTGTATCGAAGGTGACGGAGTAGATGCCGCGCGAGGCGTATTCTGGTTCGAGTGCGACGCGGGCCTGCGGCAGCGAGGAGCGGATCCAAGCTTCGAAGTAGCGCGCGCACGTCGTGACGGAATCCCCACCGTAGGTGATTCGGGCAGAGCGGATTTCCTTGGCGTTGATGTTGGAATCGAACAAGTGGGCCAGGACTTCGCGCCAGCCGCTGAGGCGGGTCCAGTGCAGGTCGGCGACGCGCATGCCGTAGGCATGGAGGCGTCGCAGGCTGCGGAGGGCGGCGTCGGAATCGGAGACGTCGTGGGTGTCGAAGATGATCTTGTCGGCCAGCGGGTACAGGTGGTGGAAGCCACCTGTTTCGGAGACCGAGGATCCACGGCACCACAACACGACCGGAAGATCGGGCACCCGCAGCGGAACCAGGAAGCGAGCCACTTCGGCGAAGCCTCCCTGCCCTGCGATGATTTCGATGCCTTCCGAACAAATCTGCTGGCGTCGCCCGAAGGGCTTCCAACATTCAGCGAAGACGCGTGCGTCGAAGTCGCCGGAGCCAGGATGGACGATGATGGCGCGGCTGGGATGCACGCGCATCACCTGGCCGGCGACCTGGCGCGCGTCGAGAGCTTCCTCAGGAGTGCGGCAGGCGACCACCAGAGTCATGGCGCAAGCGCGCAAGACTCCGGCGGATTCCGTGGGAGAGTGAATCTCCTGGGAGGCTAGATCCTCCCACTGTTTCTGCAAGTCGCGCAGGATGGATTCAGGGCGGATAGCGGTGGTGCTCATGCGAGCCTCCTTAACTGTTGCGCCACTTCAAGCCGAGACGGCCCAACATGGCGTCGGCTTCGGCGGGTCCCCAGGAACCGGGTTCGTAGTTGGGGAAGGTGAACTTGCGATTGCCCCAGTCTTCGAGGATGGGCTGAATCACTTTCCAGCTGGCCTCGACCATGTCCTGGCGCGTGTAGAGTGTGGCGTCGCCCTGCATGGCGTCCATCAGCAGCGTTTCGTAGGCTGACGGCGAACGCTCACCAAAGCTGGTGCCATAGTTGAAGTCCATCGACACGGGACGCAGGCGCATACCTTCGCCGGGTTCCTTCGACAGGAAGCGCAGCGAGATGCCCTCTTCAGGCTGGATGCGCAGGATGAGCAGATTCGGGCGCGTGTTCGGTTCACCGGAGCCTTCGCCAAACAGCGCAAGCGGCGCGGCCTTGAACTGAATCGCGATGTCGGTAACGCGCTTCGGCAGCTTCTTGCCGCTGCGGATGAAGAACGGTACGCCAGCCCAGCGCCAGTTGTCGACGTAGAACGTGGCGGCCGCGTAGGTATCGGTCTGCGCCTGCGGGTTCACGCCTTCTTCTTCGCGGAAGCCCTTGTACTGTCCGGCGACCGAGTAGCGCGGCACATCTTCGGGCTTCATGATGCGGATGGAGCGCAGCAGTTTGGCGCGCTCATCGCGAACGGCGTCGGATTCGAACACCGCCGAAGGTTCCATGGCGATCGTGGCCATGACCTGCAGCAGGTGGTTCTGAATCATGTCGCGCAATGCGCCGGCTTCCTGGTAATAGGCACCGCGACCTTCGACGCCGATGGATTCGGCGGCTGTGATCTGAATTTGGCTGATGTAGCGGCGATTCCACAACGGTTCAAAGATGCCGTTGCCGAAGCGGAAACCGAAGATGTTCTGCACGGTTTCCTTGCCCAGGTAATGATCGATGCGATACGTCTCGCGCTCGGGGAAGACCTGCTGCAAGTGCTGATTCAGCGCATGGGCGCTGCTGAGATCGTGGCCGAACGGTTTTTCGACGATGATGCGCCGCCAGCCACCTTCGCAGCGGTTGAGTCCCGCTTGGCCAAGTCCATCGACGACCGTACCGTAGTAGCTGGGCTGCGTGGACAGGTAGAAGAGCATGTTCTTCTGGCCGGTCGCCTCGGCTTTGGCGGCAAGAGCGGTGTAGAGTGCCGGATCGTTCATGTCACCGGCGACGTAGTGTATGTTGCGTGAGAAGCGGTCCCAGAGTGCTGGATCGAATTCAGTGTCTTCACTGAACTGCTTCACCGAATCGCACATGCGTTCACGGAACGCTTCGTCGGTCATCGCGGTACGCGAGTTGCCGACAATGGCAAAGGATTCGGGGAGTCGCCGATCGTGGGCGAGGCGATACAGGGCCGGGAGCAGTTTGCGTTTGGTGAGATCACCATTCGCGCCGAAGATGACAATCGCACATTCAGGCACCCGCCGCTCAAACCGCAAGGGGTCGGAGAAGGGGTTGGCAGTAGCCATATCTCCTACGGTAGCGCACGCGGCCTCGAGATATCATGAGCTTCATGCGAATCTTTGCATTTGTGCTACTCTTCGCTGGAATTGCTGCGGCCGCGGACCGGACGCTTTCATGACGGCGCCGATGCAGCGACGCATGGGAACCCGGACGGGTCGCCACAGCCGATTCGCGATCGAATGCCGGCCTCGATCGATTTCTATGACATCGATGTCTACAACCTAATCGATGTCTACAACCTAGAGGACAAGTGCCTGGAAGCCTAAGGCAGCGCGCATAACATCCGTATCTTCCGGAATCGGTGCTTCAATCACGGCCATCGGAAGTCAGAGACGCCGGGGATCTTCTCGGTCGAGACCAACACGAATTATTCGAGCTCGGACTACAGCGGCTGTCGTCAGCAATATGGCCCCCGATAGGGGCAGTTCGGAACAGTTGATACTTTTCGTGGTCGGTGTGCGTCTAATGGGTATGAAGAATAATCAGTCACTCCAGGATGAACTGGAAAGTGACTACCGCGCGTCCTTCCAGCAATGGGTGTCCGCGCAGGAAGATCTCCGCGAGAGCACAAATTCAGAGACCGACCGAAACAACGCGGAAGTGGTAGCAAACACAGCCTCTTCGCGCTATCGCGAGGCACGCAATCGACTGGTGGACCGGCATCCGGCACAGGCCGAAAACTTGTAATCCGCGCGCCAGTCCTGTACTGTTGAAGTTCATTCGCACGTAGAGTCGGCGTACAGACTTCCTGGAACCCCCTTCAAATCGGATGTAGAGAGCGGCGCAACTCCGTATCGTTTCAGGAGACGCGCCCAATAACGAGGTGCCGATGGCCAGTCGAGGCCCAACTTCCTTCCAAAAGAAGCAAAAAGAGGACAAACGTCGAGAGAAGCAACGCGAGAAGCTTGCCCGACGGTTGGAACGTAAAGATCAGCCCAATGAGGCGGAACCCGAGATTGTGGCCGGTCCACAGCCTCGTGATGAAGATTTCTAGGCGCGAGCCTATCTACCCAAAAGTCCGGACACGCCCCTCACGGGGTTTGTCCGGACATTTCATTTTCAGGGCTGTTGCTTAACGCGCGGAGCAGGCTTCCGGCTTCCACGGAGCGCCCGCAACCAACTTCTTGAAGTGGGAGCTGGTGATGAAGTCCGTGGTGAAATTCGCGGGATCGTGGACCTGCGTGGTCACGACCATCCACACGTCGTTATTGTCAGCGGTGTGGACATCGTAGTATTCGGTGAGCACGGTGTCTGCACTGTAGGGAACGCCATTCTTGCGGACATAGCCGGGCTTCAGGTTGGTGGTGACCACCTTCAGGTTGCCCGCTGGCGGCTTTCCGGCGGCAGTGACGGCGGTTTCCCACTGCGCCACAGAGTTCCCCTGCCAGGAGCGTTCCCCGGCCGCAGGAGCAGCGCCGAAGTGGAACAGGCGAGTCTGCGTGCCGGCTTCGGTTTCGACCTTCAGCGTGCTGTCATCCTGCCAGGCCACGCGAATCCGGCCGGGCTGGCGCATCACGCCTGCCGCACCGAACGCTTTGCACTGATTGCCGGCAGCTTCGTCAGCGGCCGGATCCCAGGCATTCGCCGCAGCGCGAGAAGCCTGCGTCACGGGGACGCCCAGCATTTCGCCCTTGGGCGGCGTGACCATGCGGAACATCCAGTCTTCGGTGACCACCGAGACCCACGTGCCGGTGAGATCGATGGGCGAAGAGACCTGCGCGGACTTGGCTTTGCCCTTGGCGCCGCCTCCCTTCCCGCCGCCACCCTTACCGGCCTGGCCGGGAGCGGAGGGGACGAAGAGGATCGCGGCGGCTACGAAGGCCGCGAAGGTGAACGAGAGAAGACGGGCTGGGCGCAAGATGAGTTCCTTTGAGGCGACTGAGCCTTATTCAACCACTTCGCCGGGACGCGTGCCCCAGCCGAAGCCATCGGATTTGCGATGCAGAGTGACCAGCGCGCCGCGGTGATCGGTCGGCGTGCGCGAGGGGTTCAAGGTAACGACAACCGCTTCGCCGGCCTTGAGAGTATCGCGCTTGATGTTCTGCTGACCCAGCGAACCGGCGCTGCGCCATTCAAGCGACCAGCGCTGCATGACGCCCTTTTCATCCGGAGCTTCCACTTGCAGGAATGAATGCGGGTTGCGCAGCAGGAGCTGCAGAATCTTGCCTTCGAGAGTAACGGTCTTGTTGCCGTCATAGGTGGCGCCCAGCGAATGGTGGGCAAACGCACCGATGGCGGACAGGAGCAGGCCGGCGGTTAGAATCGCGAAATGTTTACGCGTCATGGGTTCTCCTTACTTCTTCTGGAAGCTCTTCACGATCGCTTCAATGAACGCGTCCGGAGAGCCATAAATGCCGTCGTAGTCCAGCGTGGGTTTGGCGGCTTTAATCTGGGCGAGGGTTCTACCCTTGCTGAGCAGGTCCTGCACACGGTCGCCGATGATCTGGACCATGTTGCGATAGTTGGCGACGTCACCAGAGTCCATCAGGCGGCCATGGCCGGGGATGATCATGGTGCCGCCCTGGGAGCGGAACTCCGCGATGGAGAGATCGAGGATGGCGTTCAAGCCCGCCAGGATGCCCTGGTAGCTGCCGCCTTTTTCGAGGTCGATCACCGGATACGAAGTGGGGTTCAGAATGTCACCGGCGACGATCACGTCCGAGTAGCGGAAGTAGACCATGGAGTCACCGTCGGTGTGGGCGTCGGGCTGGTACATGATCTGCACGCCTTCGCCGTTGAAGAATTCGCTCAGCTTGTACTTCGCGACGTGGAAGGTATCAGTGGGCCACTGGCTGGAATCGACCATCGTCTGGTCCTTCGAGCCGGGCTTGTTCGCGCTCATGCGGTTCAGCACGTTCTCATGCGAGATGACGTTGGCCGAGGGGGCCACGCCTACGGGCGGGAAGGTCACGCCCAGGATCTTCGAATCCTTGGGCAGTTCCGCCAGCCGAGCGTTGCCGCCCGCATGGTCCGCGTCGATGGATGTGTTGATGATGTAGCGGATCGGCTTGGGACGCGCGGGGCTGCTGATGCGCGCGTTGAGCGACGGGCTGGACCAGCCGTAGGGTGCAGCGGGGCAGCGCAGCCCCAGGCAACTGTTCGGCATCGGAGTGCCGACCACGCGGGTGGCCAGATCGAGGGAAACTTTGAGGACCCGGTCGGCCATTTCGGCTTTGCCGGAATCGACCAGAAGGATGCCGTCGTTGCCAACCGACATGGCAATGTTGCCACCGGCGCCAACCAGCATGTAAATGTTGCCCTGAACAGGCAGGACGTGCAGGCTGGGATCGGTCGACAGTTCAACCTGACCAAAGCCCAAGGCAGCGAGGCCAAGGAATAAGGCGATACGTTTCATTGAGTTTGGTGGAACGCCCCCGGAGGTTCACTTTTGCACAGCCGGAGGCACTTTTCAACTGCCGAGAGGAAGGGAGGCTGAAAAAGAGCGACCCCGCCTCCGAGGAAACGGGGTCGCACAGGAGTTGAGAAACAACGGTTCCTTACTGAATGACCAAGGTCACCGGAGCACTCGGTTTGTTACCGATCGAAACGACAACCGGAACCGTGGCACCAGCCGGAGCACCCGGGGGAACCTTGAAGTTCACCTGGTTCAGGCCGGCGCAGCAGCCGGAGACGCCACCGAAGACGACTTCCGCTGCGACGCCGCCCACCGTAACCACCGGAGTGGTGGAAGACTGCGTCAGCAGAGCCGGGAAGGTGCCGGTGGCCAGGAACGGCGTGGTGGCACCGAAACCGGTGGCGTACAGGACCAGCGTTTCGCCGCGGGTGGCCGGGTTCTGGGCGGTGACCAGGGTGTTATTGAGGTGCGTGATGGCGCCTGCTCCGCGGCCGTCGCCGGTGGTGGAGAAGATGCCCGGGGCGGCAGGATCGATCGCAACCGTTTCCTGGGCGCTAGCCTGACCATCGGCAGTGACCACGACGTAGCCGGTGGTGCCGGAGACTTCGTAGGGGATCTGGATGCCGATCTGGGTGGGCGTCGTGTAGAGCAGCGGGGCCGGGATGCCGTTCACAGTGGCGGTCGTGCCGGTCATGGAGGGATTGATGCGGTTGGCCTCGACCTTGGCGTTACAACCCTGCGTGGAAAGGCAGGATGCTCCGCTGGTGAGGTTCGCGCCGAAGACGGCCGCGATGGAGCCAGGGGCGACGCTGGTTCCCGCCAGGTTGTAGCTGGCGTTATTCACGATGCCGTTCTTGCTGATGACCGGAGGGGCAGGAGCAGCGGCCAATTGACCGCGCACCGCGCCACCGGCGTTGACGGTGGTGTGCATGTTCAAGTAGTAGCCGGACGGATTAGCCAGCAGGCCCTGGACGGCAGTCAGCGCGGCCGGGGTAAGCGAGCCGGCCTCGACAAGGCGATAGACGTTGCCGATGCCGTCGGCGTCGACGAGCGAGTTCGCGCCGCCGGCGATACCGGTATTGATCACCACGCCGCCGTTGGCTCCGGCGACTCCGTTGTGGATGTGCAGACCAGTGAAGGTCGTATTGGCCGGGAAGGCGTAGGAGACGTCGAAGATCACCGTCGCAGAGGTGACCGTTCCCGCCTGATTGCGCGAGGAGTAGACAGTGAACATGGAGAGCGCGCTGGCATCCAGACCCGGGATGGCCGGGACTTCATTGGCCGGGCTCATCGTGACTTGGTAGGAGTTCTGCACGGTGGGCTCCAGTTGGCCACGCATGACGCCACTGGGGTTGGCGGTGGTGTGCAGGTTGAGGTAGTAAGCAGTGGGATTTGTGTAAATCCCGCGCAGGGCATCGAGTGCCGCGCCGGTGGTGACGTCGACGCGACGCTGGAGAGCACCTGTGGTGACATTGGGAGATTCGGGGCTGCCCGCAGCCAGGCCGGTGTTGATCACGACGGCTCCGTTGGATCCGGCTGCGCCGGTGTGGATGTGCCAGCCGCTGAGGGTGACGGCACTGGGGAAGCTGTAGTTCGTGTTGAAGAGGACCGTACCGGCGTTGATGACGCCCTGGGCGTCGCGCGTGGCCAGGAAGATGAGGGAGCCGGTGCCTTTGGCGTCAGAGACGACGGCCGGGACTTCGTTGGCCGGGTCAAGCGTGACGCGGAAGACGCGCGTTTCAGCTCGCGAGAGTTGGGCCCGAACCACGCCACCGGCGTGGGCAGTGGTGTGCATATTCACGTAGTAGCCGCTGGGGTCGATCAGCATGCCGTTCAGCGTGGCGATGGCTGCAGCACTAGTGGCCGTGGCTTGGCGAGTTACGTTTCCGGTCCCCGAGGCGGCGATGCCTTCGGCGGTGGCCAATCCGGTGTTGATCGTCACCGGACCGTTGGTGCCAGCCGCGCCGCTATGGATGTGCAGGCCCGAGAAGGTGCCGTCGTTGGTGGCAAAGTTGTAGTCCACGTCGAAATCGACAAAGCCGGAGACGATGGCTCCGGCATTATCGCGGCGAATGTGGGCGGCAATGATCGCGCGCGCGCTGGCCGTGACACCGGCAATAGCGGGCGATTCATTCGCCGTCGCCATGTCGGCGCGGAAGATCACAGTTTCCAGGGTGTCTGCCCAGGCGTTCAGGCTGAGACACAGTAACCCCGCTAGCAAAAAACGTGTTGCTTTCATGCGAACTAAGACTGTGCTGGTCCAAGATTGGGAACAGTCCTCGCTAGCGGGGACTCTTGAGCTTGAATTCAAAGGACTTCTGCTGGCCGCGCTCGAGGACGACGCGTTCGCCGGCCTCCAGCAAACGGCCCAGCCGCTGCGTCATGGAGGCGTTCAGGAAATCCTCGGTCTGCATGGCGATCATCCGGTATTCACCCGGCCCGAGCCCACCAAATTGAAAGACCCCGCCCGTCTCAGCCACGGTGTTGTAGGCGAACGGAGCGGCGCTGTCGTTGAACCGCGCGTTCTCGATGGGAACTCGCGCCAGCAGGATCATAATGCGGTCAGTGGCGGGCCTGCCGTCGACGGAAACGGTGCCGCTGATCGCGGCGGGATGCTCATCGAGTTCGATCTCCAGGGTCGAGCCGGCAGCAAGAGAGATCCAGCCATCCGACGAGACGACACCGCCATAGCGGATCTCGCGAACGTAGTGCGTCGGCGGGAGCTGCCGCACCGACACCTGATACCGGCGCCACGGCAAGTGCGTCATTAGGAACGTACCGTCGGGGTTCAAACTCAGGACGCTGCTGGTGGGCAGACCGGAGCTTTCTCCAGCGAGGCCTGCGGCGAAGCGTCGTTTTTCGGAAGACGGAAGCTGAGACCCTTCGGCGGCAACAAAGCGTCCTGGAACATCTGTGCCCGGGGCGATACGCAGAGTCAGTGACGTGTTTCGATTCGAGATCGTAAATGGCTCCAGGGCCCACGGCGCACTCCCCGCTTCGTTCCACACCGCGAACTGATAGGAGCCCGGCTCGATGCCGCGCACCAAGAACTCCTCACGGCACTCCAAGGCAGCGGAACTGAAGTCCACGCGTCCAGGAAGCTGCGGCTGTGGGACCAGCGCGTATTTCCAGCCTTTGCCGGAGCAGGCGCCCTCCAACTTCACGTGCAGCCGATAGTGATCGACCTGCCGGACCCGCAGAGTGCCGAGCGTCGCGGTGGCTCCGGGAGGCAGGGTGACCGGGAGCGCGTCGCGTCGATTGGACGTGCCGGAGGGCCAGAAGGGGTGTTCCAGTTCGCGATCGACTTTGGCGAATTCGGCGTCGGAGTAATCGAGGATTCGGGTCTGGGTTTCGCGCGAGGCCATGGTTTGGACCAAGTACTCGCCGGGCGGAATCTGCGTGACCGTAAAGGTTCCCTGCGCATCGGTGGTGATGTTGCGGGGCGCGCCGGCCAGAATGGCCTGCAAGGGCTGCAGCAGAACGAAGAGTCCCGCGATGGGCTTGTCCTGTTCGTCGAGGAAACGCCCGGTGAGACCGCTGGGGTTCATCAGGGTGAAGCGGAACTCCTGGCTAGGGCGATCCTTGGTGAGGATGACGAAGGTCTTGAGAGATCGCGTGTCTGGACTGGAGTAGCCGGGCTTCTGGATGTCCAGCCGGTATTCGCCGAGCGCGGGGGGCTGGAAGGCAAAGCGACCTTGCGCGTCGGTGAAGATTGTGGCGACCTTGCGTTCGTCCAGCGTGTCCTGAACGGGCACAAAGTTGACGAGAGTCACCTCCACACCGGGTAGGCCTTTGTTCGGACCTTGTTCGATCACCGTTCCGTGAATTTGGGGCGCTTGCGCCCACAGGCACGACGCGGCGATCGCAAGCAGGGCGAGGCGCATGCGGACACTATATCGCTTTGGCCGCGAAGATGGGAGCGCTGGATGGCTGGCAGAACCCGTACTGTTCGGCGATGGCAAAGAAGCGCTCCACCGCGGCTTCGTCCAGGGCCTGCGTGTAAGCGTTGACGTAGAGATCGATGTGGCGCTGGGCGACGGTGGGATCCATTTCCTGCGCGTATTGGTGGACGTAGTCCTTGGACGCTTCGGGATGGGCGAAAGCGTAGTCGACGCTGGCGCGCAGGGCGGCATCGAAGGCCGGAGCTTGGGTGATCAGGTCGCGGCGGATGGCGATCGCCGCCAGCGGCAGGGGGCACTTGAGCCTGGCTTCCCAGAACTCGCCCAGATCCTGCAGCAGGACCAGCCCCTTGTCCTGATAGGTGAAGCGGCCTTCGTGGATCAGCACCCCGCAATCGGCGTCGCCGCGCAGGACGGCGTCTTCAATCTGGTCGAAGCGCATGGCGACGGTCTCAAACTGTTTGCCCGTCTCCTTGCCGAAGAACTTCAGCAGCAGGGCGGCGGTGGTGGTGTTGCCGGGAATCGCGATGCGTCCCCCAACTTCGCGCTGGGTCTTGGCGATCAGGATGGGGCCAACGCCGAAACCCGCGGCTCCCCCGGCGCGCAGCAACGCGTACTTGTCGCGCAGGTGCAGGTAGGCGGCCAGGGAGATTTTGGTCGCCTCAGCTTCGCCCGATTCGCCGCGCAGGTTCAGGGCCTCGATGTCGTCCATGTGCGTCGTGATCGCAGGTCCGGGCACGAGGCCGTGGACCAGGGCATGGAAGGCGAAGGTGTCGTTGGGGCAGGTGGAGAAGGCGAAGTTCAGGGGGGCGGCCATACTCTTCTAGGCTAGCGCTACGGATCTGAAACTCGCCAGGGCCGGAATGCATCTACCAAAGTGAGGTGCCTGAAATGGGTAAGAAAGAGTTTGGACTGTTAGGCCTCGGGCTGGGAATCGGAGTGACGGTCGCGCTACTGTATGCGCCGCGAAAAGGTGCGGTGACGCGCCGCTTCGTCCGGGCGAAAGCGAATTCGGCCGCCGGATTCGTCAAGGAAAAGGCCGTGAACCTGAGCGAGGCCGCCGTGGACGCGGTGCAGCAGAGCAAGCGCAAGGCGGGTGCCGCCAAGGAAGCCCTCTCGGCCGCCTATCAGGTGGGGCGCGAGGCGTTCGCGGCGGAGACTCGCACCGGGATCTCCTAAGCCGCCCGGCAGTTGAAATTCGGAGTCGCGGTGTGGGAGAGTGATCCCCGGAGACTTCATGCACCGCCACGCCGCGACTTCGTTGTTCCTTCTTGCCACCGCGCTGCTTCCCGCGCGCGTCTTCGGGCAAGGTGCGCCCACGCTGGAACTGTCTAACTTCTCAGGAGTTTGGCAGGAAACCATCCACGAAGACAGTTACGAACGTTCGGGTGGGCCGCCGCTGGGCGATTATCAGGGCCTCCCGCTGAGCGCCGCCGGCCGCATGAAGGCCGATAGCCACGATCACTCCGATTGGAGCATTCCCGAGTTCCAGTGCCGTCCGCACTCGGCGCCCTATCAGTGGCGCGCTTTGGGTAGCGTCCGTTTCTGGGATGAAATCGATCCCATCGGCCGCGATCTGACCGCGATCCACATCGAGTATTTGCGTTCCGCCGACCGCGTCATCTGGATGGACGGCCGTCCGCATCCTCCGGAATACGCTCCCTACAGCTGGTCCGGCTTCTCCACCGGCGAGTGGATCGGCAACACGCTGAAGGTCGAAACCACGCACATCAAAGCCAGCTACCTGCGCCGCAACGGGGCTGCGTTCTCTGAAAAGTCCAAGATGACGGAGTTCATCGACCGTCACGGCGACATCCTGACCATCACCATGATCCTCACCGATCCGGTGTACCTCGAAGAACCGTTGATTCAGACCACCAACTACGTAGTGAACGATCACACGCAGTTGACGTTCTACCCCTGCACCGTGACCGAAGAAAACATCTCCACGGCGTTTCCGCACTTCCTGCCCGGAACCACGGAACATCTAAAGGATGCCAACGGTTGGGCTCCGGCCGAGGGTGTTCGCGGCGGCGCAGAAACCACCTACCCGGACTTCCGGGAAAAGCTGAAGAAGAAATAGCGTCTTCACGGCATCGCTTTACGGCTCGGTTTGTACTACCCTGTCACAGGTGCAATCTTTTAAGGGAGTGTCCGTACTAGTAACGGGTGCGGGCCGGGGGATCGGGAAACGGCTGGCGATGGGCTTCGCAGGGCAAGGTGCCCGCGTAGCGCTGCTAGCCCGCAGCAAGGCAGAGTTGGACCTCTGTCATCTCGAAATCGAACACACTGGCGGAGCCGCCCTGCGCGTTCGAACCGACGTTTCCGACTATGAGCAGGTCTCGGCCGCCGTCGAGCGCACACGCGTTCAATTCGGAACCCCCGTTCAGGTGCTGGTGTGCGCCGCGGGCGTGCTCGGTCCGATCGGGCCGTTTGTCGAGTCCACGCACAAGAGCTGGACCGAGATGATCCAGACGAATTTCATTGGTGTGATGAACGCCTGTCGCGCGGTGCTGCCGCAGATGATCGAGCGCCGCTCCGGGAAAATCATCATCGTATCGGGGGTGGGTGGACCACTGCCTTCGCGCCCAAACTTCGCAGTGCACAGCGCCACGAAGACCGCGATCGTGCGGTTTGCCGAAAGCTTGGCCGAAGAAGTGGAAGAACACAACGTCCAGGTGAACTGTCTGTCGCCGGGTGAGACCTACACGCACATGACCGATCAGGTTCTGTCGGCCGGAGATCGTGCCGGATGGCGCGAAGTCGAGACCGCGCGGCGGGTTCGGCTGACCGGGGGGATGCAGGCGGAAAAGCAGATCGAACTCGCCCTGTTCCTGGGTTCACCGCAATCCAATCACGTAACCGGTCGCATGATTCACGTCGAAGACGACTGGAAGAAGCTTAAGAACCATAGCATAGCTCCGGAGATGTACCGATTGCGGCGAGTATCGAAGAATTCTTCCGGGGACGGAAAGTCCCACGGTTCCTAACAGCTCCGTACCGGAACCCTGCCACCTGGCGACAGTACGTTCGCCTCATTCGGCGAACGCAGTCAGCCCCTATCCTCAGGTTGAGGAATGTTCAGCCAAGTCCCCAGCTCCGCGACGCTACATGAACGCTTCGAGCACCAAGCCTCGGTGCGTCCGCGCGCGACAGCAGTGGAGTGCGATGGCGTCTGGCTGACGTATCGGGAACTGAATCAGGAAGCAAACCGCCTGGCCCGCCGCATTGTCGAAGAGGGCGTGGGCGAAGGCGAACTGGTGCTGGTGGACGTCGAACGGTCCTGCGACCTCATTGTCAGCTTGCTGGCGGTGCTGAAAGCGGGTGGCGCGTTTCTGTTGACGGAGGACGCACCGCCCCACACCTCGCGGGAAGCCTGGATTCGATCGACCGGCGCGCAGGTTCTACTCACGGATTTCGCCAGTGGCTTTGAAGGCCGCGGGATGCGGTCTGTGGGTTGTTACGAAGCCTCCGGGACGGATGACAACCTGGGCACCCGGACGCAGAGCGAGGGTTGGGCTTGCGTGGCATCCCAAGCCGGCTGGACACACGCAGCAGTTGCGAAGCGACTGGACTGGGCTCGCGATGTGCTGGCCTTGCGCGCCGAAGAGCGCGTCTTGAGCTCCGTCAGTCTGCACGGCGAAGCGGTTCTTGAATTACTGCTGCCCTTGATCAACGGCGCCACGCTGGTGCTTGCCTCGGCGCACGAACTACGCAATCCAGAGCGGCTGGCACGACTGGAGCAACGCACCGACTGCCGCACGTTGCGGATGCCGCCCCGCTTGGCTGCTACGGCTTAGGTTCTCGCACGCAGAGCAGTCTGAATCAGCAGAAACTCGCCGATATTTTCGGCTGTCAGAATTCCCACCAACCGACCCGCCTGCATCACCGGGATCAGCGGCTTCTCGCGCGGATCCAATCCGGCTACCGATTCTTCCAGCGGAGCCTGTGCCTCGACCCCGTCCGCCAGTGGACGCATCACATCGGAGACCGAGTGGTTGCTCTTCTTGGCCAGCGCGACGAACAGATCGGAACGCGTCAGCACGCCCACAACCTGCTCGCCATCCAGGACGGGGAAGTCCTGTTGCGAGCCTGCGAGGATCAAGTCAACGGCGCGTTCCAGCGAATCCGACGGCGTCAGCGTGTGAAACTCGGTCAACATCGCCCTGGACACGGGAATCCCTGCCAGCGCGGATCGCGTTTGCACCATCATGGCTTCCTGCGCCGCGCCGATCCACACGAACAACGCGATGAAGATCAGGAAGGGATTGGCGAACAACCCGATCAGGCCAAACAGCAGCGCGATGCCCTGCCCCACGCTCGCGGCCACCTGCGTGGCCTGTGGGAACCCCATGCGTGAGGCGAGCAGCGCTCGCAGCACGCGGCCCCCGTCCATGGGGAACGCCGGGATGAGATTGAACACGGCCAGGAACACGTTCACGATCAGCACGCGTTGAAAGAACGGTCCGGTAGCGGGGTCCATCTTGTCAAACGATACCCACACGCCGGTGGCTTGCAGCAGCACAGCCAGCACGGCGACAATCAACATGTTCACGAACGGCCCGGCCAGCGCAACCACCAGTTCCTGATGCGGTTCCTCGGGCATGCGCTCCAAACGCGCGACGCCTCCGATCGGCAGCAGCGTGATGTCCATGGTCTTGATCCCATAGCGGCGCGCTGCCAGGGCATGCCCGAATTCGTGCAGCACCACGCAGGTGAACAACGTCAGCACGAACAACACGCCGGGCACGATCGCCTGCGGGCCACCGAGCCGGTACTGCGTCCACCCCGTCCAAGCGAGGATCAGCACGAAGGTCGCGTGCACTTTCACTTCAATGCCCGCGATTCTCCCCAGACTAACGGACCATTGCATGGAGCCATTATGCGGGATAATTCGGTCATGCGGTGGTGTTTGATCGTGATGTTGGCCGCGAGCGTCGCGCACGGCCGATCCTTGGTCGACGTGGAGTACGCGCAGGTCCAGGGCCAAGCGTTGCGCATGGATGGCTTCGTCCCCGAAGGCGCGGGCCCGTATCCGGCGGCGATTATCGTACACGGAGGCGCGTGGGTCACCGGCGACAAGGCGCGCAGTGTGCGTCCTCTGTTCAAGCCGCTGACCGACAGCAACGTCGCATGGTTCTCCATCAATTACCGCCTGGCGCGCGGCGCGAACCCGGAATCCCTGGTCAGCCTGGATGGTTTGGCCGCCTTAACCAGTGCGTCGGATGACGTGCGTAGCGCGGTCGATTACGTGCGCGCCCATGCTACAGAGTGGAATGTGGACCCCAACCGCGTGGTGCTCATCGGAGAGAGCGCAGGAGCCCATCTGGCATCCATGGCTGCCTTGCGTCCCGGCCCGGCGAAGCCTGTGCAGGGAGTGGTCGCGTTTTATTCACCCAGCGATCTGGTGAATCTGGTGGAGACGTCGCCGCGGATTCCGGACATGCTGCGCAACCTGCTGAAGAACTCGCCTTTCGCCACGATGCTGATGGCTGGGCTGAAGCAACTCTCGCCGCAAACCTGGATCACGAAGGATGCGCCGCCGTTCCTGATGATTCACGGCACCGCGGATTCGCTGGTTCCAGTGCAGCAATCGGAGACGATGTGCGGAGCGCTACGCGGTTCGGGCGCGACGTGCGAATTGTTCGAAGTCCCCGGCGCCGGCCACGGCATCAACTTCTGGGAAGGCCAAGCGTCGCTGATGGCCTACAAAGCGAAGATGATGGATTGGCTGAAGTCGCTGCTAACGTCCCGGCTTCAATAAAGTGTGCCCTTCACTATGCGCGACGTAGGTCGCCGCAGTGAGATCTCCCACGACGTTGAGCGTCGTGCGGCACATATCCAGGATGCGATCGACACCCAGGATGATCGCGATCAACGCGGGATTCACACCCACCGTCGCCAGCACCACCACAATGAAGGGGATGGAACCGGACGGCACGCCCGCCGTACCGATGCCTCCGAGAATCGCCATGTAGGCGACCACAATCTGCTGAGTGATCGATAAGTCGACGCCGGCCAATTGCGCTAGGAACAACACAGTGACACCTTCGTACAGCGCCGTCCCGTTCTGATTCGCGGTCGCGCCCACCGTCAGCACGAAGCTATTGATCTCGCGCGGGATACCCAGACTTTCCTCGCCCACGCGCAGCGCCGTCGGCAACGTCGCGTTCGAAGACGAAGTCGCGAACGCCGTCAGCATCACGGTCTTCGTGCGCCGGAAGAACTCGATCGGTGAAATCTTCGACAGCAGCGCGACCGACGCCGAGTACACGCCGAACATGTGCAGCGCGAGCCCGCCCAGCACTGCCGCCATGTACCACAGCAACGCGCCGAGCAGGTCCAGCCCAAAGCTCGCCGTATTACTGAACAGCAGGCAGGCCACGGCAAACGGAGCCAGGTACATGATCAACTCAATGACCTTGGTGGAGATCGCGAACAGCCCGTCCATGAACGCGATCACGGGTTCACTGGCGTGCTTCGGGACCAGCGTACAGGCGACGCCCATCATCAGCGCGAAGAACATCACGTGCAGCATGTTGGGTGGATCGGCCGATGCCGCCGTGATCGGGTTCGACGGCACGATGGTCTTGATCACCTGCAGGAGCGGAGCTTCTTTGGCCGTCGCGGTCTGCGCCGAGGCCACACGCGACGCAGCGTCGGTGCCATAGCGAGCCTGCAACGCCGCGGCCGTCTCCGGCGCGATCCTGCGACCCGGAGCCACGACGTTCGCCACCAGCAGCGCGATGACCACCGAAATCGCCGAGATGCCGAACGTGTAGGCGAAGGACTTCAGCCCGACGCGCCCCAGCTTGCGCACATCACCAATGCCCGCCACGCCCGCCACCAAAGAAGAAAACACCAGCGGCACCACGGTCATCAGCAGCAAGCGCAGGAACAACTGACCTACGGGATTAGTGACGTTGTCCACCCACCACTTCACGTTGGGATCGGACGGCCCCAGCGCGATATTCGCGCCCACGCCCGCGATCACGCCTACAGCTAGGCCAAAGAGAATGCGGGTGTGCAGGGGCATGGAGGTAATCTTGGATTCTAGCAAGAGCGAGGGATCCCTCAAGCCCTATCCAACCGCCGACGATCGGAGTATCATCTGGCCATGCCTGCGAAAAACGTCCAGCTCAACATGCGACTCTTGCCGCCGGACGAAGAGTACCCGGTCAATTATGTGCTGATTGAAGGCGATTCTGCTTCCCTTCGTTGGCTCGGGAAGCAGATCCTGGAGCATGCCAAGGGTGAAGGCGATTGCGGGCACCATTTCCATCCGAAAGCAGCCGGAGTGCATTGGTTCGCCCGCACTGCCAACGTCGGTCTCTACCTGCATCGCCTGCCCTGTGACAATCCGACGCCGGAGTTCGACAAGGCCGCGGGGCGAGAGGTGCTGCCCGTAGCGAAGAAAGCGGCTAAGAGTAGACCCCGCGCAAAAAAGAAGAAGACTGGGGCTTAGCCCCAGACCTCCTTCGCCACTTCCACGATCCTCGCCAGCTTGGCCCACTGCTCGTCTTCCGTCAGTACGTTGCCTTCTTCCGTTGAGGCGAAGCCGCACTGCGGGCCCAGGCACAACTGATCCAGATCAATGAACTTCGAAGCCTCTTCCAAGCGGCGCTTCAACTCATCCTTGCTTTCGAGCGTGCCCTTCTTGGTCGTGACGATACCGAGGATCACGTTCTTGCCCTTCGGCACTAACCGCAGCGGCTCAAATCCACCCGAGCGCGAATCGTCCCATTCCATGAAGTAGTCGGTGACGTTCAGGCGGTTGAAGATGACATCGGCCATCGGCTCATAGCCGCCCTCGCCGATCCACATGGACTTGAAATTGCCGCGGCATAGATGCATCCCGATGCGCATGTCCGGCGTCTTCCCGGCGATCCCCGCGTTGATCAGGTCCGCGTAGATGCCCGGCAGTTTCTCCGGATCGTCCCCGCGATCGCGCAACTGCTGAACCTGCTTCGGATCGCACAGATACGTGTAGTTCACTTCGTCCAACTGCGTGTATTTGCAGCCAGCGGCGCCCAGATCCCCGATGACCTTCTTGTAGGTCTGCCCCAGGTCGTGGAAGAACTCGTCCATGGTGGGGTAGACATCGGTCGAAACGGCCTTGCGGCCTCCTCGATAGTGCAGCACGCTGGGCGAGGGGATCGTGATGCGCGCGGTGCGATCCGTGTGTGCCGCGACGAACTTGTAGTGTTCGACGAAGGCGTGCGGCTTCGCGCTGCCCAGCTTGCCGACCACGCGCAGCCCCTTGGCCTTGGTCTGCCCGCCCTGGAACTGAATGCCCTGCTCGGCGTGGTACGACTCGACGCCGTCCAAGCCTTCTAGGAAGTCCAGGTGCCAGAAGGAGCGGCGGAATTCGCCGTCGGTGATGTTGTAGAGGCCCACAGCCTCCTGCTTGGCGATCGCTTCTTGGATCGCGCGATCTTCGACCGCGGTCAGCTCGGCGGCGGAAATGGTTCCAGCCTCACGCTGGGCTCGGGCTTGCTTTAAGTAGTCAGGACGAAGAAGACTGCCGACGTGGTCGGCTCGATATGGAAACTCACCAATCATCTCATCATGATATCGATATATCTAGATAACTCAATACCGCAAATTAGCAGGGGTCGTCCGGCGACGAAATGGGGACTTCCGACGCAACCGGACGTTCACTTCTTCCAGCGACCCGAAGAAGCCCACGAAGCTGTCCTCCAACTCCGCAGGCAGCGGCCGTTTCTGACGAAAATCGCGGTGCCGGAACTGATCGGTGCGCGCGACCACCGCCGTGCCCATCGGCCGGTATTCGTGGGTCCCTCTGGCCCACACCTGCAAATTGTCGACGTCCACCCACAACGCGAAGCCCATGTATTATGATTGTCTCCCGGAGGCCTTTCGATGAAACTGCTGGTGACCGCCTGCCTGCTGAGCATCCCCGTTCTGGCGCAATCGCTCGATTTCGAAACATACCGCACCAAAGTCGAACCGATCTTCCTCAAGAAGCGCCCGACGCACGCGCGCTGCATTGTGTGCCACGAAGGCAACCGCACCGCGTTCCGCCTGGAAGCGCTGCCCGAGGGCCAGACAGCGTTCACTCCGGAACAATCGAAGAAGAACTACGACAACATCACGCGCATGGTGATCAACAAGCAGAACCCGGAACAGAGCGCGTTGCTGAAACATCCGCTGGCGGAAGAAGCCGGCGGCGATGACTTTCATTCGGGCGGCCGTCAGTTCGCCACGAAAGACGATCCCGATTGGAAGGCGATCGCCGACTGGGTCCGGACCGCGAAATGACTGTATCGGCAACACGGATCAAAGAACTCCTGGAAGCCTACGTTTGCGCCCACGAAGCAGGCACGGTACGCACCGGAATCGAGGTCGCCGAACTCCGCCCCGACCTGGTGATCGAGCTTCCCGGAGACATCCGCATCGCCATCGAGATCCTGGATGCCACGCACAGCCCCAGCGGCACCACGCGCAAGATCGGCACCTACTTTGAGGCCGGTACGCAGGAGGTCTGGCTGATCGACCCTATCGACGGCATGGTGGAGCTGTGGACGAGCCCGCGCTTCCCGCTGCAACTGACCGACGACGACGTCATCAGCTCTATCTTTCTGCCCGGCTTTTCGCTGCCCTTGCCGGAACTGTTCGCGTAAAACAGAAAGAGGCTCACCCCGAAGGGCGAACCTCTGAACTTCTGCACTGCTGCGGAGGAACTTATTTGCGGCGGCGGCGCGCCAGCAGGCCGAGGGCAACCAAGCCGCTGCCCATCAGAGCCATCGAAGCCGGCTCCGGCACGTCTGCATTGATCCGGATGCCGCCCGTCACATTGATCGCGTTGAGCTTGAACTTGTCCGTGAGGTCCGTGGAACTCTGGCCGGCCCCGATCAGCAGGCTGAACAAACCGGTGCTGTTGATGGCGGCGGTGTTGGTCGGATACGCCCCGCTGCCAGAGTACTGCATGCCAGCCCCGTTATAGGTGCCGCCCAGCGTGAACCCGGTAAAGTCGGTCGGGTTCGATACGGCGGTCGTGGAATACCACCACTGGAAATCGTTGTCGAAGAAGTTCATGTTGCTCTGCAACTGCAACAGGGACTGAACGGTCACCGCCTGATTGAAGGTCAGCAACACGAAGTCGCGATAGTTGCCGTTGGCCGGCCCGCCTGACGCGTTCTCCACATACGTCGAGATCTGCCAGTCGCCGGTGCTCAGCGAGGTATTGTCGCAGACGCCCCGCGCCACTTCCGCAGTGTTGCAAACACCCAAGCCCAGCCCAGAACCGAACTGTTGGATGGAGGCCGCCGTGAGTGCGGTGCCGCCGTTAAAGGTCGAATAAGAAGACACCGTCACCTGAATGCCGCTGTTGGTGAAGGAAAAAGATGTATTGCCGCTGCCCGTGTCCGACGGGTTGGTGGCGAGACTGATCGTCGTCGCGTGCAAACCGGCACAGGCCAGAACTGCTAACAAAAGAGAACGTTTCAAAATTTCCTCGTTGGAACGCCACAGCCATCGCGTTGCCGCAGCGTTGTTTCGATGTTAAGGAGTACTTTTGCATGCGCTTATGAGAGAGAGCTCCCAGTACACTCTAAAAAGTTCTGGAACCACTTCATTCCACTTAGTGACCACGGAACGGGGCCTCGCAGACGGTTGACCGGCACTGAGACCAAAGAATGAATGACTTAAGCTCATCGAAAACCACGGAATGGTACCAGCGAAAAGTACCGGCCCCCTGCAGGACTCTGCCTTGGCGACGTCGCGCATGAACGCGAAGAAAATACAAAAAGCCTGCCCCGAAGGGCAGGCTTTTGAATGGGAACAACCAGAGCGCTTACTTGCGGCGGCGACGAGCCAGCAGGCCCAGGCCCAGCAGACCACTGCCCATCAGGGCCATGGACGCCGGTTCCGGAACCGAATTCTGCGTGATGCTCGGATCATTGGTCAGCTTCAAGCTGACGTAAACATCACCCGTCACGGGATCGCAGTTGTTGCCGTACTGGTCAACCGAGCTGCCCAAGAACGACGTGCCGCCGGTGCCGTTGGAGTTCGCCCACAGCGAAACCTGGATCACCGCGCCATTGGCGAAGTTGACCGTCTGCACTGCCGGCCAGGCGACCTGCGCCGTGTTCTGAGAAGCAGATGCGGTCAGGTTGCCGATGATGTTGATCGTTTGCGTCGAACCACCGCCCGTACAGGTGGAACCCGAGCCACCAGCGCAAAGGCCGAACGACACAGTCAGCGGATTCAGATTGTCCGTTTCGCTGCTCGAAATATCGCTCTCGTTCAACGCGATCGTGCCCAGCTTGAAGACTTCGGTGGTGCCGACCACCAAGCCGTTACCCAAGCCCGGATTCACGTTGTCCACGTTGTGGGTAAAGAGGCTGAACGCGCTCGTCGTCATGTCCAGCGCGGAACTGCTTGCTGAACCATTCACGGTGGTGCCGGACCCGCCGGTTACCGTCCAATTATTCGTAGTGAACTGCACGTTAGCGGCGCTGGCCATGCAGGCCATCGCGCTCAAACAGATAGAAAGTAGTGTAAAACGCTTCATTGATCCTCCGCCAAAGTTGTTCCCATCCTCTTGTAGACGGGGACAGTGTGAGGTTAAAAAGAAGACCAGAAAGCACCAATGGGACAGTCCTCCCAGTACATGCTCCGCAGTAATGGGCCCTGGTCCGGGAGAATTTGACAGCCTAAGGAGCGGTTAGAGAGGGAAATAAGGACGCCCGGAGCTAGAAAGTCCACTCGTTTCTCCGTAGAATCAGCCAGTTGCTGGAATCGGGCAGCTACAGCAAAGTAGGGAGCTCTCGCACGCTCGTACTATTTACGGAGTGCGAAAGTTCTAGGCGAAATGCGACCGTTCGCACGCACTTGCGGAAATGCGGCCCTAGTTTTTTTTTAGCGCAAAACGACGGTTCCGTTGCGCTTCGGCACTTCACCCGCCGGAATGCGAGTGACTTCCTTGCGTTCGGCGATGTTCAGCACGGAAACGGAGTTGGAACCCGCATTGGCGATGTAGGCGGTCTTGCTGTCGGGCGTGAGCGTGATCCAATCAGGCGTGTTGCCGGTTTTGACAAAGCCCAGCAGCTTGAGATCGGGCAGCGAATAAAAGAACACGCCCTCGGCGATCGAGCTGTCCACGAGCAGCGTCTTGCCATCGGCGGTGACGCCCAGCCCGTGTGAAGGAGCTCCACTGTGCGCGACGCCGTTCTTCGGCTCATTCGGCAGCATCAGGCGCGTCACTTCCTTGTGGGCCTTGAAATCGATCACGGCCACGCCGTGCACGTCAGAGAGCTGCATGAACAGACGAGCAGTGGAGCCGTCCGGAGCCTTCTCGAACGCCATGCAGCGCACGCCTTTGTCCATCTTCAGTTCCCAGGAGGGCTCCAGCGTCACAGCATCGAAGACTTGCACGATACTGCCTCCGGCCGATCCCGCCACCATGTACTTACCGTCGGGCGTGACGTAGACGTTGTGTACGGCGCCCTTGATCGGCACGCTCTTCACGTTCTTCATCGTGGCGGCGTCGATTACGTCCACGGCTCCGGGAGCCACGGCGATTCCCGCGAAGATACGCTTGCCGTCTTTCGACACCGCGATGTTGTTGGGATGCCCGCTCAGTTTGACCGAGCCGACGATCTTGCCGGTGCGCGTTTCAACGGCTTTGACGGTACTGTCGGCTTCGACGGTGAAGTAGGTCCGTTCGCCATCGGGCGAGAATGCGACGCCGTGCACCGCTTCCAGGTTCGGCATCTTGAGGATGACCTTGTTGGTAGCAGGATCAATCAGCAACGCCTCGTCGCCCGCGGCGTTGGTCTGAACCACGCGGACCGTGGCCGCCGTCATCGGAACGACGAACGAAGGGAGCACCAGGAGCGAAGCAAGCAGGCCGCGTTTCATGCCGGGATTCTATCACAGCCCGTTCTCGCCGATAAGGGGTTTCGTGACCGGATTCGCACAACGCGCCCAAGAATTGTTGGAGGCCGCACTTAACGCACCCGTAGCCTCAGAGATGACCGTCCTGATCGGCATGGATGGCGCGATCCAGCTGTGTGCGGACTCGGACTGGCCGCTCGATTCGCTGGCTCGCGAGCGTGGCGCACGCGCGGCCTACCGGGTCAGCGCCAAGGCAAGGTCTGTGCGCGTAGAAGGACGCCAGGGCCTGCAAACCTGCATCCTCGAATCCTTCCGTCCCAGCCACTTCCTGAGTGCCCGCTAAAACGAAAAAGCCCACCCCGAAGGGTGGGCTCTGGAGGAGAAGAGAAACTTACTGCTTGCGGCGGCGGGCTAACAGGCCCAAACCAGCCAAGCCAGCGCTCATCAGAAGAATCGAGCCAGGTTCCGGAACCGGCGTGGTGAAACCGGTGGCCGACAGAACCGCGCAGCCAGGGTCTCCGCAAGTATCGTTGATAAAAGGGAACGAGAAATTCAAACGACCAGGCGTGTCGAAGGATGCATCGTTGTCCAGGTAGTATGTACCTGTGGTTTCAAAGTTGCCCCCGCCCCCCCCCGTGCGGACAACACTGCCCGTGTTCGTGGTGTAGAACAGATGCGTACCCAGCTGAATCGTCGTGCCAGCACCGGCCGTGGTGAACGTACCAGGCAGCGTGGAAAGAGATCCAGGCGTAAAGCAGAGCGTTCCCGGATCCGTGGTGCAAGCGAAATTATTCGGACCAGCTTGCAATACGATCGAGTTATCCCCGGTCAGGCCGATATTGGCAACCAGAGGAGTCGCGTCCGAGGTGACGTTGAAAAACAGCGTAATCGTACCTGCAGATGCACTCACTGCCACGCTCATTGCGGCCAAGGCCAACAACGCAATCTTTTTCATTAATCTAAAGACTCCTCCATTTGAGTCAATCCTAAGGTCTTCGCCTTATGAACTCCATAGACATCTAGTTCCAGTACTCACACACAAGACCAGTACCACAGTCGTACACCTAATACGTAAGAAGGGCCGAGCTTGCACTCGGCCCTTGCAAACTCCGGAGGATGCTTTCGAACCGAAGTCTTACTTGCTGGCGCGACGGCGGCGGGCGATCAAGCCCAGACCGACCAGGCCGCTGCCCAGGAGGGCCATCGAACCCGGCTCAGGAACAGGATTGATCGTCAGCGAGAAGGTCGAGTTGGGTTCGTTCGTCTGCCAGCTGATCTGGCCCGAACCGCCAATCGGGTTGCCGCCGTTCAAGTTGGTCCAAACCGTGCCGGTGCCGCCGGTGAAGGTACCATTGAAGCTTCCGACGCTACCGATGATGGACGGGGCACCCGACAAGCGGAAGCTCAGCGTACCGGTCGAGTAGGTGATGTCAAAGCCGTCAAGGGCGCCATCGATTTGGCCCGCAGTGCCAGAGGTCACGAGCGAAGCTCCTGTGCACGTGGGCGTGCAATTAAAGGTGGAGAAGCTAGGACCGCCGCTGAACACGATCGTGCCGCCCGAGGACGAACCCGAAACTACAGCCGCGCCGCCCAAGCTCACGAGTGCAGCGGACGCGTTCATGGACGCAAACGCCGCTAGGGCCAAAGCCAATAATACTTTCTTCATTATTTCTTATCCTCCGTAATGTTCTCCACCACCGAGCGCCATCTATCGACACGCTCTTTGACGGTGAGATGAGATTACGGGAGCCCTGCAGAAGGGAAAATAGTAAGAACGGTTACTCAATCCCAGTACCCGACCTTTGTGAAATCTCTCCGCGGTTCGTGAGCTGGCGGCAACTGGAACTTTGGTCACATCGGACCATACATCGCAGGAATGGCGCACTTCCTCCTAGATAACAAGCAGTTGGGAAGGTAATCTCCGAGCCTGGGGCGCAAGCTGCGCGACTTCGGCCCAAATCGGTCCTGGAACAAACCGCAGGACTTCGCAGGAAAGTTCTAGACCATTAGTTCGCACGTCGTCAGAACACACGTATCCGACCTCAGTGTTTTTTCTGAAAAACGTTTCGAAGGAGGGACTTAACGGGACTTCTGAGCGGTGATCAAGCGGCCGCCGAGGCCGAAAGGAAGATTTGAGGCTTGAGTGTGGGCATTGGGGATACCCGATTCTGACAAGGCTCGCAGGATGCTTTGCGCGTCCCCGACTTCGTTTAGGGCAAGCTTGCCACCGGGCTTGAGAACACGGACCATTTCTCGAACAGCGGATATGCGCAACGCATCGGTTTCGAGGCTGTTGAGCATCCGGCTGCAGATCACGGCATCGAAGTTGCCGTCAGGATACGAGAGTTTCTTCCAGTCGGCGGACTCGAAGCGAATCCGATCGCACAGGCCTTCGTTCTTGGCCAATTCACGAGGAGCTTCGTTCTCCGCAGTCTCACCCAAGGCGATCACCTTGCCGGACTGAAGACGTCGCGCCACAGCCAAGGCCAGCTGTCCGCCAGCACTGCCCGCATCGAGGACGCGTTCGGAACCTTGCAGCTGCAGCGAATCCAGAACCTGATCTAGCACGCGCTGGCTCCCCGGACCGGCCAGCCACGAGATTCCGTAGCCCGCGCCGACAAAGCCGAGACCGATCAGAATAATGACGGCCGTGAGTTGCAACGCTGGACCGGGATACTCCTGGTGGTTGATGTAGTACAACACCAGAGCGAAGGCGATGGTCCAGGCCGCGCGGCCGTACATCTCACGAGCAGCAGCCATTACTGAACTTCCACGGGCTGGCCTTCCACCACCAGCGGCTTCTTGAACTTACATTCGTTGTTCGGACACTGCGCCATCGGCCCAGCCTTGAGGAACTTCTCGATCAGGTAGCTGCCGCCGCATTCCGGACACGGCTCGGGGATCGGTTTGCCCCAGGCGACGAAGTCACATTCGGGGTAGCGATTGCAGCCGAAGAAAGTCTTGCCGCGCTTGCTGCGGCGTTCGACGACTTCCCCTTCGGTGCAGTTCGGGCACTTCACACCTACCGTCTTCTGCTTGACGAACTTGCAGGTGGGGTAGTTGCTGCAGGCCACAAACTCGCCGAAGCGGCCATACTTCTTTACCAACTTCGACTGGCAGTTCGGGCAATCTTCATCCAGCGGAACATCCTGCGGCTTCTGCGCCGCGCCCAGCTGTTTGGTGGTCTTACATTCGGGGTAGCCGGAGCACGCCATGAACGTGCCGAAGCGACCCTTCTTGAGAACCATGGGACGACCGCAGTTGTCGCAGTATTCGGTGGCGTCCTGCTCGGTCATCCCTTCCCCGCCCTCACCCTCAGCCTGGGGCTGACGTGTGTTGGTGCATTCGGGATATCCCGTGCAAGCGATAAAGCTACCGTGCTTACCCCACTTGATGACCATCGGCTTACCGCACTTCTCGCAGATGAAGTCGGTGGGCCGCTCCATACGCTTGATGTCGGTCATGTGGCGAGCGGCGTGTTCCAGGTCCTTTTGGAACCGTTCGTAGAACTCGCTCATGGCCACGCGCCAATCGATCTTGCCGTCTTCGATGTCGTCCAGCTCGGCTTCCATCCGAGCGGTATACGTCACATCGAAGAGATCGTTGAAGCTTTCGAGCAGCAGGTCGGTGACGACCATGCCCAGCTCGGTCGGTGTGAACTTCCCGCCGTCCTTCCGGACATACTCGCGTTCCTGAATCGTCGACAGAATCGACGCGTAGGTGGACGGACGCCCCACGCCGGAGGCTTCGAGTTCCTTCACCAGCGTCGCTTCGGTGAAGCGCGGCGGCGGTTCGGTGAAGTGCTGCTCGGGATCGATCGCCTTGAACTTCAGCACTTCGCCCTCGGTAACCGCGGGTAGCTTGTGCTTCAACTCTTCGTCGTCTTCGTCCTTCTGATCTTTGCCCTCTTCGTAGACCTTGAGGAAACCGTCGAACTTCGGCACGCTGCCGGTGGCGCGGAACAAGTAGGTCTTGCCATCCTTGCCAGGCGCATTCACGTCGATGGTGGTCTGATCGAACACAGCCGGCGTCATCTGGGACGCGATGAAGCGCATCCAGATCAGACGATACAGCTTCAACGCATCTTCGTCTAGGTACTTTTCGAGGCTCTCCGGCGAACGCAGCACGGACGTGGGACGAATGGCTTCGTGAGCGTCCTGCGCGTCCTTCTTGGACTTGTAGACGTTCGGCTTTTCCGGGCGGTAATCGACACCGTAGCGATCGGCGACCATCGCGCGCACTTCATCCAATGCGTCGTTCGACACACGCGTCGAATCCGTACGCATATAAGTGATGAGACCGACGGGGCCTTCTTCTTTGCTCAGCTCGACGCCTTCATACAGCTTCTGCGCCAGCATCATGGTGCGCTTCACGCTGAAACGCAGCTTGCGAGCGGCTTCCTGCTGCAGGGTCGACGTGATGAACGGCGGCACCGGATTGCGGCGCTTTTCGCGATTGGCGACCGACTGGACCGTATAGGTGGTATCTGCCAGCGCGTCGACAATCGACTGCGAGGCTTCGCCATTCGGGATCTCAAAGTTCTCGCCGTTAATCTTGGCGAGATGCGCCTTCAGGACCGGCGCCTTCTTGGCGTTCAGTTGAACGTCGATCGACCAGTATTCGCGGGTGATAAACGCGCGAATCTCTTTTTCGCGCTCCACGATCAGGCGCAGCGCGACGGTTTGTACACGTCCGGCGGACAGGCCGCGACGGACTTTGTCCCACAACAGCGGGGAGATTTTGTAACCCACCAGCCGGTCCAGCACGCGACGCGCCTGCTGGGCGTCCACCAGGTGCAAGTTTACGGTCAGCGGCTTCTCGAACGCCTTCTGGACGGCGTTCTTCGTGATTTCGTTGAACATCACCCGGAAGAACACGGGTCCGTCTTTCTTTTTGTCCTGCAGTTCTTCCTGCAAGTGGTAGCAGATGGCTTCGCCTTCGCGATCAGGGTCAGCCGCCAGATAGATGGCGGTGGCACCCTTGGCAGCGGATTTCAGCTCACCGATGAGCTTCTTCTTGCCTTCGATCACTTCATAGACCGGCTTGAACTCGTTGTCGACGTCCACCGACAGGTCCTTCTTAGGAAGGTCCTTGACGTGGCCCAGGGATGCCTTGACGACAAAGTCCTTGCCGAGATACTTACCGATCGTTTTCGCCTTCGCCGGGGATTCGACGATGACGAGATTCTTTGCCATAACTTGCTGCGCTACCTTCCTTCACTAAAGACAACCGAATCTTAGCATGCTGACGAGGCTCCGCCGCAAGGTGGGGATTCTAGCCGAGCCAAACCCGCAGGAAGCTCTTCCCAGGCAATTGCCGGACGAGCCCGCTCAATTCGAGCTCAAAAAGGGCGGCTATGATCTCTGATGCGGAGTGGGGTTGGAGGGATTCGACCAGATGATCAAGAGCGACTGGCGCATCTGTCTTGAGGGAAAACAGACATGCTCGCCCCACCTCGGTCATCTGGTCTACTACAGCCGATGCACCAGCCTCGGAATTCGTGACAGGATCGTTCGATTCTTCCAGGCTCAGCTGCTGGCGGCAACGATCGACCAGCCAGCGGCGATCGGCCGGTTGCAGCTCCGTGACCACGTCGTTCCAGTCCTGCACGAGCTTGGCTCCCTGCTTAATCAATAAGTTAGGACCCCAACTCATCTTCGACGTGACATTCCCGGGGACGGCGAAGACCTCGCGGCCGTGTTCCGCGGCCAGCCGGGCCGTAATTGCTGACCCAGAATATTGTCCGCCCTCTACAATAAGGACGCCGAGGCTGATCCCGCTGATGATCCGGTTCCGGATGGGGAAGTTCTGCGGATAGGGTGGTGTTCCCATCGGAAAGTCCGAAAGAATCAGCCCGGATTCCGCCAGCTGTGCGGCAAGCTTCTTATTTTCAGCCGGATAGAGCTCATCCACCCCGCATCCGAACACCGCGATGGTGTTCCCACCCGCCTCCAGCACCGCTTTGTGCGCTGCGGTATCGATGCCTCGGGCCATCCCGCTTGCGATGGTCAGCCCCGCGTTCGAGAGATCCGTCGCCAGCCGGCCGGCGACCGTGGTTCCGTAAGTGGTCGGGTGGCGCGTGCCGACTACGGCGATAGCCAGCGTCTCCAGCAGTTCGACACGACCGCGGGCGAACAGGACGGGCGGCGGGTCGTAGATCTCTTTCAACTGAGCGGGGTAGTGCTTTGATCCGACGGGGACGATGAACGCGCCCGACTCGGCCAGCCGCTGCTGTTGCGTGACGGCGTCTTCAAAGGCGCAGCCGCTCGAGATGTTCCGGGCGACCCCGACGGAGGCTCCGGCGGCTTCAATTTCAGACTTCGAGGCGCGGAATAGGGCCTGCGGGGTTCGGAAGGCTTCGACCAGTTGGATCGCGGTCTTGGCCCCCAGCCCCGGCGTCATCCGAAGGGCGAGCCAGTGGAGTTGTTCGTCGGCGGAAAGCGAGGAGGCGCTGGCGGCGGGCATCACTTCTACGTGGTGCGCCGCGCCAGCGCGAATTCTCAGCTGGAGTGATTACTGGACCGTGACCGAGCCGGCCAGTTTCTGCAACTGCGGCAGGTCGGTGGATTTGGCCTGAGCCGTCAGCGGGTTGTTCTTCAGCGAGATGCTGCGGAACGGCACCAGCACCTTCGGCTTTTCCTGATCGGCCTTGAGACCGTCCACCAGCGGCTTGAGGTCGGCGACTTGGTTGTCGTCCAGGTACAGCGCCCCCCAGGACTGCAGATTCTTGATCGGGCTGAGGTCCTTGACGCGGTTCTTATTGAAGTCCATCATGACCAGCTTCTTCAGCCCAGTAACGGGGCTCAGGTCGACCACTTGGTTGCCTTCCAGTCGCAGCCATTCGAGCTTCTCCAGACCCGCCAGTGATCCGATATCGGCCACGCGATTGTTCGACAGGTCCAGATGTTGCAAGTAGGCCAGTCCAGCGATCGGCTTCAGATCCTGGATCTGATTCCCGCTGATGTTGATGAAGTTGAGCTTCTTCAGATTAGCGATGGGCGAGAGGTCCTGGATGGTACCGCCCTTGATCGTGATCGACTCCAGTTCGGTGAGGTTGGCAAGCGGCTTCAGGTCGGCAATCTCCGACTTCGCAATATAGAGGAAGCGCAGGCCCTTCAGTTTTTCGATGCCGGAGAGGTCCTTGATCACGTCATCGGACCGAACCAGCACGATGTGGGCGGCACGGTCTTCGGTGACCGGTCCAGCCGGGGATCCGGCCGGGACGCTCTGCTCCACGACCTTGGCTAAGTTGTTGTCTTTAAAGCTGACTGGAGTATCGGCAGCGAACGCGGCGATCGTCCCAAGAGCCAGCATGAGAGAGGATTTCATGGTTGCCTCCAAGAAGGAAAGTGGTGTTGTTTGCTACTCGTTGGACGTCCGACCACGGGATTCGTTAGGCGGGGGCGACCACCCAAAAGTACTAAACACTTAAACAGTACCCAGACACGGTACCCAGAGGACTGATGCTTCATAGCCCTATACCGAGCCTACAAGGCACAGTTAAGAGAGATGAGATACAGCTCCATTGCAGTCTTCGTCCTTGCCGCCGTCGGCAGTTTTGGCGGAGTGATCACGGCAGTTAATCCCAGCACCCCTGAAGTCCAGCAGACGGGTAATAACCCCTGCGTCATCGGATCTGCGTGTGGAACAAATGGAGGCTTGGCCTACACCCAATTGAACGGGAGTTCTGGCCCGGATAACTACTCGCCTTACTATCTGGTTTCGACGATCTTTGCAAAACTCGGGAGCAACGATTTCGCATTGGGCCTGGATTTGAATGACAACAGCGTCCCGCAAATCATTGGCTTGGTAGGCCTGTACTCCAATAGCGTGAACGATAATCCATCCGGCGATGTGCTGGTGGACGCCTTCCCGACCTCGCCGGATGGGCCCTTGACTACCGTAGCCCTCGGGAACAAAGGCACTGGCTACTCAGATGTGACCTTCCTCGGCTTCACACTTGCAGGCCTGGATCAGAATTCGTATATCCGCTTCCGCCTGAAGATGGATCGTGAAAACGCCGGTCCGGAAACGCTGTTCCTGCTGGGCAAAGACGGCGGCATCATCGTGCTGAACGATGTTCCCGAACCGTCCACCGCGATGTTGCTGGGCGGAGCTCTCCTGGGCCTCGGTCTGTGGCGCCGGCGCACGACGAGTAGGGCTTAGATTCGTTTTGGTTGTTTTCGAAGAGGGTGCCTTCGGGCACCCTTTTTCTATTTGTGCACGACCCTGCCCAAGTGAACTATAGTTAAGTTTGGCGGTGAAACCTCAGTCTTCGACTCCGAACGCCTCGCTTCCTGAGGTACACGGCTCGGTCACGACCGCTCGCCCCACCCTTCTCAAGCGCGTGTTTGCGTTTGCCGGCCCAGCCTATCTGGTCAGCGTCGGCTACATGGACCCCGGGAACTGGGCGGCGAATTTGGGCGCAGGCTCTCAGTTCGGCTACCAACTTCTCTGGGTGCTAGTGCTGTCGAACCTGATGGCGATCCTGCTGCAGACGCTGTCCGCGCGGCTCGGCATCGTCACGGGCCGGGACTTGGCGCAGGCCTGCCGCGATGCATACCCTCGACCGATCAGTATCTCGCTGTGGGCGTTGTGCGAAATCGCCATTGCGGCTTGTGATCTGGCGGAAGTCCTCGGTGCGGCCATCGGCCTGAACCTACTCTTCCACATTCCTCTGGTCACAGGCGTTTTGCTGACAGCGCTCGACACCTTCATCGTGCTGTGGTTGACGCGCTACGGAATTCGCATGGTGGAGGGGATCATCCTGGTGGTGATCGCGATCGTCACCGGTTGCTTTCTGATGGAACTCTGGTTCGCGGGCCCGTCGGTGAGCGACATGATGGGCGGCCTAGTGCCGAAGATCGACGGCGCGAGTCTGTACTTGGCCATCAGTATCCTGGGCGCAACGGTGATGCCCCACAATCTTTACCTGCATTCGGCCTTGGTGCAGACGCGCAAGGTGGGGCGAAGCGAAGAAGAACAGCGCGAAGCCTGCAAGTACAACTTGGTAGATTCCGTCATTGCACTCAACGGCGCGCTGATTGTGAATACGGCGATCCTGGTGCTGGCGGCGGCGGTCTTCTTTAAGAACGGAACGATTGTCACGGAGATCGAACAGGCCCACGAGCTGCTGACGCCCCTGCTGGGAACCACCATGGCCAGTGTGCTGTTCGCCGTCGCGCTGCTGGCTAGCGGGCAATCCTCGACGCTCACCGGCACCTACGCAGGGCAGATCGTCATGGAAGGCTTCCTCGATCTCCGCTTACGTCCGTGGTTGCGACGCTTGATCACTCGCTCCGTTGCGATCATTCCGGCAGCGCTGACAGTTTCGAGCTCCGGCGAATCGGGCACGTATCAACTGCTGATCTTGAGCCAAGTGGTATTGAGTCTACAGTTGCCCTTCGCGGTGCTGCCATTGATTCGCTTCACCAGCGATCCCGAACGCATGGGCAAGTTCGCCAACAAGACCTGGGTAAACATCTGCGCCTGGACCGTCGCTGCCGTGATTCTGGGCCTGAACTTCTGGCTGGTGAGTCAGACCCTGGTGCCATGGGTACAGGAAGCCGCGTGGCATGCGTTGGTGGCGATTCCCTTGGGCATCGGGCTGTTGCTGCTGCTCGGCTGGGTGACGTTCGCCAAACACCTCCCGGTGAAGCGCGAGGAGGATTGGCAAGGCGCAGCCGTGGCCACGGATCTACCGGCTCCGGTGTACCGCAACATTCTAGTGCCGCTGGATCATTCGAATCGAGATCGCGCAGCGGTCGCGCACGCGGCAGCCATGGCGAAACTGCACGGAGCCACGCTCCACGTGATGCACGTCGAAGAAGGCGCCACCAGCGCGCTGTACGGCGAGGATGCATCTACAGCCGAAGTTGCTTCGGGCGAACGCTACTTTCTGGATATTGTCGAAGCGTTGCGGCGTGACGGACTGCGCGTCGAGCTAACCGTGGCGCATGGGCGCGACCCGCGCGCCGAGATCATCCGCGTCGCCCAAAAACTGCAGCCCGATCTGGTGGTGATGGCCGCGCACGGACACACTGGAATCAAGGACCTGATCTTCGGCACCACCATCAATGGCGTTCGTCACAAGGTGAACGCCCCGGTACTGGTCGTCACCGGAGACCCGCGCTAGGCCCCGAACCGGCCAAGGATGGTAAGTTCAAAAGGTGGACGAAACACCTGAGCTAGCTCCCGACTCCGGCGAAGTTGCATCAGGTCCCCTCCCACCACGGGTGGCTGCACAGACACTGATCCGCGATGCCGTGCTCGACGTGGTTGTCGCATTCTTCCTTGGCGGCATCTTCATTTTGCTGACCGCAGGTGTCCTGCTGCTGATGGGCCTGGACCCTGGGGAACTGCTGGCGTCCGGGTGGGGGATCGCCGTGATGTTGCTGGCAACCCAACTCCCATTGCTGTATCGTGGCCTGCGCCGCCGCCGACGCAATCGCGAAAAACATCTCCCCGTGGTCGCGTTATCTGAAGGACCGCTCTACCAGCCTGTGTTTCGCGGCATTCTGACAGGCGCTGGCCTGGCGGTCTTGAGCGGTATCTACACCAGTGCATTGATGAAGCTACTAGGCCCGAACGCTGTCGAAAGCCAGCTCGACTTTCTCAAGGACATGCTTCAAGACAGAGTCGCAGTGGCGGTGCTGATCTTGATGATCGCCGTGGTCGCCCCAATCTGCGAAGAGATTTTCTTCCGTGGAGTGGTGTTCGGCTCGGCCCGCGCCGTAGGCTTGAGCAAGACAGGAGTTGCTATCTCAGCCGTCCTGTTCGCAGCGGTGCACTTGCTGCCGCTACTGGCTCCGTTCTATGCGTTGTTCGCCGTCGTGATGTGCTGGCTGTACGCGCGCACCGGCACGCTGGCCTCTCCTATCGCAGCCCACGTGACCATGAACAGCTTGGCGTGTTTGGGACTCTTGCTCCAAGAAAATAGCGTCGTCTAGAGGCGACCCGTCACTTCATGATCAAGACTCTAGTTCGATGGCTCCCTCTGGCGCTTGGGCTGGCGTTCCTGCTGGGATTGGCGTACCTGCAGCGAGAACGGGCGTTGGCGGGCGAGAACGATTTCGTGCAACTCTACACCGGCGCCAAGCTGGTGGGCACGCCGAAACTATATTCGTACGCCGACAACCTTGCATCGGTTCAGGAGACGCTCGGCCTCACCATGGAGTCCGTGGTGTACACGCGCCCTCCGTTCTACGCTGTATTACTGAAGCCGCTCGCCTGGCTGCCCTACAAAGCCGCGTACGCGCTATTCTCCGCGGCATCCCTGGCCAGCATCCTGTGGTTCGTCTTCCGCTTCCACAAAGAGTGTGAGTCCCTGCCCTTATTTGCCACGCTCAGCATCCCTATCGCGACGGCTTTGTGCGGCGGGCAAGACACGCCGTTTCTGCTGTTGATCCTGGGCAGCACAATTCTGCTGGCGCGCCAAGGGAAAGATTTCGAGGCGGGCTTGGTCCTCTCGCTGGTCTCCATCAAGTTCCACCTGTTCCTGCCGCTGCCGCTGTTATTGATCTTCAAGCGCTACTGGCGAATGCTGGGCGGTGCCGCACTCGGCGTGGCGGCGATGGTCTTGATCAGCGTGGTCTTCGCGGGACCCGATTCTTTGCGACAGTATGTGGGCGTGTTACTGGACCCACGAATCAATTTTTCCGCAACCATCATGCCGAACCTGCACGGCTTGGTTGCGGTGCTGAAAGGCGGCGTGCCTCTGGAGATCACTTTGATCGCAGTGGTGCTGGGAGCCCTAGCCTGGAGCATGCGGCAGACCCAGAACTTTGAGTTTCTTCTCGCCGCCAGCCTGGTATGCGGACTGCTGACCAGCTTCCACTCCGGTGCCGCCGACGACATCGTCTTGCTGGCCGTATTTGTTGCCGTGATTCAGACTTGCCCGGCGCACGGAGTTCGCATCGTCTCGGCACTGATCCTCACGCCCGTGCCGTACTTCCTGATTTTGGCAGGCGCGCCGTACAGCGCGTTCTTTCCGGTGGCACTTCTCGTCCTGCTTGGATTGTTGTGTATCAGCGCAAAGGCCGCAGGTAAGACTCAAGACCTGGCAAAAGCCTGAAACAGGACGAAGGAATGGTGAGCCGGGCGGGACTCGAACCCGCGACCACCGCATTAAAAGTGCGATGCTCTACCAACTGAGCTACCGGCCCCAGAGCGCGCACAAACAGACTGCACGCGGAAGGTGGGAACTCTTAGTGTAACGCGCGGGTCACTGCGGAAGCCAGTTCCGTGAGCCCGGCATGCACATCTTTTCCAAGGTGAATGCGCAGCCAGCGGCGGCCGCGTTCCCGCAAAACGGCGAGGTCGCCCTGCGCCTGTGCGGCTTCCACGATCGCAAAGGTGTATTTCTGGCCGGGGACCGCCACGTCCTGCGCCGCATCCGCCGTGATCTGGATGAAGACACCGCCAGCGGGTCCACCCTTGTAGGCCTGTCCGGTGGAATGCAGAAAGCGCGGGCCGAAGCCGAGACAGGTGGCTGCCTTGGTCTTATTCCGAATCTGCTCGCGAATGCCGTTCAGGATCGCTTCGTGTGCGTCCGTCATCTCGATGTAGCCCAGCAGCGCGACGTACGCGCCAAGGCCCATGTCACTGAGATGCTGCTTCAGGCAGGCATCCAAAGTGCGCGCGGAGGATTCCCCAAACACCTTGGCACCGTTCTCTTCAAACAACGGAGTCTCCGAAGGAAGTGCACCCGTCTGCTCAAACGCGTCGGTGAGCTTACGCGTTTCGATCTTGCTGAACTCGACGTCCGGCTGATCGAAGGGGTTGATGCCGAGGATCGAGCCGGCCACGGCGGTCGCGATCTCCCAGCGGAAGAATTCGGCACCCAACTGGTAGGCGTCGGTGACGTCGATGCGCACGATCGGGAAGCCGGCAGCCTCGACCGCGGCCATGGCCGCGTCTTGCGCGGGATCGGGCTCCGGTAGACGAAGATAGGCGAACACGCGGTCCGGCCCGTATTGCGCCGGTGCACCGAGGGGCTCGCGATCAACAGGGATGATGCCCTTCCCTTCCTTGCCCGTCGATTCGGCAATCAACTGCTCCATCCACGCACCCAGGTCGTGAATCCCGGGAGAACACACGATGGTCAGCTTGTTGCGTCCCGCCAGCGCCAGCGTGCCCATGAACACACCCAGCGAGACACCGGGATTCTCCGTTGCATCAGCGACGGAACATTCGTCAACCATCTGCTGCGCGTTTTCGAGCAAGCGTTTGACATCGATGCCCATCACGGCGGCGGGGATCATGCCGAAATTAGACAGCGCCGAATAGCGACCGCCAATCGAAGGAACTCCCGCGAAGATGTGCGCGAACTGCTCGGCGTGCGCGATCTGTTCCATCTTTGAACCGGGATCGGTAATGGCAATGAAGCGACTGCCGTCGCGGCCGGCTCGTTCAAAGAAGTGCTGCTTGAAAATGTTGGGCTCAAGCGTCGAGCCGGACTTGCTCGCGACGATGAAGAGAGTCCGAGAGAGGTTCACACGCTGTTCGACCGATCGCACCTGCGCGGGATCGGTAGAATCCAGCACGTGCATCTTCGGAAAACCAGGGATCTGACCAAAGGAAAGCGAGAAGACTTCAGGGCACAAACTGGAGCCGCCCATGCCGAGCAGGACGACGTCCGTGAAGCCACGTTCCTGCACCGCGTGCGCGATTCCACTAAAGCGGCCTGCATCCCGCAGCTGCGCGGGAACAATGTCGAGCCAGCTCAGCCACTGCCCTTCTGTGGTGTTCGTCCACAACGAGGCGTCCTTAGCCCACAGCCGTTGCACTTTGACGCGTTGCGTCCACTGCGCGAGCGTGGTTTCGAAGGCCGAGCGATGCTCGGGGGAGAGAGAAAACGTTCCGCGGTAGGCCACTATGCTCCGATGGTAGCACCGGAGCACACAGTCGATTTTTAGTGCTATTTCACGTAGTCGTGCGACTCGTAATAGCCGGAGAGTTTGAGGGTCACGACGATGGTGTCGCCGGTGAGATTCAACCAATACCAGCCGTGCTTGCCATCGAACGGCGCGACAAACGCGCCATTGGACTTGGTGGTCTCCTGCACCTGTTCGTAGCTCTTCGATTGCTTTGGGTCCGCCGGTTCACCGTGGAAATCGAAGTACACGGAACCCTTGTTGACGTCCCAGCTGTAGACCATCGCCTGGCCCTTCTTCATCACGGCCTTGTACTCGACCTCACCATCCGGGCCGATCTGTATCTTCACCGTATCGGTGCGGAACGGCTTATCGAACTTCGTGGCGAGGACGCCGTTGTCAGGAGTAGCAGGTGCCGTAGGAGCGGGAGTAGCGGGCTCGGCGCTCGGAGTCGCGGTGGCCGCGATCGGCGTCGTGAGTTCGAGCAAGCCCAGCATGCGCCCGACACCGGTCGGGTCCTTGCGATACTCCGCCGGCATCACCACGCAGACCACGATCAGCGTGCCGACGACGGCAGCGATCAGGAGACGTTTCAGCAGACCTCCACGGTCTGGCATCGAAGGCACTTGCGGATTCATGCGGCGGCTCCCCAGGCGTAGCCGGCGAGTTGGTAGCCCATGAGCACGAAGCCCGCCGTCATCAAAAGAACGTTTGTCAGAACTGCGTATCGGCCAAATCCGGCCGTGCGTCGCCACTGTGTCATCAGCAGCAGGATGATGCTCAGGGCGGTCAGCTGCCCCAGTTCCACGCCGACGTTGAACGAGATCATGTTGGCCACCAAACCATCGGTCGACAGGTTGAACTCCTGCAATTTCGTGGCGAGTCCGAAGCCGTGAATCAAGCCGAAGCCGAGCACGGCAGCCTTGGTGTTGGGCTGGAAACCGAACATCGTCTTGAAGCCATCCAGATTATCGAAGGCCTTGTAGATCACAGAGAGGCCGATCAGCGCATCCACGAGATATGGATTCACATGGATCCCACTGAGCACGCCCGTGAGCAGAGTCACGCTGTGGCCGACGGCAAAGCAGGTAACGTAGATCGCGACATCCTTCATGCGATAGAGGAAGAAAATCACGCCGAACAGGAAGAGCAGGTGATCGTAACCGGTCACCATGTGCTTCGCACCCAGGTACAGAAACGGTCCCGTATGGGTACCCGAAACGTGCTTCAGAAAGTCCGCGTCGCGCCCTTGCACGGTGTGCGCGAAAAGGGCGTTCGCGGCAAAAAGCAGCGAGAAGAGGATGCGCATCGGCAACCAGTCTAACGCACATCCGCAGACTAGAGTTTTGTGTTGTGGATCGACGCGTCCAAAACCTGAACCGTATGCACAACTCGAGTGCGTTCGCCTTTGCGCTCCAACGCTTGCTGGAGTTGAATCAGACAACCGGGGTTTCCGGTAGCGACTACGTCAGCCTTCAACGGCGCGATCCATTCGGCCTTGCGATCGCCCAGCGTCTGCGCGGTCTCGGGCTGAACCATGTTGTAGATGCCCGCCGAGCCGCAACACAACGGCGCTTCGGGGATTTCGAGCACCTGTGCCCCGGGGATCGAGCTGAGCAACTGGCGGGGCTGTAGACGAACTTTTTGGGCGTGCTGCAAATGACAGGAATCGTGATACGCCACACGCGCGTTCAAAGGATGGCGCTTCGCGCGGGGGCCAAGTTCCGCCAGGAACTCCGTAATGTCGCGGCACTTGGCGGAGAACTTTTTCGCGCGCTCCGCGTATTGCGGATCGTCGCGGAGCTGATGCCCATACTCGCGCACGTTTGAGCCGCAGCCGCCGGCGTTGGTGATGATGATATCGACGTTGGCTTGTTCGAAGACATCGATCATCTTCTTCGCGTGCTGGAGCGCCGGAGTTTCTTCGCCCGCGTGAATCAACAAAGCTCCGCAGCAGCCTTGTTCCTTGGGCGCGACCACTTCACAGCCTTCGGCGGAGAGCACGCGCACCGTGGCGGCGTTGATCTCAGAGAGGAACTCACGCTGCACGCAGCCGAGCATCACCCCTACGCGAGCGCGCTTGGCGCCCTGCGCCGGAGTCATCGCGGCGACTTCATGATGATCGCCCAACTTCGGCAGCAGCGCTTCCATGGTCCCCATGTACTTCGGGAACAACTTCAGGATGCCGGTTCCGCGCACCAGCGACTGCAGCCCGGACCGCTGGTAGAACTGCAGCAGCGGGCGCATGGTGCGCAGCTTGCCGACGTTCGGGAACAGGCTGAAGATCATCTTGCGTTGGGCCTGTTCTTCCGACGTGCGCGGATGATGTCGCTCAACCTGGGCGCGCGTGGCTTCGATCAACTTGCCGTAGTCCACACCCGACGGGCACGCAGTCATGCACGAAACACAGCCCAGACACTTGTCGAAGTGATCCACGACGCCAGGAGTCAATGCGGTGCCGCCCTCGCTGGCCATCTTCATCAGATAGATGCGGCCACGCGGCGAATCCATCTCTTCGCCCCACAAAACATAGGTCGGGCAAGCGGGCAGACAGAAGCCGCAATGGACGCACTGATTGATAAGGTCGGGCGCCGGCGGATGGTGCGAATCGAAGGCGGACTGCGCCATTTAGAGCCCTCCTACGTAGCGTCCGCGATTGAGGATCGCGTTGGGATCGAACTGTTGTTTCACGGCGCGCATGACAGGCAGTGCGTCGCCGGGGTTGCCCCAGGCATCGATCGACGACGGCGTCAGCAGTACCAACGAACCACCCTTAACTTCGACGATGTGGCGCGCCGCCGCCGGATCACCGGTCAAGGTAACGTGACCAATGCCGGTGGCTTGCATGACGGCTCGGGTGGGATTGAGTTGCTGGAGCGTCTCTGCGATCTGCGACGGCAGCACGCTGATTTTCGCGATGGTCTCTGCCGGCCAAAGTTCCTGGCGGGCGTTCCACGATGTAGCGCTGCCTTCGGTGAAGGCGGCCATCGTAGCGAGTGTCGCTTGTTGGGCCTGGATGCCGGCTTCGGTGCCTTCGAGCAGCACGTCGACCGAGCTCGCGTCGGTTCGGAACTGCAGCGCGCTGTGTGCCAGCTGCGAATCCTGGATGGCGATCATCAGTTTCTGTGCGGCCTCGGCGTTCGGCAACTGAGCCGTGAGCGTGCGCGTGTGATGCGGAATCGGATGCAGGCGGAACACGGCTTGCGTGATCACGCCGAGCGTTCCCAGAGCACCTGTCATCAATTTGGGCAGATCGTAACCAGCGACGTTTTTCACCACTTTGCCACCGCTCATGGCGAGGGTACCATCGGGCAACGCGACGGTCATACCGATGACGAGATCGCGCAAGCTGCCGAAGCGCAAGCGCAAGACTCCGCTATCGTTGGTCGCAAGGATGCCGCCGATGGTGGCGCGTTCGGGCCACAGGACGTCAATCGCCAAGCGCTGCCCGTGTTGCGCGAGCGTCTCCTGCAAGCGCGCCACGGTGCAGCCAGCTTCGACCGTGACCGTCATGTCGGCCCAGGCGTGCTCGACCACGCGATTTAGCGCAGCGGTGGAAACAACGACGTCCGTGCGTGCAGGCGGGTTGCCCCAGTCCAGTTTGGAGCCGCCTCCACGCGGGGACACCAGTCGACCGCGCGCATTGGCATCGGCCAATTTGTCGGCGACTTCGCGCGCAGTTTTCGGTTCGACGATCTCGCTCAAAATCTCTCCGCGATTCCAGCTTGCTCCAGAGGATGAGGCTTGTATTCACCGGGGGCCTCGCCACACAGGCGGGGACGCGGGAACACCTTGGTCGGATTCGAAAGATGCAGCGGATCGAAGGCGCAGCGAACACGCTGCATCGTCTCCAGATCCGGCTCGGCGTACATCTTCGGCATCATGTGCTTCTTCTCTTCACCGACGCCATGCTCACCTGTAATGGAGCCACCTTTATCGATGCAGAGCTGCAGAATCGCTTCAGAGAACTTCTCCGCAGCATGCTCCTGCCCTTCGATGCGTCGATCGTACAGCACCAAGGGATGCAGGTTGCCATCACCGGCGTGGAACACGTTCGCGACACGCAGGCCGGTTTCGCGACTCATGCGCTCGATCTCATCCAACACTTCCGGCAGCGCGGTGCGCGGGATCACGCCATCCTGCACGATGTAGTTCGGAGAAATGCGCCCCATCGCGGCGAACGCGGCTTTGCGGCCCTTCCAGACCACCATGCGTTCGCCTTCCGACTGCGCGACACGGATTTCGGAGGCTCCGTGGTCCGTGCAGATCTTGTTCACCTGCGCCATCAGGGCTTCGACTTCCGCTGTGGGACCGTCGAGTTCGACCAACAACAAACCACCACACATGGGATAGTTGGCATGCACTGCGGCTTCTGCCGCCTGGATGGAGAGGCTGTCCATCATCTCAATCGCCGCCGGCACGATGCCTGCCGCGATAATGCCACTGACGGCGGTGCCCGCTTCGTTCGCAGTGGGGAACGCTGCCAGCAGGGTTTGAATCTGCTCTGGACGTTTGACGATGCGCAGCGTAACCTTCGTCGCAATGCCAAGCGTTCCTTCGGCGCCGACGAACACCCCGGAGAGATCGTAGCCGGGAGCATCCAGCGCATTCGATCCGAGATTCACAACGTCACCGTTGGGCAAAACCACTTCCATGGCGAGAACGTGCGTCGTGGTGAAGCCGTACTTCAAGCAGTGTGCCCCGCCTGAGTTCTCGGCAACATTGCCGCCGATGGTGCAGACGGATTGCGACGACGGATCCGGTGCATAAAAGTAGTTGTTCGGCGCCACGCGGCCCGTGACTTCCAGATTGATGACACCGGGTTCGACGACCACGCGCTGGTTCGCAAAATCGACATCGAGAATGCGCTTCATGCGCGCCAGACTGATGACCACGCCGCCAGCGATCGGCAGCGCGCCGCCACTCAGTCCTGTGCCGGAACCTCGGGCGACAAACGGGATGCGCTCGCGATGGCAGATCCGCACGACGTCCTGCACTTCCGCGGTGGACGTAGGCAGCAGAACCGCGATCGGGGCTACGCGAAAGTTGGTGAGACCGTCGCACTCATAGGTGCGGAGTTCGGCTGGCGAGGAGATGAGTCCGCGCTCGCCGAGGACGGCGCGGAACTCATCGAGAAGTTGAGACGAGACAGCAGTCACTGCTTAAAGGAAACGATACGCTTCGAGGGTAAGGAAGTCCTTGCAATCCGGGCTTACCATCATCTCCTCAAACAACTCGCCAGCCTGCGGGAACTTGCTGGCACCGAAGCGGGCCTCGCCGATCGTCGCGCGGATCTTTGCCAGTTGCTCATGGATGGTGTCGCGAACCAGTTGCGCATCCACCTTGCGGCCGTCGCTCAAGTTCTTACCGTGATGCAGCCACTGCCACACCTGGGTACGCGAAATTTCCGCCGTCGCCGCATCTTCCATTAAGTTGTAAATGGGCACGCAACCATTGCCGCGCAGCCAGGATTCCAAATACTGGATGCCGATGTCGCAGTTCATTTTGAGGCCGGCTTCGGTGATCTGGCCTTCGGGGATCTTCATCAGATCAGCGGCGGTCACCTTCACCTCGGCGCGCGTCACGTGAATCTGGTTTGGCGTGGGCATGTTCGCGTCGAAGATTTCCTTCGCGATCGACACCAAGCCCGGGTGAGCGACCCATGTACCATCGTGGCCGGCCTTCACTTCGCGCAGCTTGTCCTGACGCACTTTGTCGAGCGCCGCTTCGTTGGCGGCGGGATCGTTCTTGATCGGGATCTGCGCCGCCATGCCGCCCATCGCGTGAATGCCGCGCTTGTGGCAGGTCTGAATCAGCAGATCAACGTAGCTCTTGAGGAAGTGCTTATCCATGGTGACCGTGGAACGATCCGGCAACACGTAGTCGGGATGATTCCGCAGCACCTTGATAAAGCTGAAAATATAGTCCCAGCGGCCGCAGTTCAGGCCGGCCGAGTGATTCCGCAGTTCGTACAGGATCTCATCCATCTCGAACGCGCCGAGAAGCGTTTCGATGAGGACTGTGGCGCGAATGCTGCCCTGCGGCACACCGCAATAATCCTGCGCGAACTCGAAGACGTCATTCCACAGGCGCGCTTCCAGGTGGCTCTGCATTTTCGGCAGATAGAAGTAAGGGCCAGAGCCCTTCGCCAACAAGGCCTTCGCATTGTGGAAGAAATACAGACCGAAATCGAACAGAGAGCCAGAGACGATTTCACCATTCACGGTCGCGTTCCGTTCCATCAAGTGCCAGCCGCGCGGGCGAACCATCAGGACAGCGTGCTTCGGGTTGAGCTTGTATTCTTTGCCTTCGGGGCTGGTGAACGCGATGGTGCCGCGAACGGCATCGCGCATGTTCACCTGACCAAAAATATTGTTGTGCCACGTCGGGGCGTTGGAATCCTCGAAGTCCGCCATGAACGTGCTCGAGCCGGCATTCAGCGCGTTGATGACCATCTTACGGTCAACTGGACCGGTGATTTCAACGCGACGATCGGTGAGATCGGCCGGGATGGGAGCTACCTTATAATCGCTGGCTCGAATGTGGGCAGTTTCCGGGAGAAAATCCGGCAGCTTGCCGCCGTCGATCGCCTTTTGCCGCTCGACACGCGCCGCCAGCAACTCGCGGCGACGGCCATCAAAACGGCGATGCAGCTCAGCTACGAGCGCAAGAGCTTCAGCAGAAAGAATTTCTTCACATTCAGCGGGAATCGGGGCGTGAAGCGTGACGCCACTACGTTCGATGTGCGGAGTGCTCATTTTGACCAGCTAACATTGCAGCAACTTCCGGGAGCCTTGTCAAACGGCAAAGGGGCGATTGTATACATGTGCACCGTCGAACGTATCTTTCTAGCTGAAAAGAAGAAAGATCGAGTTGTTCGCGGAGAGGCTCCCTATTTTACGGCCGCCAGGAGTTGCTCGGCGTAGAGGGCTCCCGCAGGGGTGTCTTCGTGTTTGAAAAAACAGTAAACGTCCCGCCCGCCCGCTAGTTGACGGCTCACCCGGGCGGCGATTTCGGAGCGCTCTTCCGGCGAATACTCGCTCTTGCGGAGGCGCGCGTACACGAAGTCGGCCGTCAGCACTTCAGGGATCTCAAACGTGTCGGATTCGGCCAGACAGAGCGCGGCCCTGTGCTGTTCCAGCAGTCGATAGACGTCATCGACGAGCCAGGCCTTGTTGCGAAATTCGAAGGCGCAGCGGACGTCGGCCGGCAGCTTGGCGAGGAACGCCCGAAGCAGTTCGAGATCCAACTTCATGTTGGGCGGCAGCTGGAACAGAACCGGTCCCAGGCGGCGAGCCGAACGGAGGGGATCGATCGCCTTAAAGAAGAGCTCGGTGAATTCAGATTCTTTCAGCCGTTGGATGTGCGTGATCCGCTGGTGTGCCTTACAGACGAACGTGAAGCCTTCGGGAGTGGCCTTGACCCAGTTTTCGAGCGTCGTGGCCTTCGGCAGCTGGCGGAAGGTGTAGTTGATCTCTACCGCATTCAATCGTGTGGCGTAGTGCTTCAGGAAGTCCTTGGCCGGGAGCTTGGCCGGGTAGAAGTCCGGCTTCCAGGTGGCGTATGCGAATCCCGAGGTCCCGACGCGAAGAGTAGCCATTCTTAAACGTTACACTGGGTGGCATGGGATCACGAGGCATGGGTCTTCCGGGCATGAGCCATGGTGGTGCGCGTCGCGCCGGCGCGCACGGGACGCCTCCGAAGAGCACCAAATCCGCGGCCCAGCAGATGAAGGACGTGTGGCCCGAGCTGCGGGAGATGATCCAGCCGCGGCGCAAGATCCTGATCCTCGGCTTCTTCCTGATGATCATCAACCGCTTGAGCGGGTTGGTGCTGCCGTATTCCACCAAGCTGCTGATCGACAACGTCATCGGCAAGCGGGACATCGATTTATTGACGTATCTGGTGCTTGGCGTCCTGAGTGCGACGCTGCTGCAAGGCGTGACTTCGTTCGCTCTCACCCAGTTGTTGTCGAAGGCGGGCCAAAGTCTGATAGCGGAATTGCGCCAGAAGGTCCAGCGCCACATTGGGCTGTTGCCGGTGTCTTACTATGACGCCAATAAGAGCGGCACGCTGGTATCGCGCATCATGACCGACGTGGAAGGTGTCCGGAACTTGATTGGCACGGGCTTGGTGGATTTTGTCGGTGGCCTGATCACGGCTGCGATTTCGCTGGCCGTGCTGCTCTACATCAGTCCGGTCATGACCGCCGTGACGGCACTGTCGGTGGGCGTGTTTGCATTCTTCCTCAGCAAGGCGTTTGTGAATATTCGGCCGGTATTCCGGGAGCGCGGCAAGATCAACGCGGAAGTCACCGGTCGTTTAACGGAATCGCTGGGCGGCGTGCGTGTGGTCAAGGGCTACCACGCCGAGGAACGCGAAGCGAAGGTCTTCGCTCAGGGCGTCACACGGTTGCTGGAGAACGTCTTCAAGTCGCTGACCATGATGTCACTGATGGCGTTGTCTTCGACCGTGTTGATGGGTCTGGTCAGTGCGGCCGTGATGTTCGTCGGCGCACGGCAGATCTTCGCAGGAACGTTGTCGCTGGGCGAATTTGTGATGTTCACCACGTTCCTGGCGTTTCTTGTCGCTCCCGTGTTCCAGGTGGTCGGCATTGGAACGCAGTTGACCGAAGCGTTCGCCGGATTGGATCGTACACGCGAGGTTCTCGGCGAACGTCGCGAGGACGAGTACCCGAATCGCAAGACGGTGATCGGCCCGATCCACGGCACCGTGGAATTCAAGGACGTCAACTTCAGCTACGAAGAAGGCAAGCCCGTTCTGCGCGATGTCAGCTTCCGCGCCGATCCGGGCACGGTCACCGCACTGGTGGGTCCGTCAGGCTCAGGCAAGTCGACAATCATTAGCCTGGTCGCGGCGTTTCATGAGCCGACCGACGGCACGGTCACCATCGATGGAATCGACCTTTCTACCGTACGACTCGATAGTTACCGCACGCAGTTGGGCGTGGTGTTGCAAGACACCTTCCTGTTCGACGGCACCATTGAAGAAAATATCGCCTTCGCGAAGCCGAACGCGACCAAAGAACAGATCAAGGAAGCGTGCCACATCGCTCGCGTGGACGAGTTCGCAGAACGCTTCGAGCTAAAGTACGACACCATCGTGGGTGAACGCGGCGTGAAGCTCTCAGGCGGTCAGCGCCAGCGCGTCTCCATCGCTCGCGCGATTCTGGCCGATCCTCGCATCCTGATTCTGGATGAAGCAACATCCAGCCTCGACTCCGAATCCGAGGCGCTGATCCAGGAAGGCCTCAATCATCTGATGCAGGGCCGCACGACGTTCGTCATCGCGCATCGCCTGTCGACCATCAGAAGGGCTGATCAAATCTTGGTTGTGGAAGAAGGCCGCATCGTGGAACGCGGGACGCATGATTCGCTGTACGACCTCAATGGTCGTTACTGGGATCTGTACACGCGGCAGCACGGGCTGGAGAAAAACCTGTTCCTCGCGCCCGGCGAAGGCGATAGCATCCCGGATGGCGCGGGCCCTGCGAAATCAGGCCGCGAAGGCGGCGGCATGGCCGACGCGATGAAGCTGCTGGGCGGACGTTAGAACCCGAAACCCATTAGCACCGTGAACTGATTGCGGTTACTCTGCAGACCGCCATCGAAGGACCGCAAGCCCCAGCCCGTCCAACGGACTTCAGGCGAGACCTTGAACATTAGCAGGTGAAACTCCACACCACCGCCCGCCACCAGACCGTAGTTGGAGCGATGTTGCAACGTGGACAACTTGATGTCCGACAACCGGCTGAACGCCGCACCGCCTTCGAAGTAGGGCTTCACCAAACCGGAGCCGATGCGATGCTTCACGACGACGGGAAACTCCCAGGTGTTTGCGGTTCCAGCTGCCAGAAACTCGTACTTGCGACGCAGGGCATCGATCTCAATCGAGTTGCCGCCGGGTAGGCGCAGTTCCAGATACGGACCCCACACAAAGTTTTGCGAACTGGCCAGCGATTGCTGCTGGACAACCTTGAACGCATCGGTCGCGGGAACACCCAGTTTCAGTCCCACGCCGAGTGGCTGCGCATAGGCGGCAGCAGCTAAAACAAAAAGACCAAGAAATGTTTTGAACATCCTTCTCCTACTTTAGAGCAAGTCTGACGTACTGGTCGGCACCACGCCCGCCGGGGCGCTGACGTGCAGCGGCATCACAGTCACGTGCGGTGGCAAGGGCATTGGAGGGGGCGCCGCCCATACCACCGCAAGGAGGAGCAACAACAGAACCGCCGCTTGAAACACTGCGGAATCTGACCACGATGTTTCCGGACGGTACAAGCGATGCATGCTTCTCTCCACAGCAATTTCCACGCCACACGGAAGAGAGATGGAAATCAAGGACTTTCCGTTTCAGCGCGAGGCTGGAGCGGCACATCCGTGCTAGGGCTTCACAGTACGGAACAGGCGTGGCTCTTTGAGATACAGCAAAGCCACCAGACCCGCCATGAAGACGATGTGCCCCAGCGCGGAGGCTAGCCCTACGCCGCCGACGCCGAACCATCGCGGCAGCAACCAGTCTCCGGTGACGTTCACCAGCATTGCGACAAACCCGGCTCGCAGAATGAGCCCTGAAGCGCCCAACGCCGTAGACAGGCGCTGCGCGATGAGCAACACCACAGCGAAGGGCACCATCAGCAACGAGAACCACTGCACCTGCGACACCACGGCAGCCGCAGTCGCGTCGAACTGTCCACCCTGATAAATCACGCGTACGACCTGCGCCGAACCCCACATCAGCAGCACCGTCACAGGAATCATCACTGCCATTGCGACACCCACGTGCAAGCGTAGAGCGTGCCGCAGCGCGTCCCAACGCCCCTGCGACACCAGCCGCGAGAACTCCGGCAGCACCGCCGTCGCCATCCCCGTGCCACCCACGGCGATCAACACCCCGGCCACTTTGACGCCGTAGGACAGTGCCGCGACACTGCCCGAGCCCAAGGCGCCTGCCACCGCCTGATCCACCAACGCGCAGCCCGCCGTGATCGTCGTCCCAGCCAGCAGCGGCCAGTATTGCGCGAGCAGGGCGCGCATATCGGGCGTCCAGCCAAGCCAGCTCGGGCGCAGCGAATATCCGAGCCTCCGAATGCCGACCGCCAGCGCTACGAACTCCAGCAGCGCACCAGACATATTGGCGACAGCCAGCACCCAGACGCCCCAGCGCGCAGCACCGCCCGCAAGGAACAGCATCGTGATTACAGGAGAGGCCATGTAGACGGCCGTTGCCATCGCTAGCCGCCCGTGAGCGTTCAGCACAGCCCGCCAGGTGGCCGAGCACGCGCTGATGGGGAGCCAGATCAACATGCTGAGAAACAAGACGAAGGTCAGATCGAGTTTGGAACTAGAAAAGCTCGACCCCAACAGGGGCAACAGCCAGCGCGCCGTCAACGCTAGCAAGACCATCAGCGCAGACATCGCCCCAAGCACCAAGGCCAGGCTGGCTTGCGCGATTGTGCCCACCTGCTGATCCTGGCTCGATCGGCTGCGAATCAAACGCGGGACCAAGCTGGTGGTGAACGTGCCCGTCACGGTTTCGACGACAAATTGGGGTAGCAGGAAGGCGATGAGGAAGGCGTCCAGGTCATCGCTCGCGCCGAAATAGCGTGCCGTTACAACAACCTTCGCGGCAGCAGCAATCTTGGTGATCGAAGTCAGTATCCCCACAGTCGCAGCGTCTTGAAAGACGCGCTTCTGCCGCGAACGTTGTTCTGAGATGCCCCCAAAGGCCACGTTCCGAACGTAGCACAGCGGCCCTATTTCGCCACAGGAAGTCGCAAGAGATTGCTGCGAAAACCGCCGGTCGCGACTTGCACGGGAATGCCGTCCACACCGACGTTTTCCGGCACTCTTGCCTTCACTTCCCACACTCCAGCGAACGAAGTAGTCGCGGACTGGCCGTCCACTTCGGCATTGCCGAAGCGAACGTAGACTGGATCGCCAG
>CANIIC010000009.1 GCA_947467395.1 Bryobacterales bacterium
AACAAGCAGCGTTTCCCGGTGCTCGCCACTTACGACAACGTGTTGAAGTGCTCGCACTTGTTCAACCTGCTCGACGCGCGCGGCGCCATCTCGGTGACCGAACGCGTGGGCGTGATCAAGCGCGTGCGTGACCTGGCGGTCGGCACGGCTAAGATCTGGAACGATCAGCAGACGGCGTCTCTTGATAAGAACCAGGCGGAGGTGAGCGCGTGAGCCTCGACTTCCTGTTAGAGATCGGTACAGAAGAAATCCCGCATTGGATGATCCCGAGCGCGCTCGATCAGTTGTCGAAGCTCGATTTGTTTGGTGCGAAGGTGAACGTCGATGCGACGCCGCGCCGTCTGGTGGTGTGGGCCGCGGGCTTGCCGGAACGCACACCGGATTCCGAACAAGTCGTGAAGGGTCCGCCGGTGACCTCCGGCGACAAAGCCGCTGAAGGGTTCGCGAAGAAGCAGGGCGCAGATGTTTCGACGCTGCGCAAGGCAGGGAACTACTACGAACTGGTGAAGCGCGTGGAAGGTCGTGCGGTATGCGACATTCTGGCAGAAACGTTACCGGCCGCGATCCTGGGCATTCAGTGGCCGAAGACAATGTTCTGGACGGGCGGCAAGAATAGTCCTCGCTTCATTCGTCCGATTCGTTGGATGGTGGCGATGTTGGGCGACCAGGTGATCCCGTTCGAAATCGCTGGAGTGAAGACGGGCAACCTGACGCGCGGCCATCGTCGCATGGGCCAGCCCACGATTTCCGTAACACCGCATAACTTCGAAGCGGAGTTGCGCAAGAATGGCGTCATTCTTTCTTCCAACGAACGTCGCGAGAAGATTGCGGCGGACATCACGGCGTTGGGCGCGAAGCCCGATGCCGAGTTGCTCGAGACGTTGACGTTCATCACGGAACTGCCGTCGGCAATTCGTGGCGACTTCAATCCCGACTATCTCGCGCTGCCGGCCGAAGTGCTGACCGAGGTGATGCGATACCACCAGAAGTATTTCGCTGTGGAATCCGCGCCTGGTAAGTTGGCTCCGCATTTTGTCGCGGTGTTGAATACGAGTGGCGATCCGGATGGACTGGTCAAGCAGGGCAATGAGCGCGTGTTGCGTGCTCGCTTCAACGATGCTCGCTTCTTCTGGGACGTGGATCAGGCGCATCCGTTGGGGGATCGCGTCGAGGATCTGGCGAAGGTTACATTCCAAGCCAAGCTGGGCTCGTATAAAGAAAAGACCGATCGCACTGTCGCGCTGGTAAAAGAACTGGGCGGTGACGCTCATGCTCAACGGGCGGCGCTACTCGCCAAGTGCGATCTCACCACGGAGATGGTGAAGGAATTCACCGATCTGCAGGGCGTGATCGGCGGACTGTATGCGCGCGCGCAAGGTGAGCACGAAGAGGTCGCGAAGGCGATCTACGAACACTACCAGCCGTTGAGCATGGACGATACGATTCCGTCCACGCGCACGGGCCAGATTGTGGCACTGGCGGATAAGTTGGACACACTGCGCGGATGCTTCAACGTCGGGCTGATCCCGAGCGGTTCGAAGGATCCGTTTGCTCTGCGTCGCGCGGCTCAGGGTGTGGTGAAGATTCTGGTCGAAGCGAAGTTCGACTTGAAGCTCGACGCACTGACCAGCGGGGCGCTGTACGACTTTATGCTGGAACGTATCCAGCATTACTTCCGCGAAGTGCGCGGATACAAGTACGACGAAGTGAACGCGGTATTGAAGGCAGGCGTCACGACGTTGGCGGATGTGGAAGCTCGGTTGGCGGCAGTGGCTCGTGTGCGTCCGACGCCGAACTTCGAGCCGCTCGCGGCGAGTTTCAAGCGCATCAACAACATCCTGAAGCAGGCGAATTTCAGTGGCGGCACCGTGGACGCGAAGTTGCTCGAAGCGGGGCCGGAGCAGGACCTCTATGCGGCGTATCGTGCGTTAGCCGAAGACGCGCCGCTGGAGCAGGTCGCGAATTTGCGGCCGCAGGTAGACCAGTATTTCGACGACATCATGGTGAACGCACCGGACGAGAAGGTGCGGTTCAACCGGCTCAGCATGCTGAGCGACATGCTTCGTAAGTTCTCAACCATCGCGGATTTCTCAGAGATTGTTACATCAGGAGAGCAGAAATAAGACCTATGAAAAACCATGTGTTTAACTTCGGCGGAGGCAAAGCCGACGGCGACGGAACAATGAAGGAGATTCTGGGCGGCAAAGGTGCCGGCCTGGCGGAGATGAGCAAGGCCGGCGTGCCGGTTCCTCCGGGGTTCACGATTTCCACCGAAGTCTGCACCATCTTCTTCGAAAACGGCAACAAGGTTCCCGAAGAGATCAACCAACAGTGCCTGAAGGCGCTGGAGAAACTGGAAAAGCAGATCGGCAAGAAGCTGGGCGATCCCAAGAATCCGCTGCTGGTCAGCGTGCGCAGCGGCGCGAAGTTCTCCATGCCCGGCATGATGAACACGATTCTGAACCTGGGTTTGAACGACGTCACGACGGAAGGCCTCGCGGCTCTGAGCGGCAACCCTCGCTTTGCCTATGACAGCTACCGTCGCTTCATCCAGATGTTCGGCGAAGTGGCTCTGAACATCGATATGGAGAAGTTTGACCATATCTTCGATGCGCAGAAGAAGAAGGCGAAGACCAAGCTGGACACCGCGCTGACGGCGAAGGATCTGCAGGCCATCATCGTCGAGTACAAGAAGCTGGTCAAGAAGGAAACCAAGAAGGAATTCCCGCAGGACGCCTACGATCAGTTGGCGATGGCGCGTGATGCGGTGTTCCGCAGCTGGTGGAATCCGAAGGCCTCTTACTATCGCAAGATGGAAAAGATTCCTGACGAAATCGGCACCGCGGCCAACGTGCAGGCGATGGTGTTCGGCAACATGGGCGACACTTGCGCCACGGGCGTGGGCTTCACTCGCAATCCGTTGTCGGGCGAGAAGGAGTTCTGGGGCGAGTTCCTCATCAACGCGCAGGGCGAAGACGTCGTCGCTGGTATCCGTACGCCGGAGCCTCTGGCCGACCTCGAAAAGTTGATGCCGGCTGCCTACGAGCAACTGCACAAGATCACCGAGAGCCTGGAACGTCACTATCGTGACATGCAGGACTTCGAGTTCACGATCGAAGACGGCACGCTGTACATGCTGCAGACCCGCAACGGTAAGCGCACGGGTCCGGCTGCGGTTCGCGTGGCAGTGGATCTGTGCCACGAAGGCTTGATCGATAAGAAGGAAGCTGTGATGCGCGTGGCGCCGTCGCAGTTGGATCAGTTGTTGCACCCGGTGTTCGATACGGCGTCGCTCAAGAAGTTGGGCGAATTGGCCGCGGGCATTTCGGCCAGTCCTGGTGCTGCGGTGGGTCGCGTGGCGTTCAGCGCCGATGACGCGGTGGTGATGGCTGCGGGCGGGCCGGTGATCCTGGTCCGCAAGGAAACGACGCCGGACGATATTCACGGCATGGACGTGGCCAAGGGCATCCTGACCGCGGTCGGCGGCAAGTCGTCGCACGCGGCGGTGGTGGCTCGCGGTATGGGCCGTCCTTGCATCGTGGGTGCGGGCTCGATCCAGATCGATGAGCACGGCAAGAAGTTCACGACGGGTGGTAAGGTTGTGAAGTCCGGCGATTGGATCTCGATCGACGGTACGACTGGCAAGGTGTATCTGGGCCAGGCGGTGACGAACGAACCCGATCCGAACTCCAGCTACTTCGGCACGCTGATGAAGTGGGCCGATGAGTTCCGCGGCAAGTTCGGTGTGCGCGCGAACGCGGACATTCCGCGCGATGCGAAGGCTGCTCGTCTGTTCGGTGCGGAAGGTATCGGTCTGTGCCGCACGGAACACATGTTCTTTGCCGAAGATCGCATCCCGTACGTGCAGGCCATGATTCTGGCGCGTGACGAAAAGAACCGTCGCAAGGCTTTGGCCAAGTTGTTGCCGATGCAGCGCGCCGATTTCGCGGGCCTGTTCAAGGCGATGGACGGCTTCCCGGTCATCATCCGTACGCTGGATCCTCCGCTGCATGAGTTCCTGCCGAAGCGTGAAGATCTGATGGTGGATCTCGCGAAGTTCCCGCATGCGACTGCGAAGGACAAGAAGGCGATGTCCGAGAAGTATCGCATGCCGGTCGGCGAGCTGAAGAAGCAGCTGCCGGAACTGCTGCATCGCGTGGAAGAGCTGCACGAATTCAACCCGATGCTGGGTCATCGTGGCTGCCGTCTGGGTATCACGTACCCGGAAATCACGGAAATGCAGGCTCGTGCGATCTTCGAAGCTGCCGCTCAGGTGGCTAAGAAGGGCATCAAGGTCATGCCGGAAGTGATGATCCCGCTGGTGGGTTCTGAGAAGGAACTCGAAAACCAGAAGCTGATCGTGCAACGTGTTGCTGAAGAAGTGCTCGCCAAGGCGGGGCTGAAGAAGCTGCACTACATGATCGGTACGATGATCGAAATTCCGCGTGCGGCTCTAACTGCCGATGAGATCGCTCGCCAGGCTGAATTCTTTAGCTTCGGTACCAACGATCTTACGCAGACGACCATGGGTCTGTCCCGCGACGACTATACGAAATTCTCGGGTCACTACGAAAACATCAAAGTCTTCAAGGCGGATCCGTTCGCCTCGATCGATCAGGGTGGCGTGGGCAAGATCATCGAGTTGGCGATCAAGTTGGGCCGGCAGACTCGTCCGGACCTCGAAATCGGCATCTGCGGTGAGCATGGTGGCGATCCGAGCTCGGTGGAATTCTGCTACCGAGTGGGCATGAACTACGTTTCGTGCTCGCCGTATCGTGTGCCGATCGCTCGTCTGGCCGCGGCGCAGGCTGCGATCTCTGACAAGACGGAAGCGAATCGCACGGCGTAAGAGAACTGTCACCTTTGGCACGGTGTTCGCATCGTGCCAAAGGGAGGTTCCATGAAACAACTTTTCAGATTGGCGGCTGCGGGATCCCTCGCAGCCGCTTTGTCGTTTGGGCAAGTCGGCGGCGACCAACAGAAGCAGCAGCAAAAACAGCGGGACAAGCAGCAGAGCAAAGACGGGACAGGTGTGGGCCAAAAGGGTGTTGGCAAGGGCAAAGGAACGGGTCCGAAGGATGGCACCGGTCCGATTCATGAGCCTGGAACGGGCGGCGGCAAAGGTGGCGGAAAGCGCGGAGGGAAGGGGAAGTAACGGCTCCTTCTTAGCCCGAATCAGTTACCTAGCTGTACAGAGGCCGTCCGGAGTTTCCGGGCGGCCTCTACGTATTTAGAGGCAGGGGCGTAGGCCTCGTTCCACTTGGGTGGCGTGGCATCGCTCGCGAGGCGCAGGAGGCCGAGGGCGATGGCTCGATCGACGGTGGCCATGTTGTCGTAGTCGATCTTGTCGGCGGTGTCGGAGACCTTGTGATAGTCGGGGTAGCCATAGGCGACGCTGAGCGTGTGGGCAGGGATGCCGAGGTCGGCGAGAGCCTGATTGTCGCTGCGACCGAAGTAGGCGTCGCTGGCGGGCATGTCCTTCCAGATGCGGACGCCGAGGGCGGTGGCTGCGTCGGAGAGAGTTTTCGGGAGATCGCTGAAATCGAAGCCTGTAAGGTTGGCGCTTTGAATCTGCGGGCCGTTGCTAGCGTCGGTGCGGCCGAGTTGTTCGAGGTTGATCTGGGCGATGGTCGCTGCTGGTGGGACAAGCGGATGTTCGCCGTAGTAGCGAGAGCCCAACAGCCCACGTTCTTCACCGAAGAAGGTCATGAAGAGGATGCTGCGCTTCGGGCGTGGGTTCAGTGCGGCAAGCGACTTGGCGAGCTCGATGACGCTGACCACGCCGCTGCCATCGTCGTTGGCTCCGTTGAAGATTTTGTCATCCGCGTTGCCGCCGATTCCGACGTGATCGTAGTGGGCAGAGACGATGATGTAGGTGCTGCGAAGATTCGGGTCGGAGCCGCGCAGTAGACCTGCGACGTTGCGGGCGGTGGTCGGCGAACCTTCGGGAAGGCCGCGCAGAATCTGTTGGCCGCGTGCGCCGAGGTCAGAGATATTGGCAGTTTGGAAGTAGCTGTTGTTGATCGGTTCGAGACCGGCCGCTTTAAACTGCGCTGCGATGTAGTCGGCTGCCTTGTCCAGTCCAACGGAGGGAGTGCTGCGGCCCTCCATGTCATCGGAGGCGAGCACCGTGAGGTTCGCGCGGAGGGATGCGGGCGTGATGCGATCGACCGCGGTGCGCTGCGGGGCGGTGAGATCGGCTTGTTGCGCGTATGCGGACGCGCAGAACAGAACGAGCGCTAGTCGTCCTGGAATTCTTCGAGCCATAACATCTGAATCCTCTCGAGCTTGGCTTCGTTAGACTTCATGGGATCGTCGGCGAATCCATCCAGCTCGGTGATCCATTTGTGCAGGTCGGTGAAACGGATGTGCGTTGGATCCTGCTCGGGGAACTTCTCGAACAGTGCGTAGGCGATCTCGTTGGTGTTATCCCACGTGAGCTTAGTTGGCATCGATATGGGTCCCTTCGAGCGCTTTGCCGACGGCCACGTTCATGATGATTTCGGCCAACTTCTGCGTGACCTCATCGATCTGCTCGATCTTCGCACGAATCAACAGGTGATCGTCGCCGTGATAGACGACCATCAGTTCGTTGATCGCGCGATCGATGGCGTCGCGTTCTTCCTGTGAGAGGCAGTTGAAAGCAGCGTCTTCGCGAGCCTTGTTGGTGGCTCCGACGACGGCGTCGGCTTCGACGCGAGCCTCGCGCACCTGGCGTTCCTTCAGATCCTCTTCAGCCTTGTCGTAGGACTCGAGAATCATGGCTTCGACCTGTTCGTCATTGAGGCCGTAGGAGGGCTTCACTTCGACGGTCTGTTCGGTGCCGGCGCGGAGGTCTTTCGCCGTGACACTCAAGATGCCGTTGGCGTCGATCAGGAAGCGAACTTGAATGCGAGCCATGCCGGCGGGCATCGGCGGGATGCCCTTGAGATCGAAGCGAGCGAGGCTGCGGCAGTCCTTGACGAGTTCGCGTTCGCCTTGCACAACATGGATCAGCACGTTGGTCTGGCCGTCGACACCCGTGGTGAAGAGTTCGGTTTCAGACGCCGGGATGGTCGAGTTCCGATGGATGAGCTTCGAGACGAGGCCACCCATGGTTTCGATGCCGAGTGAGAGCGGCGTGACGTCGAGGAGCAGGGCATCATCGACGTGCCCGCCGAGGATGCCAGCTTGTACAGCAGCGCCCAAGGCGACGACTTCATCGGGATTCAGTTCGGTGTGCGGACGCTTCTTGAAGAGGCGTTCTACTGCAGATCGCACCAGCGGGATGCGCGTGGAGCCGCCGACCATCACGACTTCGTCGATCTGTTCGGCCGAGACGCCGGCATCGGCGATGCAGGAGCGGCACGGCGCGAGCGTACGTTCAACGATGGGTTCGATCAGGCGGTTGAAGATCTCGAGGTTGATCTCGCGCTGGTAGACGCGATCGCCGTACTGCAGATCGATGGTGGCCGCAGGGGCAAAAGAGAGTGCTTCTTTGGCCAGGATCACAGCGCGGCGCAGGAGTTGGATGGCGTCCTGTTTGCCGGAGATGTCTTCGCCCCATTCGCTCTGGATGTCTTCGAGCGCGATCTGGAGCAGCAAGTTGTCGATGTCATCGCCGCCCAAGTGCGTGTCGCCGTTGGTCGCGAGCACTTCGAAAATACCGTCGTGCAGGCGGAGGATCGAGATGTCGAAGGTGCCGCCGCCGAAGTCGTATACGGCGATCAGGCCCTGGTTGCGCTTGTCGAGACCGTAAGCCAGCGCGGCTGCCGTGGGTTCGTTGACCAGGCGCAGGACTTCAAGTCCAGCGATCCGCCCAGCGTCTTTAGTTGCCTGGCGCTGTGCGTCATTAAAGTACGCTGGAACAGTGATGACGGCTTGATCGACAGGGCCGCCCAGAACTTCTTCGGCGTCGAGCTTCAATTTACGGAGGACGTGTGCGGCGATCTCCGGCGGCGTCATGATCTTGTCGCCGAGTTGGAGTTTGAGAACTGTTTCGCTGCCCGGCGCGATGTGGAAGGGGAAGAGTTTGAGTTCGTCCTGGATATCGGCCACGCCGCGGCCCATGAGGCGCTTGGCGGAATACACGGTGCTTTCGGGGTTCGTGACCAAGCGCTCACGCGCTTCGGCACCGGCGATCACTTCACCGGTGGGGAGCACAGAGACCACGCTCGGTACGATGCCGGAGAGAATGCGCGGGCCGGTAAGGTCCAGCACGGACACCAAGCTGTTGGTGGTACCCAAGTCGATTCCAACGATGTGGGATTTCGACTGGCCGAAATCAATTTGCAGAGTGGACATGTAGTTCCTTGTCGACGTCGCGAACCAGGTTCGCAATATAGCGGCGGCGGTTGAGCGTGGCCCGGAGCGTATTCAGCGTATCGTCCGAAGGCGAGAAATCGAATTGCGAGAAGATGTCGGTTAGCTGATCGTCGGAAGACCGCAGCATGGCGCCGAAACGATCGCGCGCTTCGACCAATTGCCCTCTCGCCGACTGGTCGCCATCGCGGAGCTCTTCGAGCGCCATGTTCAACTCAAAAACTTCTTCGAGCAGTTCCGGCGGGGCTTCGGTCCTGGAGGAATCGAGGCCCCGTTCCTTGAGGAAGTACTCCGCACGAGCCACAGGGTCGCGCAGGGTACGGAAGGCGTCATTGAGGATCGCGGTCATTTCCAAGGCTTGGTCCTGCTCAGCGGCACTAGCTCGGCTGAAGCGGTCGGGATGCCACTGGCGGCTGCGATCGTAGAAGCGCTTTTTGAGGTCGTCTAAATCCAACGCGAGAGTTGGGACGAGGTCGAGCGCTTCGTAAAACTTCATCGTTTACGCGGAGAAGGACGTTCCGCAACCGCAGCTCTTCTTGGCATGCGGATTCTCAAACACAAATCCGGAGTGGATCAGCGAGTCTTTCCAGTCGAGCGTCATGCCGTCGAGGAAGACGAGGCTCTTGGGGTCGATGTAGACCTGCACGTCGTCAAACTGCATCACGTTGTCGGTGGGCCGGGGCTTGGGGTCGAACTTGAACTGGTAGCTCAAGCCGGAGCAGCCACCGCCCAGGACACCCAGACGCAGCCCGCCGGTGACACCTTGCTTCTTGAAAGCTTCGCGGATCTTGTCGACCGCTTTGGGCGTAACTGTAACCATTGGTTTCTTGGCGGCAGTTGTTTCGGGAGCCGCTGATTCTAGGGTAGCAGTGCTCATTTGTTCGTTCCTAGCGCTTAGTTGCCGGACTTCTTCTTGTAGTCGTCGATGGCCGCCTTGATGGCGTCTTCGGCCAGCACGCTGCAGTGAATCTTCACGGGCGGCAGGCTCAGTTCATTGACGATGTCGGTGTTCTTGATGGCGAGGGCTTCGTCGACCGTCTTGCCTCGCAGCCACTCGGTGGCAAGCGACGAACTGGCGATCGCGCTACCGCAGCCGAAGGTCTTGAACTTGGCTTCTTCGATGATGCCGGTGGAAGGGTTGACCTTCACTTGCAGCTTCATCACGTCGCCGCACTCGGGTGCGCCGACCATCCCGGTGCCAACTGTCGGATCGGCCTTGTCGAGCGAGCCCACGTTGCGGGGATTGTTGTAGTGGTCGAGAACTTTATCGGAGTATGCCATGGTAGTTTGTCCTCTGAAAATTTAGTGCGCGGTCCACTGGACCTTCGTCAAATCGATGCCTTCCTTGTGCATTTCGTACAAGGGAGAGAGTTCGCGGAGTTTCTGGACGACGTCGATGACTTTGCCCGCCACGTAGTCCACTTCCTCTTCCGTGTTGAAGCGGCCGATGCCGAAGCGGATCGAGGAGTGCGCGAGATCGTCACCCGCGCCCAGGGCTTTCAGGACATAGCTGGGCTCGAGCGTGGCCGAGGTGCAGGCCGAACCGCTGGAGACCGCGATGTCATTGATGCCCATCAGCAGCGATTCGCCTTCGACGAACGCGAAGCTGATGTTCAGGTTGTTCGGCAGCCGGGATTCCATAGTGCCGTTGATGTAGCATTCGTCCAGCGCGCCCAGCAGGCGATCCTTCAACTTGTCACGAAGGTACGCCATGCGCTTCGATTCTTCGGCCATTTCGGCTTGCGCGATGGCGCAGGCCTCGCCGAGGCCGACGATGCCGGGGACGTTCAGCGTGCCGGAACGCATGCCGCGTTCGTGGCCGCCGCCGTCGATTTGCGCGGTGAGCTGTACGCGCGGGCCCTTGCGGCGAACATAGAGTGCGCCGACGCCCTTCGGTCCGTAGATTTTGTGGCCGCTGATGGAGAGCAGATCAATGTTGTCGGCGATCACGTTCACCGGAATCTTGCCGGCGGCCTGTACCGCGTCCGTGTGGAACAGGACGCCGCGTTCCTTGGCCAGCTTGCCGATCTCGGCGATGGGTTGCACCACGCCGATTTCGTTGTTCGCATACATGATGCTGATCAGGATGGTCTTGTCGGTGATCGCTTCGCGAAGTTGATTCAGATCGATCAGGCCGTTGGCCTGGACCGCCAGGTAGGTGACGCGGAAGCCTTCTTTTTCAAGATGCTTGCAGGTGTCGAGCGTCGCCTTGTGTTCGGTGGCCGCAGTAATGATGTGGTTGCCGCGTTCGGCGTACATCTGCGCGACGCCTTTGATGGCCAGGTTGTTCGATTCGGTGGCGCCGCTGGTGAACACGATCTCTTTCGAGTTCGCGCCGATCAAGCTCGCAATCTGCTTGCGGCCCTTTTCGACGGCGTCTTCCGCAGCCCAGCCGAAGCTGTGGTTGCGGCTGGCAGGGTTGCCGAAGAGTTCGGTGAAGTACGGCTTCATCGCCTCAAACACGCGGGGGTCAACCGGCGTGGTGGCGTGGTAGTCCATGTAAATCGGGAATTTCATGTTCTTGGCCTTGTTGCGACAGATGTCGCCGACGCTGATTGGATGCTCGAAACCATGCCCGGGATGCTTGGGATGGGCATGTCATCCGAAGAAAGATCCGCAACTGTGATGTTGGAGAGCAGATTCTGGATGCCTTCGTGAACCTTGCGGAGAGGCTCGCGCACGGGGCAGCCGTTGCTCTGGTCACATTCGGTGTGCTTCGAGTGTTCGGTGAAGCAATGCGTCAGAATGATCGGGCCGTCGATGCTGCGGATAACTTCGAGGGCGGTAATGTCTTCGGGGGCGCGGGCGAGACGGTATCCGCCAGCCGCGCCCTGTTCGGAGGTCAGCAGTCCGTTGCGGACCAGAGTCTGGAGGACTTTGGAGAGCAGGGGCAGCGGAATCCGGTACAGATCGGCGATATCCTTGGCCGAGGCGGTGCCGTCCTGGCGGGAAAGATGCCGGAGGGCGATCAACCCGTAATCCGCTTTCTTGGTGAGTTTTAGCATCGGCTTAGAGATCTCAGACTGTTTCGGTCCTTCTTTAGAGTAACAACTCGGACCAAAACTGTCAATGATCGAAGAATGTTCCGTAAGTGATTGTGTGCGCTACTATTAAAGACAGGTATGAGTGACACTCCCAAGCGCGTGCGGGTTCCGGATTTCGCGGACAGGAAGCGGCGCGGAGAAAAGATCGCGGTTCTGACGGCCTATGATGCGACCATGGCTCGGCTGATGGATCGGGCCGGTGTGGACGCTCTTTTGGTCGGCGATTCGCTGGGTATGGTCGTGAAGGGCGATTCGACCACCCTGGAGGTGACCATGGACATGATGGTCCACCATACGCGTTCGGTCGCCAACGGAACAAAACGAGCGCTGGTGATCGCGGATCTACCTTTTTTGAGCTACCAGACCAGCATGGCGGACGCAGTGCGGAATTCGGGCCGGTTGTTGGCCGAAGGGCATGCGGCGGCGGTGAAGCTGGAAGGCGGCCGGTCGATGTTCGATACTGTGGCGCGATTGGTCGAGGTCGGGATCCCGGTAATGGGTCACTTGGGCGTGACGCCGCAATCCGTGCATCGGTTGGGTGGGATGCGAAAGTTGTCGATGAGTGAGTCGGATCGCTTGCTGGAAGATGCGAAGCTGCTGGAGCAGGCGGGCGCGTTTTCAATCGTGCTGGAGTCGATTCCCGCGGAGATCGCAAAAGAGATTACGGCGGCTGTGGCCGTGCCGACGATCGGCATTGGCGCTGGGCCGCATTGTGATGGACAGGTGCTCGTGAGCTACGACGCCTTTGGTTTGTTTGATGAGTTTGTCCCGTCATTCGTGAAACGCTACGCGGAACTGGGCCAGCAGATGACTGATGCGGCCAAGGCCTACGTGGACGAAGTGCGAGACGGGCGGTTCCCGAAGTGAATACATCCATATTTTCTACGATTGCCGGCTTACGTGAAGCCGTGAAGGCCGCGCGCGGCCAAGGTAAGACGATTGGCGTGGTCCCCACGATGGGCGCGCTGCACGAGGGACACGCGGAGTTGATCCGGCGGGCCAGGGCAGGGACGGACTACGTCGTGGTGACGGTGTTCGTGAATCCGATTCAGTTCGATCGCAAAGAGGACTTGGACAAGTATCCTCGCGATCTGGCCACTGATGTGGCGCTGAGTGAGTCGCTGGGCACCGATGCGGTGTTTGCGCCTCCGGTAGAGGAGATGTACCCCGACGAGTTGATGACTTCAGTGGATGTGACCGGCATCACCACGCGCCTCGAAGGCGAGTATCGGCCTGGGCACTTCAAGGGTGTGGCGACGGTGGTCGCGAAGTTGTTAAACATTGTCCAGGCGGACCGTGCGTACTTCGGTGAGAAGGACGCGCAGCAGCTGGCCGTGATCCAGAAGATGGTGACGGACCTGAATCTTCCATCGGAGATCGTGCCCGTCGAGACGGTTCGCGAATCCGATGGGCTGGCCCTGAGTTCCCGGAATCGGTTGCTGACGCCGGATCAGCGTAGCGTTGCGCCCTTGGTGTATAAGGCGCTGTCCGCCGCTCGCGATGCGCTGCGCTCGGGCAAGACTCCGGTGGAGGCGCGGACGGAAGCTCTGAAAGTGCTCGCCGGGACGCAGGACATGACCGTGCAGTACCTGGAAATCGCCGATGCGGCGAACATGATGCCGGTGGATCGCATGACGGGACCCGTGCGCGTGGCGGCGGCTGTGTGGCTCGGCAAAGTGCGCTTGATCGACAACGTTTTAGTGTCGTAGCATCAAAACATTTTCAAGCGTTCGTGTTCTATACTCGCGGGTATGAGTACCAGATTTGCGAGCGCAATCTTTTTGCTGGCCACCACCTTGATGTGGGCGGACCAGATTACGTTAAACAACGGCGACAAATTGACGGGAACGATCGTCAAGGCCGATACCAAAGAACTAGTTCTGAAGACGGTTTCGGCGTCGGACGTAAAGATTCAGTGGTCGGCGATTACGGCGATCTCGGCGGATGGGCCGGTGTATGTAGGTTTGTCGGATGGGCAGACCGTGGCTGGTGCGCTCACCACGGCGAACGGGCAGCTACAGGTTCGGACGCAGGCGGCGGGCACGGTGAATACGGCGATGACCGCAGTGACCAGCTTGCGCAGCCAAGCCGAGCAGACGGCTCACGAAACGGAAGTACAGCGGCTGCAGAATCCGCGTTTGGTGGACCTGTGGACGGGCTTCCTGGACCTGGGCTACGCGGCCACGAAAGGCAACGCCAGCACCCAAACCTTCACGCTTTCAACGCGTGCTGACCGGGCAACGAATCGCGACAAGATTAGCGTCTACTACACGTCGATCTTCTCTTCGAACAGCACTACCGGCACGAACCTGACCACCGCCAATTCCAAACGCGGCGGCGTGATGTATGATGTGAACCTCAATAAACAGTGGTTCGCATGGGGATCCGTGGATCTGGAATCCGATCAGTTTCAGAAGCTCGATTTGCGCTTTGTGCCGCAGGGCGGCGCGGGCCATCACACGATCAATACGGACGTGACCAAGTTGGACTTGCGCGTCGGTGCGGCGGGCAACCGGGAATTCTTCTCGACCGGCTTGCAGCGTAACTCGGCCGAAATCGTGATGGGCGAAGACTTTCTGCACAGCTTCAACAAGAGCACGTCGATTCAGGAAAAGGTTCGTTTTTACCCGAACGTTTCCAATACGGGCGCCTATCGTTTCAACTTCGATACGACGTTTTCGACTTCGCTACTGAAGTGGCTGTCCTGGCAGGTGACGCTGAGTGATCGTTACTTGAGCAACCCGGTACCGGGCCGCAAGACGAACGACATCCTCTACAGCACCGGTGTTCGGCTGACGTTCGCGAAGTAGTTACTTGCCTTTGGCCGACGCTGCCGCGCGCTGCTCTGCCAGCGTGCGCAGAAAGACCTCTTCCTGGAGGTCGAGTTCGGTTTTGTACCCGGCGGGGTCGATGAATGGATTCGGCCCCTTGCCAATCTTCGGGTACTTTTCCCCCAAGTTATACATGGCCGGATGCGAGCCCAGTGGCACGTCCGTGTGCAGGCTGCGCAGTACCTTGTAGGCCTGCATGTACTCGTCTGCAATGACGGGGTTCTGGGCGTTATTCACCAGTTGGAAGCCGGGATTCACGCCGACGCTGCCGATGATCGTGACGTCGTAGGTCTTGCCGTCTTCCGCGATCTTCGCGGTCCAGGTGGTGCAGCCCTTGGTATGCCCAGGCGTCAGGTGCGCAGTGAGCGTGGTGCCGCCCAGTGCCACCGTATCGCCATCGTGCAGTACGCGATCGATCGGATGCGTCTTATTGCCCGGTTTCATGCGTTCCAGCGCGGGGACGTCTTCAGCCATGGCCATGACCTGCGCGCCCGTGAGTTCCTTCACCATGGCATCGCCTTCCATGTGATCGCCGTGAGCGTGGCTGCCCAGCACGATCTTCACATCGCTGAATTTGAAGCCCAGCTTCTCGATGGAATCTTTCAGCACCGGGACCGTGCGTTCATAATCCGAGTTGATCAGTATGAGACCCTGCGGCGTCGCGACCAGGAAACTGCCGAGACTCCGCGTGCCGATGTAGTAGACGTTCCCGATGATCTTGTGCGGCGGGAAGGCGGTGTCCTGATCTTCCTTGCTGCCGATGTTGCGCTGGAAGAGTTCCTGGAGGCTCCATTGTTTGGCGGCTTGGGCCATTAGCGCGGCGGCTCCACACGTGGCGAGCACGAGGGCGAAAAGAGGCAGGCGGGTCTTCAGCATCGTTGGTCAGGATAACAACAAATCAAGGTCGTACGAATTCCAGCAGGAACTGACCCGGAGCGAGTTCGTGGATTGTACGGAAGTCGAACCCAGCTGCGTCGAGTTGGTCACGTAGAGCAGGGGTCGTCGTGCGGAGGAAGACATGACCTTCGGGCCGGATGGCGCTGCGGATGTGGGCAAGAATGCGCTCGGGGTAGGGAAGGCGTAGCACAGCCTCGGAGATTACGGCAACGTGGATCGAGGCAACGGTGAGGTGTGGGTCGCCTTCGGCATCCGGACGGATCACAATGCTCTTCCCGAGGGGGCCGACGGCCTGTGCGAGTTCGGAATCGAGCTCCGGGGCTAGGGCTTCGGCAGCGACCATCCCAGGTGCCAGATGCAAAAGGGCAACTGTTTGCGTAATAATGGTTCGAGCAGATTGTCCCGAGGCAAGGGCAGCTGCCAGGATCAGCGTGGGCCAGAACCTCATGCGGTCAGGGTAGCGCAAGTTGTCAACGGGGAACAAAATGCGATACCATTAAATCTGTCCCATGGCGAACACAATTTCCGCGCTGAAGCGCGTCCGCATCACTGAACGCCGCAACGCGGTGAACCAAACTCGTAAGACTCGTCTGCGCCACCAGGTCCGCAAGATGCGTCGTCTTCTGGAAGCGAAGGATATCCCGGGTGCAACCGCGGCCATTCCTCCGACGTACAGCCTGATCGACCGCGCTGCGAAGTGGGGCATCATCAAGAAGAATACGGCTGCTCGTTATAAGAGCCGCCTGACTGCGCGCCTGAAGAAACTGGCCGCGTAGTTTACCTCGCGGTTAACGCGAGAATCATTTCTTCCATCACAATTCTGTCATCCGGGCGGGCATCGCGCAGATCACGATCTGCAGCGAAGACCCGCCCGATCGCTTTTTCCAGAGCTGCTTTCGGGAAGGCCTCGACCGTCTGTTCGATCTGACGGGCGCGGTCCGGCCAAATGCGCGCGCCGAGCTTGGTGAAGTGCGCCTGGATTTGTCCGGCACCCTTCAGTCCTGCGGCTCGCGCGGCGAGGGCCATGCGGAATTGCGTGGCGAGGAACGTCAACGCGAGGGGCATGTACTCGCCTTCGCGCGACAGCATGTCCAGGATTTCCAGCGCGCGTGTGCGATCGTTGCGGCCCAGGGCGGCAACCAATGCGAAGATCGTGCTGGAGTGTGCGTCGGCGACTAACGCTCCGATGTCTTCGGGCGTGACTTTGCGTTCGGTGCCGGCGTAGAGGCTTAACTTCTCGATTTCAAGCGAGAGTCGAGCCGCGTCGCCGGACGTAATGTCGAGCAGCAAGGCGAGTTCGGCGAGGCCGAGTTGCAGGCGCTTTTCCTTCGCGAGTCGCTGTGCCAGGGATCGCGCGGCTTCGGGCGAATACGGACGGAACTCGACCACCGAGGGGATCGCGGCGAAGTATTTCGTGACGCGCTCCAGCTTGGTCTTGTCTTCGCCTTCGAAATCATAGCGCGAACAATCGATGACTACGATTGTCTCGGGTGTAGGGTTGCGCAGGTAGGAACTGAGAGCATCGACGTCGGTGGCGCTGCCCGTGCCTTCTTCTTCGTCGCTGGCAGCGGCTACGCGAGCGCGCGGGACGGCTGCTTCGGCGCTGCTCAACCACAGCAGTCTCTGCGTGGCGAATAGCGACATGGATCGCGCGTCATCAAGGGCTTCGGCAAGCGGGATCTGGCTCAAGTCGTGACGCGTGAACCCGTCTTCACGGGCCTCGGCTGGCAGTGCGGCGTCAAACAGCGCTCGACGGCAGCGCTCGCGTTCGAAGGCTTCGGGCCCCAGGAACAGATAGGCCGGCTCGGGGCCGTCCTTCTTGAGTTTGGCGAGGAACTGATCGGGCGTCATTAGAAATTTTCCAAGATCGCAGTGACGATCTGCTGTGCCACGCGCGTGCTGGCTCGGCGAAGCGCAGGGTCGCTCTCTTCGAAATATTCCAGCGGGTCGCGGCTGATCTGGTAGCTCTCTTTCACTTCCATCAGAGGGCGATCGAAGAGCACGCGTCCAGTGGCCCGCTCGGTAAGCTTCACCCGCATGGTGACGCGCAGGTCGGCCACGTTGGCGCGCTGGGCGGTCGGGTCGAAGATCGTGGGGTTGTAAGCGTAGGTGATGACAGCGCCTTCGAGGATCATGTCCGCCCGGCCAGGATCGCTGACCACTTTGTAGCGCGTGTGGGCAATGAACTCGCGGGCGAAGGCCTCCGGCATCAGGTCCGTCAGCTTGTAGCGCACGGTACCGTTGCCGAACGCGGGAATTGCGACCGTCTTCAACGACGGAGGGAGAATGTCGGACTTGCCGGCGATTTTGTAGCCGCAGGAAGAGAGTGCTGCCGCGAGCATCACCAGCAACAGGGCTCTCACGGAATTCATCCCAATTGTTCCTTGGCGACGGCGAGCGCGTTTTCCGCGGATAGTTTCAGATTGTCGGCGACCACCCAGATCCAGCAGGCGCGCGGGTTGTTGCGATCGACGGAGATGGCTCCGACGCTGAGGCCGCTTTGTCCGGCGATGTGTGCGTTTGATGGAGGCTCATCGGGGCGAACGTCCACGCCGAATTCGTTGAGTTTCTGCGCGATCAGGTCCGTATCAGCTTCAGTTTCAAATTCCACCCACAGAGACATGCTGTGGCCGTGGAACACCGGGGCCTGAATCAGGCGGATCGACGGCATCGGCAGGCCGGGCCATGCGGAGAGCAGGGAAGCCGTATGTTTTTCGATTCGCTGCTCCACGCCTTCGAGTGGCTCCATGGCCTCTTCGCCGTAACGGGCCAGCAGGTTGAAGGCGAGCTGCGTGTCGAATACCGTGGTGTCGAGCTTCTGGAACGAGAGCACGCCAACGGTCTGCTTGCGGAGTTCCTCGATGCCTTTTTGGCCGCGCTCGCTGGCCGGTTCAAAGACGTGGGCGACGGAGGATCGCAGTTTGCCGGTGACGGACAAACGCGCCAGTAACGTGGTGAGAGCGATGGCCGCGGGATGTGCGATCACCTGGAGCTTCGCGCTGGAGCGCTTCAGGTTCGCGGGTTCCGCCGAAGGTGCGCGCAGCCGGGCTTCGGGTTGTTCGTCGAGTGCCGCAGTGAGGTCGATCAGCGTGACCTGAGTCGCTAGCTTCAGCGCTCGGCGGGCTGCCGCAGGTGAGCCGGCCAGAAACGCGACGGTGTTGCCTTCGAGCGTCTCTGCGGTGAGCGGCGTCATGACGACAGCGTCTTCATCATCGGTAGAGAGCACAGGAGAGGTGTCGGCGGTGGCAGAAAGCAGGTGAATGCGAGGCTTCGGCTCTTCGGCCTCGAGCACCTCGCGGAGTTCGCGGGCAAGAAGCGTATCGCCGCCGACAACGGCGACGTGATGTTCGGAAGTTTTAGCCAACGTGCTGCTCCGTAGGGGGCGGTTGAGGATGTTGATGTCCACGCCAACGGCGGCGCACCAGCCCGCCGACGCGAATCACGATGCCGCTGCCAACGTAGCTGACGGCCATCGCCAGCAGGACCGGCTGAGGGAAGGTCCAGACCATGTAGATCGCGGCGCCAGTGAAGACGAAGGAAATGGGCGACTGCGGTTTGACGAAATTCAGGTCCTTGAAGCTGGGGTAGCGCCACGTGCTGACCATCAGGAACGCCAGCAGGCCGAGCAGGCACAACCAGGCGACCGAGAACTGCCACGAACGCAGCGGCAAGCTGCCGGCCGCGAAGATGATCGCGGCGATTGCGGCTGCCGCCGACGGGATCGGCATGCCGACAAAATATTTGCGGTCGGGGCGGCCGGGGTTTTTCGGGACCGGGTTGGTCTGGATGTTGAAACGCGCCAGACGCATCGCGCCGCACAGCAGGTAAATGAACGAGAAGAAGTACCCGGCGCGACGGAGCTGTTCCATCGTGAACGGCGCGGGCGGGTTGCTTGTGAATTCGATGCCCCAGGCAAAGGCCATGACGGCGGGGGCGATGCCGAATGTCACGACGTCGGCCATGGAATCCATCTCGCGGCCGAAGTCGGAGACGGTGTTCGTCATACGCGCGATGCGCCCGTCGAGGCCATCGAGAAAGACAGCAGCTCCGATGGCGACGCAGGCTTGCGTGAAGTGTTGTTGCGCGGCTCCACCGGCGGTTGCCGTTTGCATGGCGCCGAAGAACGACTCCATGATTGCGTAGAAACCCAGAAACACGTTGCCTGCCGTGAAGAACGTGGGCAGCGCATACGCGGCGCGACGTGGTTTGCGATCGGGCGATTTCGGATCGATCAGCCGTTCAGCAAGGTTCATGCGTTCTCCCGCATCCGTGCGAGGATGCTTTCGCCGGCGACGACGCGCGAGCCGATCTTTGCGGTGACGTCCCACTCCGGGCCGAGCACGATATCTGTGCGTGAGCCGAACTTGATCAGGCCGACACGTTCGCCCGGCTGCAGTACGTCGCCCACCTTCTTGTAGCAGATGATGCGCCGAGCGATGAGCCCGGCGATCTGGCTGAAGATGACCTTGGTCTGGCGGCCACCCACCACGCCTTCGACAGTGAAAATGTTCTGTTCGTTGGCACTGCTGGCGTTCGGGTCAGCGGCGTTCAGGAACTCGCCGCGCTTATATTCGATGGCCGTGATCTTGCCTGGAATCGGCGTGCGATTCACGTGGACGTCGAAGACGTTCAGGAAGATGCTGATGGTCGTGACGCCAGCGTCGTTTTGCCGGACCACGACGACTTTGCCGTCGGCCGGGGACACGGCCACGGCGCCGGGAGGCACGGTTCGATCCGGGTCACGGAAGAAGTTCAGACAAAACGCCGCCAGGATGTAGAACGGAATGGCCCAGGGCCAGCCGACCAGAAACGTGACAGCGGCGGCGCCCACTAAGCAGCCGATCGCATAAGAGATCCCGTAGGACACCATTCCTTTCTATTGTCGCATTGAGCAGCGAATTGTCGAAGCGCCTATAATCGTCACAATGCCGGCGCAGGCCCAGCACCTTCATACCTACTTCCTGTTTCCGTTTTCGATTGACAAGGAAGAGGTGCGCGAACGCTACCCCCACCTGTGGCGCGAGAACGCCCGTTGGATCGACGGATTGGACGAATGGATCGCCGCCAGCCGCTCTTCCCTGGCCGGCATGGAGTGGAAGCGCACCCCGTATACGCAGTTCGACATGGGGTCGCGTGCGTATCAGGACATGATCTTCTTCCACCCGATCGTGCGGCGCGTGTTCTTCGATACGACCGGGCAGGAAGGCAGCCGGGAATCCCTGTTGCGCTGTTACACCATGACGCCGCCGCCGGGCGCGAAGCTCTGGTACGACTGCGCGGACGCCAAGCAGCGGCAGGCCTCGGTAGAGATCACGGATCTGCGCCTGTTCTTGTTCGCGAACGGCGTGGGTGTCCTCTCGATCGGCGTTGAGGCATGGGGGCTTCCGGTCAAAGAGGCCCTGTGGATCAACGAAGCGATGCGCAAGGTATACCCGTCCAGTTCACGCCAGATTCGCGAAGGGCGCACGCCTTCGCTGGAAGCCCTCGTGCTGGAAACGCAGGGGAAACGCACCCCGCTGGTCCGCGAGACGTTTGAAACAGGCGAGATGGTGGGTTTCCAGCCGCCTCTGGCGTCGACGATTCAAGCGCTGCTGTATTTCGCGGATTACAACCGGCAGGAGTTTGAACCTGTTCTGGATGAACGGATGATCGTCTACTCGTATTTTGAGATCGATCCTGCGAGTGTGCCCGAGAATTACAAGGACTCAGAGGAATATCAGGTCCTATTGAGCCGCCTGCTGTACGTGGAACAGGATGGCGAGTCGTATCGCTACGAAGTGAACTTCCTGCGGGAGCGCATGCAGGAACATCTCTATCATCGGTGGGCGCACGAAGGCACGTATTACGGCTTTACCAGCTACAGCAACATCACGGCGGCTATCGGGAAGTTCGACTGCGGCTCACATCAGCTGTCAGAAGGCTTCCTGATTCACCGGATGTTCGATACTCGCTACTATCTGATGGCGCTGGTGGGGCTGTTCTATCGCGCGACGCTTCTGGATTTCAGCGAGCGCACGGCATTAGTCTCCCGCAGGTTGTATGAATCCGAAATCCAGCTGACAGCGGCCAATGTGACGATGGCGAACGAGCTGCGAGCCGAGTTCCTGCATTTTTCGAACTACTGGCATTTCGATGAGCTAGCGAACAAGGAAGAAGAACTGGAGCACTTTGAGCTACAGTGCCGCTTCTATCGCATCACGGCGATGAAGGCCGAAATTGAGTCCGAAGTGCGGTCCTTGGGCGCGTCTCTGCAGGAGCACTACCAGTTCCGGAACACGGAGGCCATTAACCGCGTCGCCATGCTGAGCATGATTCTGGGCCTGGGCGCGATGATCACGGGCTTCTTCGGGATGAATTTCGGCAAGGGGTTCGCTGCGGCTGTCTTCGAGCCTGCGCCGGAATCGGCACTGCTGTATTACGCGGCGATCGTGCTGGTGTTGATCGTATTCTTCGGTGCGCTGTCTTTCTCGATTTACGTGGTGGTTTCTAATTGGGGCGACTACAAGGACATTCTCAACCCGAACGCGAAGAAGGAGCGGGCGCGGAGCCTGCGGCGCGAACTTTAGCGCGAGGTCGCCAGGGTTGCCGTCGAAAGCAGTTCGATCTTGGTTGGCGGTTGCGGTAACGTCAGGCTAAACGGCTGGGTCCCTTCTTCAGAGCGAACCCATTCGATGCGGCGGGTGCCATTGGCGAAGGTGATCTCCAGCGGTAGTTCTGTCGCGAAATCGCTGTGCACGCCGCGCTCCTCCGAGTTTTCGTAGACGATCGTTCCACTCACGCGAACCGAAGGCGCCCGGCCTGTGCTGGTGTAACGGACACGCACGCTCGGTACACCGGTCGATTGAATCCAACTATCAAAGACCGCGTCGATCGCGTCGGCGCTTGCGGCGGGGGCCACGATTTCTTTGACCAGTGCTCGGAGCTCGCGAGTCGAAACTGTGCGGAACTCGTAGCGGGCGCGCAGCTGCTTCAGCAGCTGGAAGAACTTCGTCTCGCCGAGCCTCTGCCGTAGCATGTGGAAGACCCAGGCTCCTTTTTCATAGGTGATGACGCGCCAGGTGTCGGTGTTGCGCGCGGCTTCCAAACGATAGCCCCAGCTCAACGGGCCATACGAATCGGTGGTGCCACCATCGATGCTGGAAAGCAGCAGGTCCGTGCGAAATTCGTTCAGTTCCGTCTGCATCGCCTGTGGACCACGTTTCTTTTCGATCCACAGCAAGGCCGAATAGTGCGCGAGCCCTTCCATGATCCAGTCGTCCTGGTAGCCGGAGGTCCCGACGATGTTGCCCCACCATTGGTGAGCCACTTCGTGGGCCACCATCAGGTCGGAGAAGAACGTCTTGAGCCGCGTGTCGCGAGTGTTCTCCGGGCGCTGGGCCTCTTCGATGTAAGACAACGTAGAGAGATAAATGAGTCCGGGGAAGCCTTGGCCGGTAGTGCCAGGAATCGGAGACACCGTGAGCGTTTTGAGCGACGGCTGTCCGAACATCGATGCATAGAACTGGAGCGATTCTGCGACATCGGCGGCAACAGCGTCGAGGCGGCCCAGGGGATCCGGGGGAGCCGGTGTCTGAATGACGGTTGTGGTTGCGGGGCCGTTCGCGGGTTGTCCGCGATAGAGCGGGCGTACGGGCTGCGGCACGACCGTGGCTCGTGGCCGGGGGGCGAGTGCGGGATCCAGGCCGCGGTTGCCGTACACATCGACCGTGAGACCGTCGGTGGTTTTCGACGATCGCGCGTAGTTGCCAAGATTGAAACCCGCGACGCGAATGGGGCCCGAGGTGCGCCGCCTCGTGATGTGCACGTCGCCTTCGGTGCGATCTTCGAGGACATCGCCCGGGCTGACCAACGTGAGGTCTTTCGGGTAACGAAACTCGACTTCGTAGTCTGCGAATTCCAGCGTGATGCGCGGGTACCAGTTCGAACGTGCGCCCACCGAGTAGACGCCGGCTCCTCGATCGGCGATCACGTCGCCTTCGTGCTCCAGTTCGATTTCATGGTTGGAGCCAGGCGCCATCGGTTGTGTCGCGACCACCAGGAATAGATCGTTCTCGTCGGCTCGCAGAGCCCTGGAGCGCGCGGATTCCTGGAACAACAGCTCCACCGGAGCCCCGTCCATGCGAGCGGCAGTGACCTGCTCTGCGCGAGAGATCCCAAAGGTCAGGGCGCGTACCGGCGCACTGCCCACTAGCACAGTGGCCTTTGTGGTGGCCTTGAGACGCAGCGTCTCATCGAGGGCCGCCGAGATCTTGTAGGAGGTGATGCGAGCCGGCAGTTGGTAGGGCGGCACTGTGCCGGTGCGGATGGAGCGGGCAGGGAAGCTGGTCCACACATCGTACGCGTAGAATCCGGCGCGTTCGGCCAACTGCCCAGCCAGGATCTGGTCATCGCCCAGCGGATCAAAGATCACGTCGAAATTGCCCAGCCGGTTGCTTTGCAGCGCGACGAACAGGAAGCCGCCCCCGGGGCGTGTGGCGCTGAGCAGGTCGCCGGTGATGCGCTGGACCAGGCTCTCATTCAGGTTGTTCACCACAGGAGCCCATTCGGCCTCCAGTTGCTTACCTTCTACGCGAGCTGGGCGGCCTTTGCCTGCGGCGATTTCCTGCAGCAGGTCGCGCGCCGTGCTGTCGGTGAATGTGAGCAGGGCGGTGTGGAAGTGTTCATCCAGATTGGGCGTGCGGGTGAACTTCGCCATGGACTGTCGTTCGTCCCGCGTTGGGGGCAACAGCAGCAGTTCACCGTCGGCAGGATCTTCGATTCCCACGAAGATGGCGCTGAGCCGTTCGCCGGCGACGGGTTTCGAGAAGATCAGGAGGCCGTCGTTGAAGAAGAGCTTGATCTCATCGCGCGCGAAGGCGAGATCCCGAACGCGGTAGCACTGGTCAGGGTCGAGTCCGGCGGTGCGGATGGCGCGGGCCAGGTCAGCGCCGCTAGAAGAGGGAGGCGTTTGGGCGCAGAGCAGACCGTGAAGCAACGCAAGCAGGAACGCCCATCGCTTCACGGCATGCACCCAGGATCAGATGAACATTTCTTCGTCGAGCGTGGCGCTCTGCGGATTCGGCCGGCGGCTCATCAGGTACTGAATGGCGGCGCTGACACCGGCAGCAATTCCAGAGATACCGCGCAGTGGCTTTAGCACGCCGCGATGCACCATTTCCACAGTGCCTTCGACCCGAGCGAGGGTGTCTTCAACGACCGCTTCGGCGTACGCTAGCTGCCGATTGGTGCGTTCCGTCGCGTTGGTGAGCAGGGTTTCCAACTGCTGCATCTGTTTCACGCCGCTGTCCAGAATCGCGTTGGATTTCTGACGGATCTCCGTCACTGCAGTGCGGCTTTCTTCCAGCACCACGCGCGAGGTCTCTAGCAAGCCTTCCACCTTTGGCAGCAAGGTGAGGACTTTCTCCTGCAAATTCATCATGGCCTTATACATTCCGACCAACATGAACACCTGAACCACTAGCGCCACCGCGGAAACGGTGACGGCACCGGCCATGATATAGAGCAACGTGGACTGGTCCATAGAGTCTCTTTTCGCGAACGATTAGTCGTTTTCGGTAGCCGCTTCACGGTACGCCTGGCGGCCGGCTTCCACAGCGGCGGACAGCGTTTCCTTGCGGCGTTGCAGGCTCTGCTTGCCGCGCTCTAACGCTTCAGCGGCCGTTTCCTGGAATTCCGAAGCGCGGCGGCGCACCAAATCGGCACCTTCTTCCGCTTTGTCCTTGAGGAGACGCCGGGTTTCCGCACCCGACTGCGGGGCAAACAGCACGCCAACGGCGACGCCAAGGCCGAGTCCCAGGAAGAAATACGGCAGGCCACTTTCCTGCTCTACGATCACTTCCCCTTCATGCGCGTATCTTCTTGCCATAGTGAACTCCTTCTCGTCCCCAGCATAACTCACTTTGATGGAAGCGGAACTAATTCAGGCGTTTTTTAGACAGGTCTGCGAGGAACCCAGCAGTTAGGATGCGCGACGAAGACGGTTTCGCCATGTTGGTTGTAGGCGGTGGTCGTCATGGCCACGATTCCGAACTGCGGCTTTGATCGAGAAGGCGTGATTTTTGTGATTTCGGTGATCACCTGGAGTGTATCGCCGGGGCGGACTGGTTGCGGCCATTCCAGCTTGTCGACGCCCAGCCCCAGCATCGGCGTATCGCCCAGAATCCGGGCCTCGGCGTTTCGCTTCATGACCAGTGCGGCGGTGTGCCAGCCACTTGCGATCAGGCCTTTGAACGCTCCTTCGGCCGCGGCCTGGGGATCGGTGTGCATCGGCTGTGGATCGAACTCGCGGGCGAACTTCAGGAGTTCGTCTTCGTGGACGTGGACAGGAGGCAGCTCAAAGCGGTCTCCTACGGTGAGGTCTTCGAGGTAGCGATTCATCGGAGTTTAGAGCTTCAGTAACGCGCGCAGCCGCTTGGCCTGAGCGCGGCTGACCGGAACTTCGGTCTGTTTCTTGTCGTCCATCTTCAATTGCAGGCTGCTCTTGAACCACGGCACCACTTCTCGAATGCGGTTGATGTTCACCAGGAACGACCGGTGCACGCGCCAGAACACGTCCGGGTCGAGGTTGGACTGCAGCTCCTCGATAGTCCGGTAGTTTGACTGGCCTTCGACCTGTGCTGTGACCACCGTGATCAGTCCGTCATGAATGGTCGCGTAGACCACGTCTTGCGCATCCACCACAAAGTTGCGTTGTCCACTGCGGACCAGTAGTTTCGATCGCTGCAGTGCGGGCTTCGGGGTAGCCGTGGGGGCCTCCGCGGCGAGGGCGGCGCGATTGCGCTCCCCGATCACCTTGCGGGCGCGCTCAATGGTGACTTCCAGGCGGTCGGCTTCGATGGGTTTCAGCAGGTAGTCCAGTGCTTCCATGCGGAACGCCTCCACCGCGTATTGGTCAAACGCAGTTGCCATCACGATGTAGGGCAGGGGAATGTCCCGCTCGCGCAGGGTGCGCACGACGCCCAACCCGTCCAGTCCGGGCATCTGTACGTCCAGGAAAACGAGGTCCGGTTCCAGGTCTTCAATCAACTTCACCGCTTCCAGTCCGTTGGTGGCCGTCGCCGCGATTTCGATGTCTGGAAATTGCTGTAACTGGTAGGCAAGTTCATCACTTGCAAGCTTTTCGTCATCCACCAGGATGGCGGAAATCGTGGCAGAACCGACCGGGACACTCGCGCGATTCTGCATGACAGTGCTAGTATATCCTAGACACCGAACAGTGCCCGTCGCGCGTTTTGCCGCACGTAAAGTCCCCGGAAGGAGTCCCTTTTGGCTCAGGATAATGTCCAGATTGCGCCCGCCTCAGGTAAACTAGGCGTTTTGATTCCCGGCCTTGGTGCCGTAAGCACCACGTTTATCGCCGGTGTTGAGGCCATCAAGCGTGGCCTGGCGCAGCCCATCGGCTCGCTCACGCAGCTCTCCACGATTCGTCTCGGTAAACGCACCGACAATCGCAGCCCACTCATCAAGGATTTTGTTCCTTTGGCCGACCTGAATGACTTGGTCTTCGGCGGCTGGGATATTTTTGAAGACACCGCCTACGAGTCCGCTCTCAACGCCGGCGTTCTCGAAAAAGAACTGCTGGAAAAGTTGAAGGAGCCGCTCTCGGCCATCAAGCCGATGAAGGCCGTGTTTGACCAGGAATACGTCAAGCGCATCAACGGTCCGAATGTAAAACAGGCCAAGAATAACCTTGAGAAGGCCAAGATGTTGATGGAAGACATCGAACGCTTCCGCAAGGAAAACAACTGTAGCCGCCTGGTCATGGTGTGGTGCGGTTCCACGGAAGTGTTCCACCACCCCGCGCCGTGTCATCAAACCATCGAAGCGTTTGAAAAAGGCCTGGAGTCGAACGACCCCGAAATCGCTCCCAGCCAGATTTACGCCTACGCCGCGATCATGTCCGGTGTGCCGTACGCCAATGGCGCGCCGAACCTCAGCGCCGACATTCCGGCCCTGCTGGAACTCGCCAAGCAACGCAACGTGCCAGTTTGCGGCAAGGACTTCAAGACCGGTCAGACGTTCATGAAGACGCTGATCGCCCCGGGCCTCAAGGCTCGTATGTTGGGCGTCGCGGGCTGGTATTCCACCAACATCCTCGGCAATCGCGACGGCGAAGTGCTGGACGATCCGGGTTCCTTCAAGTCGAAGGAAGAGACCAAGCTGAGCGTGCTCGACACGATCTTCCAGCCGAACCTCTATCCCTCTCTCTACAAGGACCTGCATCACGTCGTCCGCATCAACTACTACAAACCGCGCGGCGATCAGAAGGAAGGCTGGGACAACATCGACATCTTCGGTTGGCTCGGGTACCCGATGCAGATCAAGGTGAATTTCCTGTGCCGTGACTCCATCCTGGCCGCGCCGATCGTACTCGACCTGGCGTTGTTCATGGATCTGGCGCAGCGCACCGGGATGCGTGGCATCCAGGAATGGCTGTCGTTCTACTTCAAGGCTCCTATGACGGCTGCGGGTCTTTACCCGGAGCACGATATCTTCATCCAGTTGATGAAGCTCAAGAACACGCTGCGCTGGATGCGCGGTGAAGACTTGATCACGCACCTGGGCTTGGAATATTACGACTAGTGGATTGTCTGGTAATCGGTGGCACGGGCTTTATTGGCCGTGCCTTAGTTGCTGAGCTTCTGCGAGAGGGGCATGCGGTAACGCTGCTCCATCGTAGGGCGACGCACGGACTGGGCCGCCGGGTTCGAAACATTCAGGCGGATCGCAACGATGGCAACTCGATGCGCGCCGCCCTGGCGGGCAAGCAGTTTGATGTTGTCTTCGACAATGTCTACGACTGGGAACGCGGTACCACCGCGGGACACGTCGAGGCCACGGCCCGTCTGGTCGCTGGCGATAAACTCCAACGCTACATCTTCATGTCGAGCGTCGCTGCTTATGGCGACGGCTTGAACCATCACGAGAGCGACGGCCTCGCTCCAGACGATTGCCCGGACCTGTACGTGCGCAACAAGGCGATGAGCGAGCGCGCCTTATTCAAGTTGCACCAGCGCATCAGTCTGCCTGTCGTCACGCTGCGTCCCCCGTTTGTCTACGGGCCCGGACATGGCAACAACTACTATCGCGAGGCGTTCTTCTGGGATCGCTTGAAAGCCGGCCGCCAGATCATCATCCCCGGCGATGGTCGCCGATTAATGCAGTTCGTGTTGGTGAGTGATTTGGCAAAGGCCGCAGTGAAGGCCATGACCACGCCCACCGCAGTTGGCCACGCCTTCAACATCGCGAACAACCGGCCAGTGACGCAGACCGAAGCCGTGGAAGCCTTCGCCGCCGTGTGCCGCAAGAAGGTGCAGATGGTCCGCATCCCGCGTGAAGTGATTCAGCGGGCGGGCGGGAACCCCATGGGTCCCAAGCTGTACTTCGGTCAATACTTTGACATGCCGCCGATTACGCAGGTGACGGTGAAGGCGCAGCGGATTCTGAAGCTAAAGATGACCGACTACGCGACGGGGCTCAAAGAGACCTACAAGTGGTATCAACGCCACCGTAATTTCCCGGAACCGGATTTCGGGTTCGAAGACAAGCTACTCGTCAGTGCGTTGAAACAGAACTAAGAAACAAAAAAGGGGCACGCGAGTGGGCGCCCCTTTCGTTTTGCTGCGTGATTTACGGCAGAGCGAATACGTAGATGCCGTGGTTGTTCGGAGCCGCATTTGCGCCTCGACCACCGCCGCCGCCGCTGGACGCGACGATCGCCACATACTGCTTTCCGTTGTTGCCCATGTAAGTCATCGGCATCGCGGTTGCGACGTACGGAAGCTCGACTTGCCATACGAGTTTGCCGGTCTTCGATTCATAGGCGCGGAACAGCTTGTCCGATGTGCCGCCGCTGATGAAGAACAGACCGCCGCCCGTAGCGATGCCGCCGGCGCTGTTGCTCGATCCGGTGTTTTCCTTACCTGCAGGCAGTCCAGGAGTCGTGCCCAAGGGCACTTCCCACGCGAACTTGCCCGTCGCCGCGTTCACTGCCACCAAACGGCCCCATGGCGGACGGAAGCAGGGCAGAGAGCCGATGGACTGGCCATCCTTGTTGCGAACCGTGGCCGAGAAGTTCGAGCCCGACGGAGCGGTGCGGATGTACTCGACATTCTGCATGTCGCCCGGACCCTTCCACTTCGGATTCTTCACCAGCCAGCCGATGAACGGAGCATCCTTCGTGTTCGCGAAGATGTAGCCCAAGTTCGGATCGATAGCCGTACCGCCCCAGTTAGCGCCGCCCGTGGTGCCGGGGAAGATGATCGCCGGACGAGCCTTATCGCCGTCTTCGTGATACGTGAACGACGTGAACGGACCGTCGTTGTAGTAGTTCATCTTGTTCCACAACTCGAGACATGCCGCGGCATGCTCCGGTGTGGTGTCTTCGGGCCGCACAATATCATCCTTCGTCATCTGATCGCGGGCGATCGGCGGAGGCAGCGTCGGAATCGGCTGCGTGGGGAAGCTGACTTCCTTCGGCACCAGGGACTTGGTGACCTTCACCTCCGGAATCGGATAGATCGGCTCGCCCGTGATGCGATTCAGGATGTACATGTAGGCCGTCTTGCCCACCTGCGCCAGCGCGGGAATGATCTTGCCGTCCTTCTTGATGTCGATCAGCGTCGGCGAAGGCGGCAGGTTGTAGTCCCACAGTTCGTGATGCACGGTCTGGAAGTGCCACTTGTATTTACCGGTCTTCATGTCGACCGCGACCAGGGAGTTGCCGAACAGGTTCGCGCCCGGGCGATCGCCGCCGTAGTAGTTGGCGCCAGGGCCGCTGACGGGGAAGTAGACCAAGCCGTTCTTTTCGTCGACGGTGAGCGTGAACGCCCACACGTTGTTGCCGGTGCGATTCTTTTCCGAATCCTTCAGCTCCCACGTTTCGTGCCCGACTTCGCCTTCGCGTGGGAAGGTGTGGAACTCCCACAGTTCTTTGCCTGTGCGCACGTCGTACGCCTTCTGTGTCGGGATCTGACCACCGCGTTCATCGAGCTGCGGACCGATGTGTGGCATGCCGGGACCGTAGAAGTTGGTGCCCAGGAACATCAGGTTGCCGACGATCGTCGGCGCGCCGTCATAGGTGATGTCGAGGTTGACGACACCTTCCTTGCCGAAGCCCGGATCGATGCGGCCGGTCTTCGCGTTGAGGCCGACCATCTTCTTGCCGCTCAGGAAGATCACGCGGGGCGGATTCTGCTTGTCGCCGGGCCAGTAGCTGACACCGCGGAAGCTGGCGAGGCCGTCAGTGACTTCATAAGTCCACAGCTCCTTGCCGTTGACGGGGTCCAGGGCCACCACGCGATCACCGGAAGGCGTGTACATGATGCCGTTGACCACGATCGGCGTGATCTCCTGGTACAGTTCGCTCGGGCTGGCTCCGGTGATGTTCGGCTTACCATCGCGATTGAAGCGATACATCCAGGCCTGCTTCATCTTGCCCACGTTCTGCGGGGTGATCTGTTTCAGCGATGAGAACTTCGTGCCCTTCAGATCATGAGCCCACATGGGCCAGTCCCAGGACGGGTCCCGCTTGGCCTTCGGCAGTAGCAGGGCGGGGACCAACGCAATGGCGGCAATTCCGATCGCAAGACGAACGCGCATCAAAACACTCTCCTTCGGTAGAGTATATATGTCCGCGTGTCCCGCCGCTATCACATCTTCCTCTTAATTTGCGCCGCTTTCCTGAGCGCAGTGCTGTCCTTCGTATTCACGAAACGCGTGGACCCCAAGGACAATTTCCCCATCGCGCGCGTGGCAGTCAGCCGCAGTGGACAGTGGATCGCCGTCGCCTCCGATACGGGCTGGATCGGGATCTTTGACCATGAACATCCCGAGAATCCGCAGCGCTTCCGCTTGGTGGACGGGGGCACGGTGAAGGATCTCCGCTTCACGCCGGATGAAGACTGGTTGATGATTCAGGATCACGAGTTGCGGCGGCATCCCGTGAAGATTCTGGGTTCGACGGAGGCTGTGCCCAAAGGGCAAGACACGAGCGAGCCACAGGTGGTGGCTGCATTGCCGGCGGGAATCGACAAGAGCGAGATCACCAGCAACGTGGTGCGAGGTCCAGGATCCGGCACCGTCCTGTTTGGGAACTTTGCCGGATCCGTCGAGATTCACGACCCAGCAGGCAAGCTGCTGGAGCGCTACACGTTTCGTTAGTCGTCGCTGGTGAAGATCGAGCCGATTGCGCCCAGTCCGTGGCTTTCGTTGCCACCCATCGGGTAGGGAGCGAGTTCGCGGCGCATCTTTGCGAGCGTCATGCTCTGCACGATCACTCGTCCAGGGCCGCGCATCGTGGCCAGGAAGAGGCCTTCGCCACCGAATAAGGCGGTCCGAATACCGCCGACCAGTTGGATGTCGTAGTCGACCGATTCTTCGAACGCGACCAGCGAGCCGGTATCGACTTGCAGCACTTCGTTGGGTGCCAGGTTGAACTCGACGAAATCGCCGCCTGCGTGTATGAAGACCGTTCCGGGGCCCGTCAATTTTTCGAGGATGAAGCCTTCCCCGCCGAAGAATCCCGCGCCCAGTTTCTTGGTGAATGCGATGTTCAGTTGCGCGGACGATTGCGCCACCAGGAAGCTGTCGCGCTGCACCAGGACGCTTTCGCCGGCGCGGAGTTCAAAGGCCTGGATGCGGCCGGGGTAGCTGCCCGCGAAGCCGACTTCGCCCGGTCCGGACGAGCGGAAATAGGTGAGGAACAACGACTCGCCCATAAGCTTGCGCTTTACCGCACCGATTAGTTTGTCGCCCAAGGATTCGCCGCTCATGCGCGTTTCCCAGGACACTTGCGGCTGCTTGTAGAGCATCTTGCCGGCTTCTGCAAATAGTTCCTGGCCGGGCTTGAGGCGAATGCGGATCACCTGCAGGTTATCGCCTTGAATGGTGTAGTCGAGCGGCTCGACGCTGACGGGCGCTGCGTAACTTTGTGGTGCGCCCACTGCTCCCATCGCCTTGCCACATTGGGTGCAAAAACGTGCGCTGTCCGGCATCTGGCCGCCGCAGCCTGTGCAATACGCCATGAACTTCCTCCTAGCTCAAATAGAAACTTTCGCCGCGCGAGGGTTGCACGGCTTCGATGCCGAACTCTTTATGGATCGCGTTCGATAATGCTGCCCCTTGCCCCGGATCTCCGTGCACAAGGAACACCTTCTTCAGTTTGGGAACCAGCGGGCGCATCCATTCGATGAGTTCGCCCTGATCGGCGTGGCCGCTGAGTTCGTCGAGTACATCGACTTCAGCTCGCAGGCGTTCCGGTTCGCCGAAGATCGGGACCTCGGCGTGTCGTTCGAGAATCTTCCGGCCCAGTGTGTTTTCCGCTTGATACCCGGTGATCAGCACTGTGTTTCGCGGATCGCCGATGTTGTTGCGTAGATGATGCAGGATCCGCCCGGCTTCGCACATGCCGGATGCGGCCAGCACGATAAACGGGCCGCGTAGATCGTTGAGGGCCTTCGACTGTGTGACATCCCGAACGTACTGCAGACGTCCGAAGCCGAACGGATCGTCGCCTTCGGTCAGGAACTTGCGCGCTTCTTCGTCGTAGCACTCGGGATGCTTGCGAAACACTTCGGTCGCGTTGACCGCCAGCGGGCTATCGACGTAGACGGGAATGGAAGGAATGCGGTTCTGATCCATCAACTCATGCAGGATCATGACTAGCTGTTGAGTACGGCCGACCGCGAAGGCAGGAACAATCAGGCGGCCCCCGCGCCGAGCGGTCCGGTTGACCACGTCCGCCAATTTGTCTGCGGCATTCTGCATCGGAGCGTGGAAGCGATCCCCATAGGTGCTCTCCATGATCAGATAGTCGACGTCCGGTGGGGGTGTTTCGGGATCATGCAGAATCGGCAAGCCGTGCCGGCCGACGTCTCCGGAGAAGCACAGTCGTTGACCTTCAGATTCCATCACGACGGATGACGAGCCCAGCATGTGCCCGGCTTCATAGCTGCGATATTTTACGCCCGGGGCCAGCTCTTGGTCCTGATGCAGCGGGACGCTGCGGAATAGCGGGAACGTGGCCTCCGCATCGACGGCGGTGTAAAGCGGCTCACAGATCTCGGCGTGGCGACCGAGCTTCTTACGGTAGTCGCGCCGGCGATTGCAGAACTCGATGTCCTTCTCTTGAATGAAGGCCGAATCCGCCAGCATCGCGAGACACAAATCGATGGTCGCAGGCGTGGTGTAGATAGGCCCACGGTATCCGTTCCGAACCAGAGTAGGAAGGTTCCCGCTGTGATCGATGTGGGCGTGGGAGAGAACCACGCCGTCGATGCTGGAAACCGGGAACGGAAAGTTTCGATTCCGTTCGAAGGCTTCCGCCCGTCGCCCTTGATAGAGACCGCAATCGAGGAGGAAACGTTTGCCTGCCGCTTCCACATGATGCATCGATCCGGTGACCGTCTTCGCCGCACCCCAGAATGTGAGTTTCATTGACTACAATCACTATACGATGCGGGTCTTGATTTTGTTCCTCCTTTTGGTCGCTCCGGCGATCGCACAGAAGAAGCCGGTTACGTTGGCCGCGCTAGACGAAATCTCCAAGCTCGCCCCGGCGGGAAGTCCGGGGAATCCGCTGGCGTGGTCTCCCAATTCGAAGCAGTTCGTCTACCGGCAAGGCTTGCGGCTGATGACCTACTCGGTCGAGACGCAGATGGCCAAGGAACTCATCGATACTGCGATGCTGCCAGTCGCGAAATCTGCGGCGGTCGCGTTGGTACAGCCGTTTGAATGGGAGAATCGGCGCGTCAGTGAATCCGGCGTGCAGTGGTCTTCACGAGATCAGATTCTGTACAGCGCTTCAGGCGAATTGTTCCTGATTGATCTCAAAGGGACGGCTGCCCCGTTGGGCATCACTGGTGCTCGCGATCCGAAACTATCTCCCGACGGGAAGATGGTCTCGTATCGGTTGGGTTGGGACCTCTACTCGCTCGATTTGGAGACTAAGAAGCAGCATCGCCTCACGACCGGCGGCAGCGACACGCTTCGCAACGCAGGCGTCGACTGGGTGTATCCCGAAGAACTGGATCTCGGCACCGCGTATTGGTGGGCCCCCGATTCGAAGTCCATCGCTTATCTGCGTTTCGATCTCACTGGTGAGCCTCTCTATCCGCACGCTGATCTGCGCCGGGCGCGCGCGATTGCCGAGCCGCAGCATTACCCACAGGTCGGAGAAAGGAATCCTGATGTTCGCTTGGGTGTGGTCTCCGCAAAAGGCGGCGCCACGAAATGGTTCGACACGGGCGATACGGTATGGACGTATCTGATCGCTCGCGTGACGTGGACTCCGGATTCGAAGAAGCTGTACGTAGTGCGGCCGACTCGCAACCAGAGCCGCGCGCAGTTGCTTGCCTACGAGGTTAGTTCGCGTCGCGCGACCACCATTTCAGAGGAGAGCGATGTTTACTGGGTGAACGTGCCCAGTGAGCCGGTGTTCCTGAAGGACGGCCGTTTCTTGTGGCTGAGCGAGCGCGACGGCTTCAACCACATCTATCTGCACGCGCCCGACGGCAAACGTTTGGCGCAGCTTACGAGTGGCCCGTGGGAAGTCACCTCGCTCGATGGCGTGGATGAGGCTGCGGGCACAGTCTTTTACACGTCCAGCGAACCGAGTCCCTTGGAGAGGCATGCCTACGCGATCGGGCTCGACGGACAAGGCAAGCGGCAACTCACGACGGGGGCAGGGACTCATTCGATCGCGCTGAGTCCAGATGCGAAACACTACTTGCACACGCATTCCTCCGTGCAGTCTCCGTCGCGTGTGACGCTGCATGCGGCCGATGGTCGCGAGCTTGCGGTCTATCGGGAGGCCGATCGCAGGGTGCTCGACAACTACGATCTGCGGCCCACTGAACTGGGCAGCTTCCGGGTTCCTGACGGCACGTTGCTCTACACGCGCTTGGTGCGGCCTGCGGGTTTTGATCCAACGAAGAAGTACCCGGCGGTGGTGCTGGTGTACGGCGGTCCGCAAGCGCAAGGCGTGCGTAATTCTTGGTACGGTGCCGACTTCGATCAAGTGCTGGCGAACGCAGGCTTTGTGGTGTGGCAGGTGGACAATCGAGGTTCGGTCGGCCGTGGCCATGCGTTTGAGGCTCCCGTGTTTCGCAACCTGGGGCCGACGGAACTTGCCGATCAAGTGGCGGGTGTGAAGCAACTCGTGTCGATGGGCTTCGTCGATCCTGCCCGTGTGGGCGTGCGCGGCTGGAGCTACGGTGGCTTCATGACGCTGAACGCGATGCTGAATGCGCCGGATACGTTCCACGCGGGCGCAGCCGGAGCTCCGGTGACAGACTGGCGCAACTACGACACTATCTACACGGAGCGTTACATGGGTTTGGCGGATGCGAACGCTGAGGGGTACAAGAACACCGCGCTTCCGCAGCGCGCAGCGAACCTCAAGGGCAAGCTGATGATGCTGCACAACTATGAAGACGACAACGTGCTGTTCCAAAATTCGCTGCAGATGATCGATGCATTGGAACGGGCAGGGAAGCAGTTCGAACTGGTCCTCTATACGCAAAAGACGCATGGCGTGACGGGCCCGGAGGCCCAACACGTCAATGCGTCTATGCTCGGGTTCTTTGAGCGCTCGCTGAAGTAACTACTTCGTGATCGCGTAATCCGTCCAGCACCACTCGTCATCCGCACTGGACGGAATCGGAATCGGCACGCCCTGTCCGGGCGGATTCGCCTGCTGATACTTCGGATCGAGGATCTTCGTGATCTCCGAACTGAGGTCTTCCAAGTGCAACCTCGTTGTGCGATCGGAGGCACGCAGTGCCGCCGTCTTCGCGCTGGCCGAGATCGCCTGGAGTTCTCCTCGAAGCATCGGGCGCTGATCGTCGGTAGCTCGGTTGGCGCCATTCAGACGCTGGCTGATCAGATCCAGATAGGCGCGCTGGAGGTTGCGTCGGTAGGCGTCGACCTTCACCTGCGTCTGCGAGAGTTCGGTGAAGATCCCTTGTCGCACGTCGGCCAGGAACTGAGTCGGAGTGTATGCCGCAGCGCCGTCGACGGCTTCCTGTTCCACTAGGCGCGAGAAGCGTTGAGCAGACATCAAAGTCGTCAACACGCGGAGCTGTGCAGTGCGAATGCGGGTCAGCGCGCCAGCAGGTTCGATGCGGCGCAGTACCTCCGGATTGAGGAACATCTTCGGGGTCGCAAAGGCGTTCTCATTCAGGAACTTCACCGCGGCCTGCTGCCGGGCCTTCGGCACCGATGTAAAACGCACCCCGGCCTGACCGCCGTGTTTGTCCTGTGAATCCGAACCACCCACGATGGCCGCCACATGATTCAACTCCGTGGACCACTGCCCCAGAGCGCGACCATAGACCTGCTCCAGGTCTGACCAATCGTCACCCTCATGCGTGGTCGCACTGAGCAGCATGTTGTCCATCACGCGTTTGAGGTTTTTCATGCCCAGCGTCGTGGAATAAACAGCGTCACCATCGCCGACGGCTTCGGTATTCTCGCCCGGATCCGCGCCATCAGAACCCTCCGTCGAGAAGCGTAGCCACGGAGACTTGTCTTGCTCGCGAGCCCACGCGTCCAACGTCTTCAATTCGTCATCGGGGGTCTTCGCGTTCGCGATGGGTGCGTAGCCCCAGCGAATCGCAAAGTTGTCGTACGGGCCTTGCTGCGGGATCAGTAGTTTCGGGTCGATCTTGTCTTCCGGCTGGACCAAGTAGTTGAAGCGCGAGTAGTCCATGATGGTCGGCGTGTGGCCCATGGTCTTCAACCATTCGGGATCGCGCAGTTTGTCGACCGGATAATTCGCGCTGGCCTTCATGTTGTGCTGCAGGCCCAACGTGTGACCCACTTCGTGCGCTGCAACGAACTGGAGCAGTTCACCCATTAAGGCGTCCGGCAGCGGGAGTTTCGCCGCGCGAGGATCCAGCGGACCCACCTGCACAAAATACCAGTCGCGAACCAGATTCATGACGTTGTGATAGAACTGAATGTCCGCGTCCAGGATCTCGCCCGTTCGCGGGTCGGAAATGTGTGGACCACTCGCATTTTCTGTTGTGGACGGTAGCCAACGGATCACGGAATAGCGAGCGTCTTCCGGGCTCCAATTCGGGTCTTCCTCGGCGGACGGTGCTTCTTTCGCGAGAATCGCGTTCTTGAATCCCGCCGCCTCAAACGCAGGCTGCCAGCTTTCGATGCCCTTCTTAATGAAGGGGACCCAAGCCTTGGGTGTAGCCGGATCCACGTAGTAGACGATCGGCTTCACCGGTTCGGATACAGCGGCGTTCGTATCCTTCTTTTCCAGGCGCCAGCGCGCGATGAACGTCCGGCGTTCGGCGCGATGTTCAGGCCGGCTGAAGTCCATCGTCGATTCCGAGAAGTAGCCGACGCGAGAATCTGCGAGGCGCGGCATCATGGGCTGTTCCGGCAGCTTCACCATGCTGAAGTGGATGGTCACCGTGCCCGAGCCCGGCTGCATCGCCTGTTGCGGAGCTCCGCGTCCAGGGCCGCCGTTGCCGTCGACAGGATTCGTGAACGTCTGAACCGATTCCGCTTCGATGTTCGTCGGGTAGGCCGTGACCCGATCGATGTAGCTACGCTGCGCATCCATGCCGCGACCGCGCACGGTGTTGCGACCGCTCAACTCGGGCAGGTCCTGATTAAAGAGGCGGCTGACCTCGATCACCGGGTCGCCATCTTTCGAAAGAGCCTCGATGTTGAACGCCATTAGAATCGCCGGGGTGTTCGCGTTCTGCACGGCCTTGGCGACTTCCGATTTCGGGTCCGCCACGATGTCGTAGTTAATGTTCTCAAGGAAGATGCGATTTTCGCGGCGTTCCCAGCGGACGACCAGCGCCCCCACCATGCGGCCGCCATAGCCGGCACCGATCGTGTTTCGCGCGATCTGGCCTTCCAGCAGGAAATCCTTGCCGAGTTGCGCGGTCGGAATCTCGTAGTAGTAACACGTGTTGACGTGGTGGACCTTGAAGATGCCTTCCTGCGTCTTCGTTTCCGGGCGGATGACGACGTCATAGCCGCGTGGAGCGTTATAGGGGTTCTGCGTGCAGGGCGGGGGATTATTGTTGCCGCCTCGACCGCCTCCATTATTTGCGACTGGCTTCGCCGGTTCCGCCGCCGGGGCAGGAGCGGGCGCGGGAGCAGGAGCAGGTGCGTCTGGTGCCGGAGCAGGTTCCTCTTGCGCGTGCACTGCCGGAAGCAGGCACAGCGCCGCGATAAACAGGAGCGAGTATTTCACGCAAAACTCCTTCAGAAACAGGCGGTCACCACTGAAAAAGCGGATGTGGGCTCATTTTAGCAAGTTGTTACAGTAAGATGATGCGGACCCGATTCCTGGCTTTGTGCGCGACCGCCTTATTTTTATGTGCCCAGACGCGGACGGTGACTGATGCGGAAGTCCAGCGCGTCCACAAAGGGGCGCTGCTGATCGATACGCATAATGATGTCCCCTGGCGCGTGGTCGACGGGTTTGACATCGGCTCCAAGACTGGCGAGTGGCATACCGACATTTCGAGACTGAAGCAGGGTGGCGTCGGCGCGGTTTTCTTCGTGGCCTATGTTGGCGGTGAGTACGTGGACGGCAATCGGTCCGCGCATCGCACGCTGCAGGTGATCGACGCGATTCGCAAGGACATCATCGGCAAGTACCCGACCGACTTTGTGTTGGCCACACGGGCCGACGAGATCGAGCAAGCCCGTAAGAACGGCAAGATTGCGGCGTTGATCGGGATCGAAGGCGGCCATGCGATCGAGAACGATTTGGGCCTACTGCGGCAGTATTACAACCTCGGCGCGCGCTACCTGACTCTGACCCATACGAACACCAACGAATGGGCGGATTCGGCGGGCGATATCACCAAGGCTGGCGTGAAACATCACGGGGGACTGACGGAATTCGGCAAACAGGTGGTGCGCGAGATGAATCGCCTTGGCATGATGGTGGATATTTCGCACACCGCTGATGAAACGTTTGCGGATGCTCTGGCGACCAGTACTGCTCCGATCATCGCGTCGCACTCTTCCTGCCGCGCGTTGACGAATCACCCTCGAAATCTGACGGACGCGATGATTACCGCGATCGCCAAGAAGGGCGGCGTGGTCCAGATCAACTTCAACTGCAACTTCATCTCGGAGAAGTTCCGCGCCGCACAGGCGGTGGATGATCCGAAACTCGAGGCTCGCTTCAAGCAGGTCACGGCCGGAAAGAAACTGAGTGAGGTCGAGACGGACGGCACCTACCAGCGTCTTCGTTTGGAAATGGGGCTCACGCGCGCGCAGTTGTCCGATGTCGTGGATCACATTGACCACGTCCGTAAGATTGCGGGGATCGATGCGGTGGGCATCGGGAGTGATTTCAACGGTGTCACGTGCACGCCCGTGGGGCTTGACGATGTTTCGAAGTATCCGAACCTCACGCGGGCCTTGCTGGAACGCGGATATTCGGAAGCCGATATTCAGAAGATTTACGGCGGGAACCTGCTTCGCGTGATGCGCGCAGTGGAGAAGGCGGCGGGGAAGTAAACGATGAAGACTCTGGTTCTCTTAGTAGGCGTCGTGCTGCTGGTTGGATGCAACTCGACCGTTCCGGGCCCTGTGGTGGATCCGGCGATGATCACGTTGGTGCCGCCCGATACAACCATGCTGATCGGCGTGCGCGTGGAGGATCTGGTGAAGACCTCGATCTACCAGCGCTATCTGGCCGACCGTCCCATTGCCCCGCTGGATGAGTTCGCCAAACAGATCGGCGTAGATCCGCGCAAGAACGTGTGGGAACTGCTGTACATCTCGAACGGCAAAGAGCGAGCCCTGCTCGGTCGCGGGAAGTTTTCGAATGAAGCCGAGCCCCGGTTAGAGATCGAGGCAAAGGGTGCCAAGCGCACCGGATATCGTGGTTTTTCGCTGGTCGGGGATGACGAAGCGGCAGTCATGTTGATGGGACCGTCGATGGCCGGCATTGGAGACACCGCTGCGTTGAAGCGCATTATCGATACGCGCGACAAAACGAACGGCCCTCCGGCCGTGCTCACGGAGCGTATGAAGGAGATTCCGAAAACCGCCGCGCTGTGGACCGTCTACGCGGGTCCTCCGATGACGCTGCCGCCGGATGCGTCGGCAAACATGGGGAATCTCGTGAAAATCGTGAACTCTGTGGAGTCAGGCTCGTTTTACCTCGACGTGCATGCCGGGGTTTCCGGAAAAGGGACGGGGATCGCAGCCAGCGAAGCCGATGCCAAGGAGTTGCAGGGTGGAATGCGCGGCTTGCTGGGGATCGGTCGATTGGTCGGTGCGAAGGACGATGTGCGGTTACAGCGCTTGTTCGATGGGATGCGGGTGACCCAGGAGGGGAAGAACGTGAACCTCTACATCGAGGAACAGGAAGACGCGATCACTACTTTGCTGGACTTTATGCTGTCAGGGCAGGGCCGCAACGCGATCCCCGCCCCGAAGCAGTAAAGCTGCTTACTTCACAGCCGGTAGAGAAGACGGATTGCCGTCCTTGGCAACGTCGAGGCAGTGCGGATGACCGAAGCCACCTGCGCTGACACCCGTGCCGCCCGCCGCGTTCGGCGTGATGTCGAAGATCATGTTGTCCGGGTGAGCGCCATCGGCGACCCCACCGACCGTCAGAAGATTGTCGAGGTTCAGGTTCGCGCGCACGCGCCAGCCGATGCGATGATCCGCGCACGAGGTATCGCCACTCACGCCCACCGCGCCGATCACTTTGCGGCTCGCGTTATAGAGCGCCAGACCGCCACCGAACACGTTCACGCCACCGATCTTGGAGCCGACCATCGGGTCGTTCGCTTTGCCGTAGTTAGCCGAGGGTCCCTTGTAGGCAACGTCCGTAGCGACGGGGTTGCTCTCCTGCAGACCGAACAGGCTGCCGCCCGGCTGAACGGCCGAGTATAGATTCGCTGTGGAAAGCGCCAGGCCATTCAGGCTGAACGCATTCGCGGTATTCGCCTTCTGGGCGGAAATTACACGGCTGCCGGGCCATTGCGAGCCACGATCGTCACCGGAAAACGCCACGGCGCAAACCACACCGTCGCGATCCACGATCGTCGCCCACATCTGTAGGTCCAGGCCGGAGGTCTCGGCCGTCACGGCGGTAGACAGCGCATCTTTCAACTGCGCGTAGTTCGGCAGGCTGCTGCAGCCGTTGCTGTTGCCGGGGCTTTGCGCGAACACGGCCGGCGCGGCGACGCACAGGGTCGCAAGAATAAGTTTCGAAAACGTCATGGTTGGACTACTCCTTTGGAACTTAAGATCGCACGGAATCATGGAACGTTAACCGGCTAAGGCAAAATTATTTTGTGGAAAAGGTGAGTCTCCAATAAATCCCCTAACCCGGTTCTCAGGACGTCCTCAAGTTCGTACTAGTCCTCTAAAATAGGAGCGCGATGCGAATCCTTCTTGCCTTCCTCTGTTTCGCGAGTGCGGCTTCGGCCGCCGACCTTCGCTACTGGGTGGAGCCATGCACTCGCCCCGAGACCAAGTGTGCCGAACAGGATCCTCTCATGGCCGAATGGGCCTTCCAGGATTGGGCACGAGCCTCGGCAGGTAAGTTACATCTGGAGCGCGCGTCACAGCGCCGTCAGGCCAATATCCGCGTTCACTGGGCGGCCGCCAATCAGGGGCTCTACGGCGAAGCCGTCCCGTTCTTCGAGGATGGCTTGCATGGTTTCGAAGTCTACGTCCTGCCCGATCTGAGCGGCATGGGGCGCGATATCTCGCAGGCGGTCCGTCTCGATTCGTTGCTGCGCGACTCGATCGTGTATCTCACCTGCTTGCATGAGATCGGTCACGCGCTCGGGCTGGCGCACACGAATCAATTCGCCGACATCATGTACAGCTTCCAATTCGGGGGCGATATTCCCGAATATTTCGGCCGCTACCGGCGCCAAATAAAAACGCGTGCTGACATCGAGACAGTCACGGGGACCTCTTCGAATGACCGCACGCGTTTGGTGTCGATCCTAAGCCGCTAGATCTTCGGGGGCGGGATGGCGTCGCCGAGGTTCATCGATCCGCCGCCTTCGCTGACGTAGTTGCGATTCCACGCCGGGAGGCGGACTGTGACATCGCCCTTGACCACGGCTTGGCAACCGAGGCGCGAATGCAGCGTCAGGTCGGCCGCGGTATCCAGCTTGTCGAGTTCGTCATCGTCGGCTTCCGACAGGTTGGCGTCACCCGAAGTGACGATCACATGGCAGGTGGTGCAGGCGCAGCTGCCGCCGCAGGCATGTTCCAGATGGATGCCGAAGTTCATGGCGATGTCCAGCAGAGACTCGGGTTTCCCGTGATCCTGAAACGGCAACTTCCCGTGTTCAAATTCGACCGTCTGGTCGCCTTCTGCTCCGAAATTCGTAAATGTAACCTTAGGCACGATTTCATTGTAGCGTCCGAGACTGGCATACTAGTCATTTCCCCATGTTTCATCAAGTTGAGAAGCGTATTGCCGATGCCTTTGCCGCGCGCCTGAAGGCGCAGTTCGGCGTCGATGGTCCTGTGCAGACCGAACAGCCCAAGCAGTCTTCGTTTGGCGAACTAGCCTTGCCCGCTGCGTTCCAGTTGGCGCGGTCGTTGAAGAAGGCCCCCAAAGTGATCGCAGGCGAAGTGCTGGAGGCGGTCGGCAAGATCGATGGCGTTGCCGCGATTGAGATCGCCGGTAACGGCTACTTGAACGTGCGGTTCGATCGCGGTGCGTTCGGCGCTGCTGTGCTGGCCGGGGTTCAACCCGAGACCACCAGTGACGCGGCGAAGATCATCGTTGAGCACACCAACATCAACCCGAACAAAGCGGCGCACATCGGCCACCTGCGCAACGCGATCCTGGGCGACACGTTCGTGCGCATGCTGCGCGCGACCGGCAGCCGCGTGGAAGCGCAGAACTACATCGACAACACCGGCGTGCAGGTCGCCGACGTCGTGGTTGGCTTCGAACATCTGGAGAAGAAGACTGCGGCCGAAGTTCGTGCTCTGATTGCCGATCAAAACGTGCGCTTCGACTACCTGTGCTGGGATCTTTACGCACGAACCTCGCAGTATTACGCCGAGCATCCCGAGGCTCTGGAGTGGCGCAAAGACACGCTCCACAAAATCGAGCACGGGGAAGGGGAGACAGCGGCCCTGGCGCACGTGGTGGCCGACGCGATCGTTCGCGCGCACCTGACCACGATGTATCGTCTGAACATCGAGTACGACGTTCTTCCGCGCGAAAGCGAAATCCTTCACCTGAAGTTCTGGGCCACCGCCTTCGAACTGCTGAAAGAACGCAAGGCGATCTTCTTCGAGACCGAAGGCAAGAACAAGGGCTGCTGGGTGATGCCCTCATCGGCGTTTCGTACCAAGGGCGACGACACGCCTGCTGAAGACAACGTCGATGACAGCAAGGTGATCGTGCGTTCGAACGGCACCGTCACGTACGTGGGTAAGGACATCGCGTATCAGCTGTGGAAGTTCGGTCTGCTGGGCAAGGACTTCTTCTATCACCTGTGGCACACGTATCCGGACGGGCACAAGGTGTGGGCCTCGACGACGGAGCCGCAGGAAGGCGCTCCGAAGTTCGGCGGCGGTGTGCGCGTCTACAACGTGATCGATTCGCGCCAGTCGTATTTGCAGGACGTCGTGGTGGCGGGTCTTCGTGCGCTGGATTATCAGGCGCAGGCGGACGCCAGCATTCACTTCTCCTACGAAATGGTCGCGCTCTCGCCGCGTACCTGCATCGAGATGGGGATCACCTTGTCGGACGAAGACAAGAAGCGTCCCTATGTGGAAGTTTCCGGCCGCAAGGGCCTGGGCGTGAAGGCCGATGACCTGATCGATACGTTGATCGCCAAGGCCTACGAGGAAGTGAGCTCACGGAACGCCGAGCAGTCCGAAAAGTCCCGCCGGAAGGCGGCGACGCAGATCGCCGTGGGCGCGCTGCGTTACTTCATGTTGAAGTACACACGCAATTCGGTGATCGCGTTCGATTTCGGCGAAGCGCTGGCGTTCACTGGCGAAACCGGTGTATACGTGCAGTACGCGACGATTCGCACTAAGAAGATCCTCAAGAAGTTCCTCGAAAGCGGCCACGCGCTGCCGGACTTCGCGGCGGTGCTGACGCCCGAGGCCATGGCTCGACAATTGGAGAACGAAGACTGTTGGCAATCGTTGCTGGACGCATCGAAGATGGAAACTGCCATCGAACGTGCTGTGGCTGGCGGCGAACCGTCACACGTCGCCCGTTACGCGTTCCAGTTGGCGCAATCCTTCAGCAGCTTTTACGACAAGTTCCACGTCGCCGGCGAGCCTGACCCGGAAAAGCAGGCGTTTCTACTGTGGTTGACCGGCTACTACTCCGAGCAGTTGGAGCGCACGTTGGGCGTCCTCGGTATCGAAGTGCCCGAATACATGTAGCCTGACACGCAGCGGTAAACCCAGCTAAAATAGAAGAATCCATGACAAGTCAGAATTCCTTCGGGGCTGCGGGCGAACTGCGCGTTAGCGGCCGTACTTACAAGATGTTTCGTCTGGCCGCCCTCGAAAAACAGGGCGTAAACCTGGCTCGGGTTCCGTATTCGATCAAGATCCTGCTCGAAAACCTGCTGCGTGCCGAAGACGGCACCACGGTGAAGAAGAGCGACATCGAATACGTCGCCAAGTGGGATACGACGGCCGCTGCGCAGGAGATCAACTTCCGCCCGGCTCGCGTGCTGCTGCAGGATTTCACGGGCGTTCCGTGCGTGGTCGACTTGGCCGCGATGCGTGATGCTCTGGCGAAGATGGGCGCGGACCCGAAGAAGGCGAATCCGCTGATCCCTGTGGACCTGGTCATTGACCACTCCGTGCAGGTGGATCACTTCGGCACGCCGCAAGCGTTCGAGCAGAACGCGATTCTCGAATTTTCGCGCAACCAAGAACGTTACTCGTTCCTGCGCTGGGGCCAATCGGCGTTCCAGGATTTCCGCGCGGTTCCGCCTGATACGGGCATCGTGCACCAGGTGAACTTGGAGTACCTCGCTCCGGTTGTGTTCGTCGACAAGGAAGGCACCGCCTATCCTGACACCGTCGTCGGCACCGACTCCCACACCACCATGATCAACGGCATCGGCGTCGTCGGTTGGGGCGTGGGCGGCATCGAGGCAGAAGCCTGCATGTTGGGCCAGCCGGCGACCATGCTGCTGCCGCAGGTGATCGGCTTCAAGCTGACCGGCAAGTTGCCGGAAGGCGCCACCGCGACCGACCTCGTGCTGACCGTCACGCAGATGCTCCGCAAGAAGGGCGTCGTGGGCAAGTTCGTCGAATACTACGGCGACGGCCTCGATAACCTGAGCCTGGCCGATCGCGCGACCATCGCCAACATGGCTCCCGAATACGGCGCCACCATCGGTGTGTTCCCGATCGATGGCCAGACGCTGGAGTACATGCGTCTCTCGAATCGCCCGGCCGAAACGGTCGAGCTGGTCGAAGCCTACGCCAAGGAACAGGGCCTGTTCCGTATCGCCGGAGCACCGGAGCCGGTGTACACGGACACGTTGTCGCTCGACATGTCGACCGTGGTGCCGTCGCTGGCCGGTCCGAAGCGCCCGCAGGATCGCATCAACCTGCCGGACGTGAAGAAGAACTTCCTCGATGTGCTCGGTGCTGAGCCGAAGAAGTCGGGCAATGTTTCCGACGGCGCGGTCGTGATCGCTGCGATCACCTCCTGCACTAATACTTCGAACCCGTCGGTGCTGATCGCCGCCGGTCTCGTTGCGAAGAAGGCCGTAGCCTTGGGCCTCAATGTGAAGCCGTGGGTCAAGCCGAGCCTCGCGCCGGGTTCGAAGGTGGTCATGGACTACCTAACCGACGCTGGCGTCGTGCCTGCTCTCGAAGCGTTGAAGTTCCACCTGGTCGGCTACGGCTGCACCACGTGTATCGGCAACAGCGGTCCGCTGCCGGACGAAGTCGCTGCCGATGTCACGACGGGCAAGCTGACGGTCGCCTCGGTGCTGTCGGGCAACCGTAACTTTGAAGGCCGCGTGAACCCGCTGGTGAAGGCGAACTACCTCGCTTCGCCGCCGTTGGTGGTCGCCTATGCGATCGCCGGTCGCGTGGATCTGGACCTCGCCAACGAAGCCATCGGTCAGGGCAAGGACGGCCAGGACGTGTTCCTCAAGGACATCTGGCCCACCACGCAGGAAGTACAGGATGCGGTGAAGAAGTCCGTGCGCCAGGAAATGTTCGCCAAGCAGTACGGCGAAGTGTTCAAGGGCGACGCGATGTGGAACGCGATCAAGGTTCCGCTGGGCGACCGCTACGCCTGGGACGACGCCTCCACCTACATTAAGAAGGCTCCGTACTTCGACGACATGGTCGATCCGGCCACGCACGTGAAGGATTTCTCGGGCGTGCGCACGCTGGCCGTGCTGGGCGATTCGGTCACCACCGATCACATCTCGCCCGCAGGCAACATCGCCAAGGACAGCCCGGCTGCCAAGTACCTGATGTCGCTGGGCGTGAAGCCTGCCGACTTCAATAGCTACGGCGCTCGTCGCGGCAACCATGAAGTGATGACGCGCGGTACGCTGGCCAACATTCGCCTGCGTAACCTCATGGCTCCGGGCACCGAAGGCGGCTGGACCAAGCATGTTCCTTCGGGCGAACAGACCACCATCTATGACGCCTCCGTGCAGTATCAGAAGGACGGCGTGCCGCTGCTGATCATCGCGGGCAAGGAATACGGTACCGGTTCGTCGCGCGATTGGGCGGCGAAGGGCGTGCTGCTGCTGGGCGTGAAGGTCGTCATCGCCGAAAGCTTCGAGCGTATCCATCGTTCGAACCTCGTCGGCATGGGCGTTCTGCCGCTGCAGTTCCTCGAAGGCCAGACGCGCGAATCGCTGGGCTTGACGGGCTTCGAAGAATACACGTTCGAAGGCGTGAAGTCGGCGGTGGATACCGCGGGCAAGACGCGCGTGAAGGTGACGGCCACGCAGGACGGCCAGACCAAGACGTTTGAAGTGCTGGCTCGCGTGGATACGCCGGTGGAAGCCGACTACTACCGCAACGGCGGCATCCTGCCGTTCGTGCTGAAGCAGATCGCTCGCTCGTAGTTACCAGCGTTCGAAAAGAAACAGGCCGGTTGGGGAGCGATCCTCAACCGGCCTGAATTGTTTGTAGCCGCTTTCGTGGGGGGCGGTTACTTGTTGCCTTGCTCGCCAATTTCCCCGAGGATCCGATCCAGCGATCCCTCTTCCACCGGACGCGACAGCAGGTACCCGCCGTTCTTCTCCAGGCTCGACGCAAGCTCGCTGTTGTAGCCGTCGCTGATCACCACGAACGATCCGATGGAGGCGCGCACGCGCTCCAGGAATTCGCCCCATCCGGTGCGGCCTGGGCGCGCGGCCCAAAAGACGGCATCGAAACGCAGGCGCGGGGCGACGTCGGCGGCTTCTTCGCCCGCCACGGGCACCACGCGATGCCCACGCGAGCTCAGTAACTTCAGAAGCGTACGATTGGCACCCGCCTCGGGATCGACCAGCATCAGCGTGAGCGCGCGCCCTTGCGGAGCAACGGTGCGGCGAACGGTGTCGGTCGCGCGATTAGCGCTGGGCAAGGTGACCTCGAACGCAAAGACACCGGAGCGCTGATGGATCTTGAGGTCGCCGCCATGTGTACGCAGAATGCTGCGACATACGTCGATGCTGAGGCCGCCATCTTCGCCCGTGGTCACCGGGGCTTCGGCTTCCGCATCGCTGGCAGGTGCGGCATACCCGACTTCCACGCGAAGATGTCCTGCCGTCTCGCTACTCTTGACGAAAAACGCGCGTCCCACCGAAGCGGCTGCGCGAGCCTCCACGTACAGCAGGAACGTCAGAAACAATTGCTCCAACT
>CANIIC010000010.1 GCA_947467395.1 Bryobacterales bacterium
GCTTCCCCAATACGCCACGCGCGCCACCACCCGTCCCGCGTCTTCCGACCGCAGATCCAGACCTTCGCGACGCAGCGCCTCCACTGTGTCTTTAGTCCCGAACACCCACTGATCCACGCGAGCACGCTCTTCCACCGCCCGCACCAGATCGGCGAACTGCTTCACCTGATCGCCGTCCGCATACAGCACGGATCGCTCCACGCCATCCGCGCTCCACGTCAACTTGCGGCCCGGCACATTCTCGATCGCCGACCCCGCCTCATCGCGCAGCACCAGCGACTCCACCCCGCGGAACCGGTTGAACAGCGACTCTACATCGTCACGACTCACGCGCCCCGAGTGCCGACCGAGCACGGCCACGCGCGACTGACCGTCATACTGCACCGTTCCGTCACCTGTGATCTCAACTGTAAACACGGAGCACGTACCCAGACACGGCGTGTGCTCCAAGCGGATACGCACAGAGTTCCAGTCCTGAACGCCCGAGAAGCCCTGCGCCCAAGCGCTCGCAGCGACACACATCAGCAGCAATACTTTCATTGCACCCGCCTCGCTCCGTACTCCTCCAACAACCGCACCGCCTCCCGATTCTCCCGACCCACCGCCGCCCGCAGCGCCGCATCCTTCATCGCCTGATCACCCTTCGAAGCCCCCGCCGCAATCAGCATCCGCAGGACCTCCACATTGTGATTCGCCGCCGCACACAACAACGTCACCCGGCACAGATCACTACGCCCCTCCACCGGAGCCCCCGCCTCAATCAACTCCCGCACCGCATTCACATGCCCGTGATACGCCGCACTCGCCAGCATCGCCCCCGCCTCCGCCAACGTGAAATCGAACCCCTCACGCCGCAACAAAGCCACCGTGTCCGGATCCCCAAACACCCACTGAGTCGTGTGCCCATAGAAGTCCACAGCCGACTCCAAATCCGTCACCACCTGCGGCATCCCCGACTGCACCCCAAACCGATCCTCGACCGACTTCGTCACCCCATCCACCGTTACCGTCAGCGTGAACGAAGGCACGTCACTGATGTTGTCCGGCCCATACTTGGACTTCAGCCCCCAAAACTCCGCATCGCGAAACGCCTCCAGCAACTCCTCCACCCGCGCGCGTTCAATCCGATCCTCATGCTTCCCGCGCACCGTCACATACCCGCGCCCCTCATACCGAATCACCCCATCCCCACCAACCTCAACCGAGTAGGACGCGCAAAACCCGAAACAAGCCCCCCGATCCAACTTCACCCGCACCGAGCCCCAATCCTTTACCTGTGGGAACTCCTGCGCGCAGGCAACCCCAGCAAGCACGACCGCAATTGCAGCGAGAACCCTCACAGATAACAGCCCCCGGCTTTCGCCTTGGCAGCCTTCAGAAGTAGAGCAGTTTGGTGAAAGCGCCGCACGCAGACATAAGATGGTTTGAACTCAGTCTCGACATTCAAGGGCACGTTCTCACGGAGCAGGCCGAGGACAACCTCGGGATCGCCAAGAATCGCCGCTCTCGTGAATAGCGCACCCGCCTCTTGCGTGTGAAAATCGAATCCTTCTTTCCTCAGTGCAGCTACCGTTAGGTAGTTACCCTTGCTCCACTGCTCGACATGCCCATGTGTCTCAAAAGCGTGGATCACGGGAACAAGTGCTGGAACGGCCCTTCCATCCGTAATCGTTTTCACGTGCCCGTCGAAGCTGATCGCGTATTCCTCCGACGGAAGATCGGTTCCCCATGCATCGTAATGATCCTCAAGAGAATCGAATTGGGCCGCTTCGAAAGCTTCGAACAGCGCCTCAACTTCGCGAGCGGGAAGTTTGTAGCGATGCTCCCCGAGGACTGTTACATAACGCTTACCGATATAAACGACATCCCCGTTTCCATGAACCTCGACTGAATACACCGGGCACGGACCGTAGCACTCGCGCTGATCGAATTTCATCACCAACGAGTTCCAGTCACGAACCTTGCCCGCAGGGGCACAGGCGCTTAAGAGGATGAAAGCAACCATCGTGAAAAGGAATTTCACGAGATCAGAGTGCCATATTTCCTTCGCGAGCAATAGGATGCCACCTCCATCCACACTCAATGGCGAATCCGTGTGCCACTCTACACTCGACAGTGCGGCGAACCACCATCGGACGCCGCGCTGACCCGAGCCTTACCAGGCCGACGAGCGGCATTCTAGACCCTGCCGCGAGGGTTTCTATCACGATGGCGTTGCTGGATCGTTCAACCAGCCCCACGCCGGTGCGGGTTAATAACCGGCCTCCCCGGTCCGCCTGGGTAAATGTGCGGTAGGGGCCCCGAAACTTTATTGCTCTTGTTGAGCTTGTTGCTGTGCAGCGAGTTCCTTCGCGCGAAACTCTTTGTACGCCGCGCGAATCGCCTGCATCTCCATCACGTGCTCTTCCAGATGCGCCGCGAACCATTCCACCGACGCCCGAAGTGTCATCACTCCGTCCTTCGTATGGGTACCCGTGCGCGCGAACGCCGCTTCCGGCAGGTCCTTCAGCAACTCGAAATTGTCGGCACGCATCCGTCGAAATGTTTCAAGCGAATGCGACACCTTGCGCTTGGAGTAGTCCAGCTTCTCGGCCCACGCGTGGTCGTCGAACCACTGCAGCGTCGGATTCTCTTCCGCCAGGATCTGCCGGAACCGCATCGCCGCGACCACCTCGGAATCCGCCAGATGACACACGATCTGTCGAACACTCCAGGCGTGCCCTTCCACCTTGAAGTCCAGCACGGCACCCGCCGCGCCCGTCGTCGCCATCGCCAGCAGCTCCGCGCCGCGCCGGTATCGTTCCAACAAATCTACAAGTTCGCTCATTTAGATGTAATCCGCACAGGACATGAAGTAACCGCAGCGCTGGCAGAAGAGCTTGCACTTGCGCTCACTCAGCCGCAAACTGCACACCGGACAAAACAGCATTGGCTCGTTCTCTAAAGCGTCCCGCGTTGCGTCGACGGCGTGCTGTCTCTGATCTACTTCCATGTGTCCAAACCATTATAATGAGGCCGGGAGTTTCCATGCGCAAAAAGCTTGTTTTGAGTGCAGTTGCCGCAGGCGCCGTACTCGCGATCGCCTCTGTTGCCCTGAACGCACAATCGCGCCGCAGTGAGCCACCGCTGCGCCAGGCCGTGCGTGGAGCCAACGCCGCCATCGCCGCCGGCAGCGACTATGCCACCGACGCGGGGATGAAACTCAGTGTCGCGGGAGGCAATGCCGTCGACGTGGGTGTCGCCACACTCTTTGCGGCCTCCGTCACCGAACTCTCCCACTTCGGCATGGGCGGCGAAGCCCCCATTCTGATCCGCACCAAAGAAGGCAAGGTCTACTCGATCGCCGGCGTCGGCACCATGCCGAAAGCCGCCACGGCCGACTTCTTCCGCAAGCGCGACCTCAAGCCCGGCGAAGCCACGTTTGAAAACGACGGCAAGGGTCTCAAGGGCGTCATGCCCAACGCCGGCATCCTGCCCGCCCTCGTCCCCGGCATGGTCGACGCTGGACTCGTTGCACTCAAGGAATTCGGCACGAAGTCCTTCGCTGAAGTCATCGCCCCCGCCATCGAACATGCCGACGGCTACGTCGTCGACGACATGCGCGCCCGCGCCTTCGCGAACTCTGTCGAGTTCCTGACACTGTGGCCCACCTCGAAGGCCCACTTCATGCCCAACGGCCGCACGCCCAGGACCGGCGAAATCTTCCGCCAGCCGACGCTCGCCGCAACCCTCCGCGCGATGGCCGATGCCGAAAAGAAGGCGCTAGCTTCAGGCAAAAATCGCAAAGCCGCCATCGACGCCGTGCGCGACTACTTCTACCGCGGCGAAATCGCTCACAAGATCGATGCCTTCAGCAAGGCGAACGGCGGCCTGCTCCGCTACGAAGACATGGCCGCTTTCCACGCCGATGTGGAAGAGCCCGTCGCCACCACCTTCCACGGCTACACCGTCTACAAGCCCGGCTTCTGGAGCCAGGGTCCGGATCTGATCCAGACGCTGAACATCCTCGAAACCTTCACCGACAAACCCGCGCTCAACTCAGCCGACTACATTCATCGCCAGGTGGAAGCCCTGAAGCTCGCCTACGCCGATCGCGACACGTTCTACGCCGATCCGAAGTTCAGCAAGCTGGACTACAAAGCGCTGCTCACCAAGGAATACGCGAAGGAACGCGCCAAGCTGATCACCGCGCGCGCGTCGATGGTCTTCTCTCCGGGTTCGATCCACGGCAAGACCTTGCCCCACCCGACCACCGAGAACCTGGCGCATTACAAGATCGATGACGAACTGATCTCGCACGACACCACCTGCGTGAACGCGGTCGATAAAGACGGCGTGATGTTCTCCGCCACCCCTTCGGGAGCCTGGATGCCCAGCGTGATCGCCGGCGATACCGGCATCCCGCTGACCCAACGCGCGCAGAGCTTCGTGCTGATCCCCGGCCACCCCAACGAACTCGAAGGCGGTAAGCGCCCGCGCGTGACGCTCTCCCCGACCTTGGTCACCAAAGCCGACGGCTCGCCCGCGTTCGTGCTCTCGACGCCCGGCGCCGACGTGCAGGATCAAGCTCTGCTGCAGGTCCTGTTCAACGCGATGGAGTACGGCCTCGACGCACAGGTCTCCGTCGAGAACCCGCGCTATCAGACGCGGCACCTTGTTGCCAGCCTCGACAATCACGCCTGGAACATCAACAGCCTCTGGCTCGACGAGCGCATCCCGCTCGAAGTGGGCCAGGAGCTGGTGAAACGCGGGCACGAAGCCGCGCAGATGTCGAAGTACAGCAACGGTTCCGCGCCGGTCATGATTAAAGTGCTGCCAAATGGTGTGCTCGAAGCCGGCGCTGATCCTTACTACAACCGCTCGGCGCGCGCCCGTTAGTTTGAATCTCTCGCTCTTCGAAGAACCGTCTTCTTTTGACCGCGCTGGTCTCGGCCAGCGCCTGCGAGACCTCGCACGCGAAAACATCTGGGTCGGGACCAGTTCCTGGAAATACGAAGGCTGGCTCGGCCAGATCTACTCCCGCGACCGCTATATCACACGCGGAAAATTCTCGCAGAAGAAGTTTGAAACCGAGTGCCTCGCCGAGTTCGCCGAAGTCTTCCCGACCGTTTGCGGCGACTTCAGCTTCTATCAATTCCCCACGCCCGACTTCTGGCGCAAGCTCTTCACCACGGCACCGCCACAACTGAAGTTCGCGCTGAAAGTCCCCGAAGAAGTCACGGTCGAAATCTTCCCGCGCCACGCCCGCTATGGCACGCGCGCCGGACAAGAGAATCTCTCCTACCTCCATGCCGACGCACTCAAGGCCCTGTTCCTCGAACCGCTCGAACCCTATCGCGACCGCATCGGCCCGCTGATCTTCGAATTCGGAGCCCGTTCGACGCCGCCGCGCGAATTCTTCGGCACCGTTGACGAGTTTCTCGAACAACTCCCCAAGACGTTCCGCTACGGCGTCGAAGTGCGCAACCGCGAGTTCCTGCAGCCGCACTACTTCGACATGCTGCGCGAGCATCAGGTCGCACACGTCTTCAACGCGTGGACCAAGATGCCGCTGCTCTCCGAACAAATGGCGATCCCCGGCGCCTTCACCACCGATTTCACCGTCACCCGAGCTCTGCTCCGCCAAGGCCGCCCCTACGAACAGGCAGTGCAACAATTCGCGCCCTACGATCGCGTGCAGGATGAGAACCCAGAAGCGCGCGAGGCGCTGCGCAAGCTGCTGCAGCGCATGAAAGACGAGCGTAAGGCCGCCTACATCTACGTGAACAATCGCCTCGAAGGCAACTCGCCGACCACAATTCAGGCGATCACAGCATGAGGCTTCCCATTGACGATCTGCTGCCGCGCATCGTCGCCGAAGCAGCATCGAACATCGTCATCGAAGCCGCACCCGGCGCAGGCAAGACTACGCGCGTCCCTCCCGCGCTGCTGTCAAAAGGCGACGTCCTTGTCCTCGAACCCCGCCGCCTCGCCGCGCGCATGGCGGCAAAGCGCGTCGCCCAGGAGATGGGGGAGAAGCTGGGCGAAACTGTCGGCTTCCAAGTGCGCTTCGAAGACGTCAGTGGACCCAAGACGCGTCTCAAGTTCCTCACGGAAGGCGTACTCACGCGACGGCTACTCTCCGATCCGCAATTGAAGGGCATCTCGACCGTCATCCTGGATGAGTTTCACGAGCGCCATCTCGAAAGCGACCTCGCGCTCGCGCTGCTACGGCGCTTGCAGAAGACCACGCGCCCCGACCTGCGCATCATCGTCATGTCCGCAACGCTCGACGCCGCGCCGATTGCCCGCTACCTCGACAACTGCCCGGTCTTCACACAGGAAGTCCGCCAACATCCGCTCACCATCGAGTACACACCGACCTCCGCGCAACCATTGGAAGCCCAGGTCGCCAACGCCGTCGAGAAACTGCTGGGAGTGGGGGACATCCTAGTCTTCCTGCCCGGCGCCGCCGAAATCCGCCGCGCCTCCCGAGCCCTGGAACCACTGGCCCGCCGCGCGAATCTGCTAGTGGTGCCCTTGCACGGCGATCTGTCTCCCGCCGAACAAGACCTTGCCGTGTCGCCCGCCGATCGCCCCAAGATCATCCTCTCCACCAACGTCGCCGAAAGCTCCGTCACCATCGAAGGCGTGCGAGCTGTTGTCGACAGCGGCCTCGCGCGCATCGCGTCTGATTCACCCTGGACAGGACTTCCGTCCGTCGAAGTGAAACGCATCAGTCAGGCGTCTTCCAAACAGCGCGCAGGCAGAGCCGGCCGTTTGGGGCCGGGCCGCGCAATTCGTCTCTTCACAGAACAGGAGTTTCACCATCGCCCTGCCACCGACACACCGGAGATCCTGCGACGTGAACTATCGCAATTGGTGCTGCATCTGCGCGCGATGAACACGCATCGTCTGGAGTGGCTGGATCCTCCTCCGCAAGCTGCGTGGGATGCCGCAAGCACGCTGCTCGACAAGTTGGCGATCACCACGGAGATGGCGAGTCTGCCGCTCGCCCCGCGACTGGCGAAGTTAGTGATCGAAGCGAAACATCGCGGCGTGCCCGAAAAAGGCTGCGCCGTCGCCGCCGTCTTGAGTGCGGGCGAGCGTGGATCGTCCGACCTGCTCGCGTTGATCGACGCCAACTGGACGCCGCAGACGCAGCGCGTCTACGATCAGCTCCGTCGCCAGATCGGTGGACGCGATCGCGCCGGGGACGCAGAGCTCCTACAAAGCGTGATGGCCGCCTTCCCCGACCGCATCGCGCGGCATCGGCGCGACGGAGAACTGCTGCTGTCCGGCGGGGGCTCCGCAAAGTTCCCAAGTTGCCGCTGGGAGTTCTTGGTCGCCGTCGATATCGAAGAGCGCCGCGAGCACGGCGTCCCCCTCGTGCGCCTCGCCGCACCCATCGAGCCCGAATGGCTGCTAGATCGCACGACGGAACGCAATCGTTTCGAATGGAACCGCTCCGCCGAACGTGTCGAGCACGTCTCCGCACTGGTCTACGATCAACTGGTCATCGAGGAGACGCGCGCACCCGCGGCTCCCTGCGAAGAAGCGGGCGAGTTACTGGCACAGAAAGCCCTCGAAGCCGGGCTCGGCAAGTTCTTCGATCCCGATGCTCTCGACCAACTCACCTCACGAGCCGCTCTGGCCGGGATCACCATCGATGCCGAGCAAGCCCTGCGCGATGCATGTGCCACGTCGATCAGCTTCGCCGAACTGCGCGATGCGAATTTGCTGGAAGTGCTGCGTCCACCACGCCTGGATCAAGCTGCGCCGGGACAGATCAAGCTCCCCTGTGGTCGGCAAGTCAAGGTGCATTACGAACCGGGCAAGCCGCCGTGGATTGAATCGCGCTTGCAGGATTTCTTCGGGATGCAGGAGACGCCCAAGATCAACGGCGCTCCTGTGGTGGTGCACTTGCTCGCACCGAATCATCGGCCCGTGCAGTTGACCACCGACATCAAAGGCTTCTGGGAACGTCTCTATCCGCAGGTCCGCAAGGAACTCATGCGGCGTTATCCACGGCACAAATGGCCGGAGAATCCGAACAAGCCCGAGTAACTACCGAACGACGCAGGTCCACTCGCCTTCGTCGTTCTGGAAGCCCGACAGGATGCGCACCTTTGCGACGCGCTCCAGATCCGGCAGCAGCGGTCCCAGCACATCTTCGCTGATGTTTGCGACCACCACATCAAAGGAGTTAGACTTCACCGCATCCACGCTGCCCTGAAAGAACGGCACCACGCGAGCCGTTTCCAGATCGATATCACAGGCGATGACATTCCCCGCCCCCAGCATCTGGGCCGCAATCGACAAGATGCCGGAGCCGCTGCCCACATCGAGCACACGATCGCCGGGCCGAATGTGTTGTTCCATCGCAGCGAGACACTTCTGCGTACAGGGATGTTGGCCAGTACCGCACTGATTGCCTGGGTTGATCTCCAGGCGAAAGCGACCCGCAGGCGTAGGGTCCGTGTTCCAGGGCGGCACGACGAAGAACTTCTCGCCAACTTCAAGAGCAGGCCACTCGTCCTGAATCTTCGTCACCCAGTCGATGGTCGGCGCAGGCTCGGCCTTCCCGAAACGCGCAGCCGCATCTTCACTCTCAAACCAGGCTTCGACTTCGCCCGGGCCTTCGGTGACTCCCAGTGTCCCCGCTTCCCACAGCTCCGCGATGAGTTCGTCCTGAGCCTCGGGTTCCACTGCAATCTTGACCGTGAACATTATCCGTGCACCCTTGTTTTCTGTCCAACCCAGAACTTCTCGCGCAGTTCCATTTTGCGAATCTTGCCCGTACCTGTCTTGGGCAACGGCTGCGCTGCAAACTCTACGATCTTCGGCAGCTTGAACTTCGCCAAGCGAGGCGTGAGGAACTCGATCAATTCATCCTTGGTCAAGGCCGAACGCAGCACTACGATCGCTGCCGGCACTTCCCCCCAGCGTTCATCAGGGGCCGCGACCACCGCACACTCCACCACTGCGGGATGCGCCGCAATCGCGTTCTCCACCTCGATGGAAGAAACGTTCTCCCCGCCGGAGATGATGATCTGCTTCTTGCGGTCAACGATATTGATGTAGTTGTCCGGCTCCCACGTTGCCATGTCGCCGGTGTGGAACCAGTTGCCGCTAAACACGGCCTGCGTTGCCGCAGGTTCACCGAAGTAGCTGTCCATGACGTGGTCGCCCATGGCGACAATCTCACCGACACTAATACCGTCCTTGGGTACGTCCTGCAACTCGGCATCCACCACACGCAGCGTCATGCCCGGCAGCGGCCAGCCGGTCTTTGATTGACGCACGTGGCGCTCGTCATCGGGAAGGCGCACGGCCGAACCCTTGGGCTCGGTATGCGTGATTACCGGAGTCGTCTCCGTGAGTCCGTACCCAGTGGAACATTCGCAACCGAATGCATTCTCGATGCGCTTCACCAATTCCGGGGAATTCGCCGCGCCCCCCATATTGATGTGGCGCAAGCTCGACAAATCGTACATCTCACGCACCGGCGAGTTCAGCAACGCATTCGCCATCGTGGGAACGAGGCACATGTCAGTGCCGCGATGCCGCTGAATCAACTCAAATACGTGTTCCGGCTCGAAGCGCCTCACCAGGATCTGCCTGGTCCCCAACATCGTCGAGGCCTGCGGCCGGCCCCAGCCATTCGCGTGATAGAACGGGATCGTCTGCAAGTCGATCATCGTCTCCGCCTGCCGATATTGCAGCGCATAATCGAGAGCGTGCAGGTAGAGCGTGCGATGCGATAAAGCTACACCTTTGGGCGCTCCCGTCGAACCGCTGGTGTAGAAGAGTTCGGCAATCGCCAGTTCATCGTAGCTGAAGATGTCCGCCTGCTCTTCGTGCCCCGATGCCAACATCGCTTCATAGTCGCGATCGATGTTGATCGCGAATTCAAGTGATGGACAGGAGCCACGCAGGCGTTCAACCAGCGGCGCGAACTCGTCTTCGAACAAGATCGCCCGGGCGCCCGCGTGCCGCAGAATCGCGGCCAGCTCGGGTTCCGACAGGCGCACATTCAACGGGAGCAGGATCGCGCGCGCCTGCGGAACGCCGTAGTAGCCCTCGTACAACTGATGCACGTTGAAGCTGAGATACGCGACGCGGTCCCCTGGGGCGATCCCGAGCTTCGTCAGTCCGATGGCAAGGCGCTCGGCGCGGACTTTCAGTTCGGCGTAGGTGAACTCACGCTCTCCACACACCATGCCGATGCGCGATCCGAAGAGGCCCGCCGCGCGATGCAGAAACCGCAACGGCGTGAGAGGGACAAACATCTACTTCTTGAAATCCGCGCTGCGATCGAAGGACGTGGCCGCAGTTTCATCGGCAGTGGCACCATCCAAATCCCCTAGCGCGCGACGCGATTTGGCTCGCGAGAAATACGCCAACGGAGCATCGCGGACTTCATTGATGATCCACGTGTAGTCTTCAATCGCCTCAGCGTGCTGACCCAATTGGGCGTAAGCGTCGCCACGCCGGTAGTGGGCGTCTACCGTAGGTCTCTGCGCGATGATCTTGGTGAGTTCCTCGGCAGCGTGGCGATGGTCGCCTTTTTCATCGTAGATGCCAGCCCGTGCGATCCGAGCCTCCAACAAGTCAGCCTTAATCTGCAACGCCGCCTGATAGTCGGCTAGCGCATCGTCCGGCTTATTCAAGTTCTGCTCGGCGATCCCACGCTGATAGTGCGCGTTCCAGGAATTCGGCTCAATCGCCAACGCTTCATTGAACCGCAGAACCGCCTGCTCATACTTCCCAGGACTGAGGTTCTTGATACCGGCCTGCACCAAGGCTTCGGCCCGTTCCGGAGCGCTAGTCAGGTACAGAACCCCTTGCCAGACCGAACCCGCAAGCACAAGCCCGAACAGCGTGAAGATCACCAGACGCCTCTGTTTACGACGCTGAGCCTGTTGCTCTGGAGTAAGCGGAGCCGGAGCAGCTTTGGAGAGAGGTGCGGACATATTCAATATTATCGATCGTCCGACGAATGCTGCAATCCAGCAGCCAAGTTCTGGTCTATTCGGTACCCATCCTCATCGCCAAGCGCTCTGCGCGAAAGGGAACGCGCCAGGTAGACATAAGGAGCTTCACGGCGGAGAGCGATCGCCTCCGAGTAGTCGTCGACGGCCTTCTGAAACTGCCCCAGAGCGTGATAAACCTGGCCCCGTTGATAGAAGGCGTCAACAGTTGGCGTAATCTGAATCGAACGATCCAGATCTGTGAGAGCGCTGCTTAAGTCGCCGGCAATGCGATAAAAGGTCCCGCGGGCGGCGAACGCCGCAGCCAGATTCGGATCGATCTGAATCGCCCGAGCCCAGTCCGCTAGAGCATCCTGAGCATGACCGAGGTTCTGGTGAGCGTTGCCGCGTTCCAGAAACGCAGCGGCGGTCTCTTTGACCCGGATGGATTCAGAAAATTGAGTGATGGCACCGGCATAATCTCCCGGACCAATGCGCGACATCCCCCGCTGATAGGCTGCGTCGGCTCGAGCCGGGGCCTCAGAGAGATAATTCACGCCCCACACTGCGCCCGCCCCAAAGACCACCGCGACCAGGGTGATCCAGATCATCCGGCGTTGCAGGGCACTCATCGGCGCCTGCGCGGACGCAACGGCCTTCGGCGGGCGGATTTCCCGCCAGAAGCGCTCGTACCAGGGAATGATCACCTGAATGTTGCGCTCCCGAATATGAGCGGGTGGCACCGGTTTTTCCAGAATCTTTTGGATTTTCCGGATGAAGGAAACGGCCATGTAGACGAGATTATAACAGTGACGCCGTCGGCGAATGATCGGCTTCCCTTCGTGGCAAAATAGAGGCTTGGCACACATCACAACTCTTTCCCAGGCGATCCGGGAGTCGGTGCATGACGGTGACGTTGTGGCCCTCGAAGGATTCACTCATCTGATCCCGTACGCGGCGGGACATGAGATCGTGCGTCAGGGCAAGAAAGACCTGACCGTGATCCGCATGACGCCGGACGTGATCTACGACATGTTGATCGGCTCGGGATGCGTCAAGAAGATTGTGTTTTCGTGGGGCGGGAACCCGGGCGTCGGCAGCTTGCACCGCCTCCGCGACGCCGTAGAGAAGGACTGGCCGAAACCAATTGAAGTGGAGGAGCACGCCCACGCCGGCATGGCTGCGATGTATGCCGCCGGCGCCGCGAATCTTCCGTTTGGTGTGCTGCGCGGTTACATCGGCACGGACCTCACCAAGTACAACAACCGCATCAAGTTCATCGACTGCCCCTTCACCGGCGAGAAGTTGGCGGCGGTTCCGGCGCATCGTCCGGATGTTACCGTGATTCACGCGCAGAAGGCAGATCGTAAGGGCAACGTGCAGATGTGGGGCGTCGTCGGCGTGCAAAAAGAAGCCGTCCTGGCGGCCAAGCGCAGCATCGTTACGGTGGAAGAAATCGTGGATGACCTGCAGGCTCCTCCGAACGCGGTGGTGCTGCCGTATTGGGTGGTGGGACACGTGTGCGAAGTGAAGGGCGGTGCGTTTCCGTCCTATGCGCAGGGCTACTACGCGCGCAACAACGCGTTTTACAAAAGATGGGATGACATCTCCAAGGATCGCGAGACATTCACCGCGTGGATGGAGAAACACATCAAAAACACGAAGGATTTCGCGGAATTCAAGCGCGTGTTGGAGGGCAAGTAAATGAGCCTCAACTACACTAGCGATGAAATGATGACGATCGCTGCGGCTCGCAAAATCCGTAATGGGGCACCTTTGTTTGTGGGGATCGGGCTGCCGAGCGCGGCCGCGAATTTGGCGCGGCAGACGCATGCTCCGGATACGATCCTGATCTACGAGTCAGGCACGATTGGCGCGAAGCCGTCGGTATTGCCGCTCTCCATCGGCGATGGCGAATTATCGGAGACTGCGGATGCCGTAGTGTCGATTCCGGAAATGTTCGCCTACTGGTTGCAGGGCGGGCGCGTGGCGCTGGGGTTCCTGGGCGCGGCGCAGATCGACAAATACGCCAACATCAACAGCACGGTGATCGGCGGCACGTATCAGAAGCCGAAGGTACGGTTGCCTGGCGCGGGCGGCGCACAGGAGATCGCGGCGAATTGCGGCGAAGTGCTGATCACGCTGCGCCACAACAAGCGCGCGTTCGTTGAGAAGCTGGACTTCCTCACTTCAGGCGGACATTTTGAAGGTGGCGATAGCCGGTCGAAGCGCAACCTGCCGGGTCGTGGACCGACGGCGGTGATCACGGATCTGGGGATTCTCGAACCCCACCCGGAAACGAAGGAATTGACGCTCACCAACGTTCACCAGGGTGTTACGGTGGAACAGGTCGTGGCCGAAACCGGCTGGGCGTTGAAGGTCGCAGAACAAGTGGGGACTACGGAGCCACCCACCGAACGGGAACTCGCCGTGTTGCGGGATCTGAACGAGCGCACCGCGCGTGCGCACGCAGGTCAGCAGTAAATCACAACAGTAGAACAGGAGGCGCTCTATGCAGCGCAGGACGTTCTGTTTGGTCGCTGCGGCGGCCGGTGCGGAGATCGCGTTCGGGCAAGCCCCACGCACGATCGACGATTTCTTTCGCGAGTTCACGGACGAATGGGTGCGCAACAGTCCCGCGCTCGCCACAAGCCAGCGGTATTTCACCGGTGCCGAGCAAGACAAACTGGAGCGCACGATGGCTCCAGTCACTCTCGCCGAATCGCGTAAGACCATCGCGCTGGCGCGGAAGGGACTGCTCGAGCTTCGCAAGTTCGATCGCGCGAAGATGACGGATTCGCAACGGCTGTGGGCCGATGTGATGGAGTGGCAACTCGACATCGTCGTCGACGAAGAACCGTTCCTCGACTACTCGTTCCCGCTACAGCAGATGAACGGCTGGAACGTGAACGTCGTCGAGAGATTCACGGTGGGCCGCCCGTTGACGAAGGCTCGGGACGCAGAAAATTATGTTGCGGCCTTGGGGCTAGTGAAGGCTCGCGGTGATGAAGCGATCGAAGAATCAAAGCGAATTGCAGGTAAAGGGATCATCCCACCGCGCTTCATCCTGCAAGCGACCATCAAGCAGATGCGAAGCTTCGCAGACCCTGCGCCAGCCAGCAACCCGTTCGTCACCACGTTCGCGGACAAGATCGCTTCTATCAAAGATCTGCCGCTCGCCAAACAAGCGCAGCTGAAGGCGGAGGCAGAGAAGATTGTCGCGTCGCAGGTGTATCCGACGTGGAAGAAGGCGATTGCGGCACTGGAAGCACAGCTACCGAAGTCGAACGACGACGCGGGGCTGTGGCGGCTCAAGGGCGGCGACGAGGCCTACGCGTACTTCCTGCGCCGCTACACGACGACCAATTTAAGCGCGGAAGAGATTCATCAGATCGGACTGCGGCAAGTGGCGACCATCGAGGCGCAGATGGACACGTTATTCCGCCAACTGGGCCGCACGCAGGGTTCGGTGAAGGATCGCATTGAAAAACTGAAGCTCGATTTGCAGTATCCGAATCCAACCGGCGAAGCGAGTCGCGAGCAAGTGATGAAGGATTTCAACGCCATCATTCAGGACGCGGTAAAGCGGTCCGAATCGTTGTTCGATCTGCGGCCGAAGGCACCCGTAATCGGGCAACCCTTCCCCACATTCCGCGAAGCGAATGCGGCGGCGAACTACAATGCTCCGTCGGCCGACGGCTCTCGTCCGGGCGTAGTACAGTTCCCGCGCCGCATCGAGCGCATGACGAAGTTCGGACTGAAGACGCTGGCATATCACGAAGCGGTGCCGGGGCATCACTTCCAGATCGGGATCCAAGTGGAAGATAAGGCGCTGCCGAAGTTCATGCAGTTGCGGGCGTTCGGCGGGATTTCGGCGAACAGCGAAGGCTGGGGCCTCTACGCGGAACGACTGGCGGCGGAATCGGGCTGGTACGACGGCGACGCGGAGGGCCTGCTGGGACAGCTTGATTCCGAGTTGTTCCGTGCGCGGCGTCTGGTGGTCGATACCGGGATGCACGCAAAGAAGTGGACGCGGCAGCAAGGCATCGATTACGGCATCGAAACCTCCGAAGTTGAACGCTACGCCGTGTATCCGGGCCAAGCTTGTTCATACATGATGGGCGAACTGAAATACATCGAGCTGCGCGAGAAGGCCCTTCAGGCTTTAGGGACGAAGTTTTCCCTGCGCGAATACCACAATGTGGTGTTACGCACGGGCTCCGTCCCTATGAATGTGATGGAGCGTCAGATCGACGGCTGGATCGCGAAGACGAAAGCCTGATTCCGGTTTGGCCTAAAGCTTAGAGGCCGCTTCCACCTCGGCGGCGGTCAGCTTCCAGGACACGGCCGCGGCGTTGGCGCGAACCTGATCAGGCGTTTTTGCTCCGGCGATCACGCTCGACACCTCAGGCCGGGCCGCCAGGTACGACATCGCCAGCTCCAGGAGCGTGTGGCCGCGCGATTCGGCGTAGTTGATCATCTTCTCCACACGCGCGAGGTTCTCTTCAGTAAAGACCTTCGGCCCGAAACCATCCTGGGCGCGGCTGCCCTGCGGGAGAGCCAAGCCCTTGCGATACTTGCCCGTCAGCAAGCCATTGGAGAGCGGGAAGTACGGCAGAAAGCCGATACCCGTGCGGGCACATTCGGCCAGGACGCCGTTGGTTTCCGGATCGCGCTTGAACAGGCTGTAATCGTTCTGCACGCTCACGAAATAGCTGGGACCGTGCGATTGACGAGCGGTCTGCAACTGTTCGACCGAGAAGTTGGAGCAACCGATCTCACGCACTTTGCCGGCTTTGATGGCCTTGTTGAGGGCTTCGAGCGTATCGAGGATCGGCGTTTCGGGATCAGGACGATGCAACTGATACAGGTCGATGCAATCGACACCGAGGCGGCGCAGGCTGTCGTCGAGCGCCTTCTCGATGTAATGCGGGCGCGCGCCTTCCATGCCGTGCCCCATCTTCATCCCGAATTTGCTGGCAATGATCATCCTGTCGCGGCGGCCTTTGATCGCCTTGCCAAGAAACTCTTCACTCTGTCCGGCACCGTAGACGTCGGCCGTATCGAAGAAGTTGATGCCTGCATCCAAGGCCGCATCGACCACAGCCTGCGTGGCGGCAGCGTCAATGCGCCAGCCGAAGTTATTGCAGCCGAGCCCTGCCAGGGAGACGTTCAGCGATCCGATTTTGCGGTGTTCCATTATTCGAGTCCTCCTGCTTGGCCCCATTTGCCGGTGAAGATAATTTCACTCAGCGGCTTGCGCGTGCGGGGCGTGAGGTCTTTCGCGCGCAGCTCTTCAGAGAGCGTGTTGGGATCGGCAGGGTAGCCTATGGAGATCGCCACAACCGGCTGAAAGCGCTCCGGGATCTCGCAAACTTCGCGAGCTTTGTCGGCACTGAAGCCGCCCATCATGTGCATCGAGAGGCCAAGGCCCACGGCTTGCACCGCCATGTTCTCGCACGCCAGACCGAGCTCAAATAACGCGGTGGCGTTCGGCTTGCCGGCCCCGCGATCTAGCGACGCAACGGCGATCATCAACACGGCAGCCTGCTTGGCCCAGGCGTTACCACCCGCCAGAGTACTGCCGAGCGCCTCGAACGCGGCAGTATCTTCCCTGCGCGCGATGAGGAAGTGCCACGGCTGGCCGTTACCGCTCGAAGGCGCCCAGCGCGCGGCTTCAAGTAGACTGCGCAGCGTCTCAGGCTCGATGGATTGCGTCGTGTAAGCTCGCGTGCTCCAGCGTCGGGCGAGCATATCGAGGATCGGGTGGTCTGTGGGTGCGGGTCGTTCGAACACCCCTGTATTATAAGAATATAGGAGCAACGCATGTCTCTACGGATTAACGATACCGCGCCGAATTTCACGGCCGAAACCACCCAGGGCACGATCAACTTCCACGAATGGATCGGCGATGGCTGGGCCATTCTCTTTTCGCACCCGAAGGATTTCACGCCCGTCTGCACGACGGAATTGGGCTATGTCGCCAAATTGGTGCCGGAATTTCAGAAGCGCAATTGCAAGGTAATCGGCCTCAGCGTAGACCCGGTCGAAAGCCACCACAAGTGGGAAGGCGACATTGAGGAGACGCAAGGTTTCAAGGTCACCTACCCGATGATCGGCGATCCCGAACTGAAGGTCGCCAAGCTGTATGACATGCTCCCGTCGGATGCAGGCGAGACTTCGGAAGGCCGCACGGCCGCGAACAACGCGACGGTGCGTACGGTGTTCATCGTGGGTCCAGACAAGAAGATCAAGCTGATGCTGATCTACCCGATGACCACGGGCCGCAACTTCGACGAAGTGATGCGCGTGCTGGATTCGATGCAGTTGACCGCGAAGCACCAGGTGGCGACGCCGGTGAATTGGACCTCGGGCAACGACGTGATCATCGTGCCTGCCGTCACCGACGAAATGGCGAAAGAAAAGTACCCGGAAGGCTGGAAGACGGTGAAGCCGTACTTGCGCCTTGTGAAGCAACCCAAGTAACGGGTCGTCAGACCTTAGTAAGCGGGCGAGGTTCCCTTTGCGTCCCCCGGAAGGATGTGGCGCAACGTGCGAATCTCGCCCGTTGTGTTTTCAGGCCCGCTGGTCACCGTCACCAGCACGCTAACCTTGCCCCGATCACCGACGGCTTGCAGCGTTCCTCCAGCGGTTCCAGTGGGTTTCGTGAGATACCCGCTGTGCTCTAGCGACGTTTTGTAGAACCCCAGCACTTCGCCCGCGGGATCGCCGGTGCGGAACTTCACCGTACCCGTCGCGATCTCTTTTTCCTGCACCGATGCGGGTTCCACGTAGGTCGCTTTTTCGTAGATCGGCACCCAGACCGCTCCGACTAACATGCGCTTCGTTTGATCGGCTTCGATATTGTCACCGGGGGCCACGCGAGAGAGGTAGAAATAGTAGGCCGCTACCGAAAGCAGCGTGACTCCGATCACCAAGGCATAGGTGACGATGGCCAAGCCCAACATGTTCGGCTTTTTCGGTTTGGGCTGATTCTGCATGGCGGTAATTTCAGTGTAGCGGCCTGACGGAGTACACTGAAGCGATTATGCTGCGTTGCTTCCGATTGTTCGCCCTGACGTGCGTGCTGTGGATGGTAGCTGGGGCCCAGACGCCCGCCGCCGCGCCCAAGACAACCCCGATCAAGGGGATCCGCATCTTCTCTGGCACCGATGGCGAGACCCACGCCGAAGAGATCACTTTTAGCGGCATCACGGCCAATGGCCCGCAGGCCGACCTACTGAAGCCGGGCAGCATTCGCTACGCGACGCGCGGCGCCGACACCTGGGATGACTGGCACACGGCTCCCCAGCGTCAGTACCTGATCACGCTGAAGGGCAACGTCGAGATCGAAATCGGCGGCGGGCAGATCGTGAAAGCCGGGCCAGGCAGCGTGCTGCTGATCGAAGACATGACCGGCAAGGGCCATCGCGCGCACGTCACCAAGGAAGGTGAGTGGCACGTGATGTTCGTGCCACTCGCGAAGTAGAGTTAGACAGCGGTACCGTTCGCACCGCGCGCACCGATCTGGTGCAGGCTGCGGTCGATCCACTGCTTGGTGAGCTTCTCCTGCACGCCGTTCTGCAACAGGCGCGTGCGGAGGTTGCTCCAATCCACCTTGTCCAGATCCTGGTCCTGATTGAAGCAGGAGAACACGACCGTTTCTTCGCCGGTCTTGGGGTCCTTGTGCGTCTGCAGGCACTGGGCGCAGATCTCTTTCATCATGCACTGCATCGGCGAGTTGATGCTGCCGATGGCGTGATGTTCGGGCTTGAGGTACTGCTGCAGCACGCCGTGACGGGCGCGAGCAACGGCAGCCATCATGCCGTCAGAACCAATGGCGATGATGCGATCCGTGATGTTGAGCGGGATCGGCGGCGTACCGAGTTGGCCGCTGGCGTACGCGACGATCGCTTCGACGATGTTGCCGACGAACTTGCGATCCTGCGGGCGCGTGGGTTCGAAGCCGGGGGCTTCGTCACTGCACCAGATCACGACATCGGCCGCCTTTTCGATCTCGTCGACCTTGTAGCGATCCACCAGCTTCTTGTAGCCGGCGAAGTACACCGTGCGCGAACCTTCGGCACGCAGCTGCTGGCCGATGCTGAACAGCACGGCGTTCCCGAGGCCGCCTCCGACCAGGAGAACGGTCTCCTTCGCGGGCGTTTCGGTGGGCGTCCCCGTAGGACCCATCAGGATGACGGGTTCGCCGGGCTTGAGAATGGCGCAAAGGTCGGACGAGCCGCCCATTTCGAGCACGATCGTCGAGAGCAAACCCTGTTCGCGATCGACCGACGCGCCGGTGAGCGCGAGGCCTTCCATGCCGAGCGTAGTGCCGTCGGCGCGCGGGGCGAGCGTTTCGAAGTTCTGCAGGCGATAGAACTGGCCCGGCTGGAACTGACGCGCGGCGAGCGGGGCCTTCACCACCACTTCGACGATGTTGTGCGTCAGGCGGATCACTTCCTTCACCGTGGCGCGCAGTTCGGTGTTGAGTTGGGCCTGTAACGCGGCAGGCGCGGGAGCGGAGGCGGCTCGGCGGGCGAGTGTACGGCTCACCACCGGGTAACCTTGCTTCGCGCTACCCATGGCCTTCACGACGTTGCCGGCGAAAGACGGATGCAGATCGCCGAAGAAGCTGATGGCGCGGCCGTCTTCACGAATGTTCATGAGCACGGTGGGCGTGGTCGGCTTGGCGATTTTTTCGGGCTTCACGCGCTCGCCGTTTTCATTGACGGTCTGGAACCACTTGCCGTCGAGGAACACGTTGGCTTCGTCTTCACGGGCGAGCACCGTGTTCGGCTGCGTACCAGCCGCGACCAGGATCGCGCGCGCCGGCAGGCGTTGCGGCTCGCCCGCGGCGTTGGTGACGTGCAGGGCGGCGGCGTGGCCGTTCTGGTCCAGTTCGACTTCTTTCGGAGTGAGGCCTTCGGCGAAGCGGATGCCTTCCTGCAACGCGAGGTTCACTTCTTCGTGGTTCAGCGTGTAGCTGGGCGCATCGATCAACCGGCGGCGATAGGCCAGCGTGACACCACCCCAGCTGTTCAGCAATGGAACAAAGTTGGGCTGGCGGCCTTCCTTCGCAGCGGCGGCGCGTTCGGCGCGGATCGCTTGTGCGTGTTCCAGGAACTCGGCTCCGGCTTCGGATTCTTCGGCGTTCCAGCCAGCGCGGACAGCGGCTTCACCCTTTTCCTTGACCAGCGTTTCGTAGCGTTCCAGGAACTTCTCGACCTGTACCACGTAGTAGGCCATGGATTCGGTGGCCGTGTCGATCGCGGTCAAGCCGCCACCGATCACGACGACCGGCATGCGGAGCTGGAGGTTCGCGACGGAGTTCGATTTCGCGGCTCCGGTGAGCTGGAGCGCCATCAGGAAGTCGGAAGCCTGACGCACGCCGCGCGCCAGACCGTTCTTCATCGGAATGACGGTGGGGCGGCCGGCGCCGGCGCACAGGGCGATGTGATCAAAGCCCATTTCGAAGGCGCTCTCGATGGTCATGGTGCCACCGAAACGCACGCCGCCGAACATGGAGAACTGCGCCCGGCGTTCCAACATCAGGCGGATCACCTTGAGGAAGTTCTTGTTCCAACGAACCGTGATGCCGTATTCGGCCACGCCGCCGAAACCCGCGAGAACGCGGTTATCCAGCGATTCGTAGAGCTCGGTGACGTCGTGGATCGGGCGGAAGCCCACGCGTTCGCCAAGCGGAGTGACGCCGCTGACGTTCGGGTCCAGCGGTTCGATCTTGAGGCCATCGACAGCGGCGACCGTGTGGCCGTCGTTCATCAGGTGGTGCGCCAGCGTGAAGCCGGCGGGACCGAGGCCGACGACGAGAACCTTGTAGCCTGTGTCCGCTTTCGGCACGGGCCGCGAGAAGTTCAGCGGATTCCAGCGCGTGAGCAGGCTGTAGATTTCAAAGCCCCACGGCAGTTCCAGCACGTCCTTCAGCGAACGGGTTTCGATCTGCGGAATGTCCACCGGTTCCTGCTTCTGGTAGATGCAGGCCTTCATGCAGTCATTGCAGATACGGTGGCCGGTGCCCGCGGTCATCGGGTTATCGATGGTGACAATCGCCAGCGCACCGATGGGGTTGCCGTTCTGCTTGACCAGGTTCATCTCGGAGATCTTCTCTTCGAGCGGGCAGCCGTTCAGCGTGACGCCGAAGTGGCTGGCCTTGAACGAGCCGTCCTTCTCACGCAGGCCGGTGGAACAGGAATCCTTGCCCTGGTTGTGGCACTTGATGCAGTAGTTGGCCTGATCGATTGCCCCCGCGAGGTTCGTGCCCGCATCGGTGAGCTGGAAGCCTTCACGATGACGCAGGTGGTGAGCCGGTAGGATCTGGTTCAAGACGCCGTTCGGGGTGGTCAGTGCTTCCACTGGAACCAGACGTTCCATCACCAGCTTGTGAGGCACGCGGAACAGCACGCTGTGGTGGCCGTACTTCTCGCGACCCGATTCGGAGAGCGCGGCCCACGCGGCATACTTCGCGGCGACTTCGAGCTGTTCCTTGTGTTCGTCTTCGTTGTCCAGCCAGCGATTGACGTGTTCGAAGAAGGTCGATTCGCTGAGGCTCTCGCCGAAGCTGGTTTCGAGCTCGGCCGCAAGCGCGGCTCCGTTAATGGCGTTGGCCTGCTCTTCCTTGACGCCGCTGATCGCCTTCTTCTGGATGAACTTGCGCTTGAACGCGAACATCGGCGCGAGGTCATTGTGGCGAGCCTGCAAAGCCTGGATCTGCGGCTGGATGCCGAACAGCTCCCCAATGAAGTCCTCGAGGTACGGCGCCAGGGCGATGATCAGCTCACTGGCCTGCTTGCGTTCCAGGGAATCCGGGTTCTGCCGGGCCTCGCCCAAACGGGCGCGCAGGCTGGCATCGGACTCCTGAAGCGAGTGCAGGAAGGCCGCATCCAAACGGACGGCACCTTCGCGGGTGTAAAGGTCCTCAAAGGAGAACCCGAACGCAAGTTTCAGGGGATGAGAGGCTTGAGACATTTTGTTGAGGGAAACGACGGTTACTGTAGTGATTACAGCAACTTTCATGATACCAAGGCCGGGCGAAAGCGGCTGTCAAAAAAGTTTCTAAAAAGTGGGAAGAAACCGGAAGGGTGCCGCGTCAGAGCTTGTAACAACCGCAGCACGCCTCCAGGCAGAAATTCACTCGCCCCCCAACACGAGCTTTCTGCCGGAGGCACTCCTTGAAAGAATCTCCTCCGTAAAAAACAATCGCCCGGCGAGCAGTTTGCTCAGCCGGGCGAAAGTCATCTTGGGGAAGAGTTTAGAGGGCCGGAGCCTTACGGATCTTGGTCGCGCCGATTCCGATGAACGCCATGACCAGCAAAGCGATGGCCCACTCGGACAACGTCGGAGTACCGACCGGAGCGGGGGTAACGGGATCCGCAGTAAAGGTCGGGGAGGTGGCGCCGCCGAATCCGGTGCCGAGCGTACCGGTGCGACCGAAGCTGCTCTGGTCCGCAGTCGTGGTCCCCGAGTTCTCGTCGAAGTAGTACAACAGCTGGGTACTGGCGTCCGTCGCCGGCTGGGCAACAGGAGCCGAGAAGCTCGCACCGGAATAACGGGACACATTGGACACGCGCAGCCAATCCAAGTAACCACCGAACGCCGGGGTCGTAGCGGCATCACGGAAGAGAGCCCCGATGAACGGCAGACCGGCCGCATTGCCGATGGAACCGCTTGACGCACGCGAAGAGACCAGCACGCCGTCAAGGTAAAGGCGTTCCTGCGCACCGTCATAAACCATGGCGATGTGGTGCCAGGTATTCAGCGAAACCGCCGGAGATCCGTTCAGCATCGAACCGAACACAGGATAGTTGTATCCAGTCAGGCCGGTAGGCCCGGCCGTCAGCATTTTATCTTCCTGTCCGTTGGTCCATTCGTTGAACACCATCCCAAACCGATTGAGGGCGGTCGTAAACAGGATACGTGCTTCGTAGGTCGACGCACTCGTCAGCGTAGTTCCCGTGCTGACCGCAATCGTGTCGGTGGTGTTGGTGAACTTCACCACTCCGGCGGAGGCGCTAGCTACGGACAATGCCGCCACCGCGAATGAGAGGCACAGTCTGCTGAATCTGATCATGTGTGGGAACTCTTCCTGGAATCAACGCATTGGGAACGTCAAACCCCAAGATTAACCGTTATCGGATAAGATTAACACACTCTACTTGGCGAGGGTCGTACCAGGCGTCTTATTCCACTCACCCAGGCTGCCATCGTACATCTTCACGTCGTAGCCGAGGTACTTGAGGGTGAAGTATGCCTCGGTGGCCTGCATCCCGGAATTACAGTAGGTGACTACAGTCTTCTTGGGATCCACACCAGCAGTCGCGTAGAGGCGGCGGAGGGCGTCTTCGGACTTCAGAACAGAGCTGCCAGTGACCAGCGTATCGCCCCAGTTGGCGTTCAACGCCGTAGGGATGTGGCCACCTTCCGAGAAATCCTTGGTGGTGCGGACATCTAGGAGGGTCGTGTTCGCGGCGGGGGCGGCGACCTGTTTCTGGACGTCGGCGGTGGAGACGATCAGTTGCGGGCGAACCTTCGGGGTCAACTTGCCGGCAGCTACGGTCGCGACTTCTTTTGTTACCGGGCGATTTTCTTTCGTCCATTGCTCCATGCCGCCATCGAGCAGCGCGGTGTTGTCGTGGCCCAGATAGTCGAGCGTGAAGAAGGCGCGGGTGGCGGGGAGGACGGAGCCTTCGGTGTAGACGACGACCTTGGTGTTATCCGACACGCCGAGTGTCTGGAACATGGTCTGGAGGTCGGAGACCTCCGGCATTTCGTTTGAGACGCCGTTCTTGGTGATGGCGAGCTCGGAGAGCGCGAGGAACTGGGCACCAGGGATGTGGTTCGCATCGAAGCCGGTGCGCGCGGCGGCTACATAAATGACGCGCACGTTCGCATCCTTCAGATGGTCCGCGAGCCAGGCGGTAGAGACCAACAAATCAGTCTTCACAGCAGAGGATGCCAACAGCGGAAGCGCCAGGAACAGAGCGGTCAATCGATTCATCATGGCCAGTAACCTCCGTGATATTATCGCATCCGTAATGAGCCAGAGCACCGCCCGCACCAAGCCGTTCACCGGAGACGAGTACATCGAGAGCCTTCGCGATGGGCGCGAGATCTACATCTACGGCGAGCGCGTCAAAGACGTCACGGCGCACCCTGCATTTCGAAACACCGTTCGGATGATGGCGCGTCTCTACGATGCACTGCATGGACCCAAGAAGAGTGTCCTCACGACACCCACGGACACCGGTTCAGGCGGCTACACGCACAAGTTCTTCCAGGCTCCGAAAAATGTGGAAGAGATGGTCGGCTCGCGAGATGCGATCGCGGAGTGGGCTCGGGTGACATACGGCTGGATGGGGCGCAGTCCGGACTATAAGGCCGCGTTCCTGGCGACGTTGGGGGCGAATTCGGACTACTACAAGCCGTACGACGAAAACGCGCGGCGCTGGTACAAGAAGACGCAAGAAGAAGTTACGTTCGTGAATCACGCGATCGTGAATCCGCCGGTGGATCGCAACAAACAGTTGGAAGAATGCCGCGACGTGTACATGCACGTCGAAAAAGAGACCGACGCCGGGCTGATCGTGAGCGGCGCGAAGGTGGTGGCCACTACATCGGCACTGACGCAATACAACTTCATCGCCAACAACGGGGCGTTGCCGATCAAGACCAAGGATTTCGCGTTCGTCTGCATCGTGCCGACGGATGCTCCGGGTGTGAAGCTGCTGTGCCGTCCGTCGTATGAGTTCGCCGCTGCGGCAACGGGCAGCCCGTTCGATTACCCGCTTTCGAGCCGCCTGGATGAGAACGATTCCATCATCGTGTTCGACAAAGTCCTGGTGCCGTGGGAGAACGTGTTCGCATACGGCGATATCGACAAGGTGAATAACTTCTTCCCACGTTCGGGCTTCCTGCCGCGCTTCATGTTCCATGGGTGCGTGCGGCTGGCGGTGAAGCTCGATTTCATCGCGGGCGTGTTGCTGAAATGCGTGGAGGCGACGGGCGCGAAGGACTTCCGGGGCGTTCAGGCGCAAGTCGGTGAGGTGATCGCCTGGCGCAACCTGTTCTGGGGTTTGACAGACGCGATGGCACGCACGACGAAGATCTGGACTCCGGGATATGTACTGCCCAACCTGGACTACGGCCTGGCGTATCGCGTCGCGGCGAGCACCATTTATCCCAAGCTGAAAGAGGTCGTGGAGAACGTGCTGGCCAGCGCGTTGATCTACCTGCCGTCGCACGCGGCGGACTTCAAGAATCCGGAGACGCGGAAGTATTTGGATCAGTATGTGCGCGGGTCAAACGGCTACTCAGCTGAAGAACGCGTGAAGCTGATGAAGCTGATGTGGGACGCGATGGGCACAGAGTTCGGCGGACGCCACGAGCTATATGAACGCAACTACTTCGGCAACCACGAGAGCATCCGGTTTGAGGCTCTGATGGTGGCGGACATGATGGGCCAGAGCGCGAAATACAAGGGCTTCGCCGAGCAGTGCATGTCGGAATACGGGCTGGACGGGTGGACCGTACCCGATCTCATCAACCCGGATGACATCAGCCTGGTGATCGGCAAGCGTTAACGCAAACCCTCACTCAGAGAGTGACGATGGCAGGCGCACGAAGATTTTCGTCATTGTTTGTACACTGAAGGTACAAGTCTCCATGGTCACCCAAGCTGGAATCTTTACGTTTGATTCGCTGGAACTGGACTGCGGCTCCACGCTGGGTCCGGTGGACGCGGCGTATGAGACGTACGGAACACTCAACGCGGAACGCACGAACGCCATCCTGGTCGAACACGCGTTTTCGGGCGATGCTCACGCCGCGGGCGAGGGCGGGTGGTGGGCCAACATGATTGGACCGGGCCTGGCGTTCGATACCGACAAATACTTCGTAATGTGCACTAATGTGCTGGGAGGTTGCCGCGGCACGACCGGACCGGGCTCCATCAACCCGGCGACGGGCAAGCCCTGGGCGATGACGTTCCCGCCGGTGACGATCGCGGACATGGTGCGGCTGCAGAAGAAGGTCGTGGACAAGCTCGGCATCACAAAACTGCTGGCCGTCGCAGGCGGGTCGATGGGCGGGATGCAGGCGCTGGAGTGGGCGGTGACGTATCCCGAACACGTCGCGGCAGCATTGCCGATCGCAACCACCTGCCAGCACAGCGCACAGCAGATCGCGTTCAACGAAGTGGGCCGCCAGGCGATTATGGCCGATCCGGACTGGAACGGCGGCGAGTATTATGGCGGGAAGTTGCCGGGCAACGGGCTGAAGCTGGCTCGCATGGTGGGCCACATCACCTACATGAGTGATGACAGCATGCGCGAAAAGTTCGGTCGGCGCATTCGCGCGTCGGAAGGCGTGGCGCAGTTTGAGGTAGAGAGCTACCTCAACTATCGCGGCTACAAGTTCGTCGATCGCTTTGACGCCAATTCGTACATCTACATCACGCGGGCGATGGACACGTTCGATCTGACAACGCGCGGGTCACTCACCTCGTTGTTCGATGGGGCGCGGGCGCGCTTCCTGGTGATCAGCTTCACATCGGACTGGTTGTATCCCAGCTACCAATCGCTGGAGATCGCGAAGGCCCTGCGGTCGCGGAACTGCGACGTCGCGTATTGCGATCTGGAATCGCGCTACGGGCACGATGCGTTCCTGGTGGAAGTGGAATCGCAGACGCAAGTGGTAGGCGGGTTCCTGGCGAGCACGTTCCGCGAACTGACCGCCAAACGGGGGGCCCCCGCACGTGCGTAACGTTTACGAACGCCGTGATTTCGAGATCATCGGCGAGTTAGTGGAACCGGGCACCCGCGTTCTGGATCTAGGCTGCGGCGAAGGCGAACTGCTGGAGTGGCTGAAAGAAAAGAAGCAGGTCGATGGGCGCGGCGTAGAGCTTTCGGGGCAGCGCGTCCAGAAGGCGATCGCGCGGGGCGTGTCGGTATACCAAGGCAACCTGGAATCGGCGGTCAACGAATATCCCGATCAGGTGTTCGACTACGTGATTCTTTCGCAGACGCTGCAGGAAACGCGCGATCCGCTGAAAGTGCTGCGTGGGATGTTGCGCGTGGGCAAGCGAGCGATCGTGGCGTTCCCGAACTTCGGACATTATTCGGTGCGCTGGTCGACGATGTGGACAGGCCGGGCTCCGCGCACGGAGCGGTTTCCGCACGAATGGTACGATTCGCCGAACATTCACTTCCTGAGCGTGCTGGATTTTGAATCGCTGGCGACGAAAGAGGGCTGGCGCGTGGAAAAGCGCATCTTCGTGGCGGGACAAAAACAGGTGACGGCGTTCCCGAACCTGTTTGCGGAAGTCGCGGTGTTTCTTGTGTCGGCACGGCCGACAACCAAGTGACCACACATTCGCTGACTGCGGGGGAACGGGACGTGATGAAGCGTCTCGATCACTTCCTGCAGGAACAGCTCCCCGAATATAGCCGCAGCCGCTTGCAGTCCTGGATCAAGGACGGGCAGGTGACGATCGACGGCAACACGGCCCGGGTTTCGACGCTACTGAAGGGCGGCGAACTGGTCGAAGTGCATCCCGCTGCGCCGCCGCCGTTGAAGGCAACTCCAGAAGATGTGCCGGTCGATGTTTTATATGAAGACGACGCAGTGCTGGCGATCTACAAGCCAGCGGGCGTCGTGGTACATGCGGGCGCAGGAAATCACGAAGGCACGCTGGTGAACCGGCTGGTGCATCGCTTCCAGGCGCTTTCGCAAGTCGGCGGCGAATTGCGGCCGGGGATCGTGCATCGTTTGGACAAGGACACCAGCGGCGTGTTGCTGGTGGCGCGCACGGATGCAGCGCATCGGTCGCTGGCGGAACAGTTTTCGGGCCGCACGGTGGACAAGACGTATCTTGCGTTGGTGCGCGGCAAGGTTCGCGATGAGATGGGCCGCGTGGACAAACCGATCGCGCGCGATCCGGTGCGGCGAACGCAGATGACCTGCAGCCTGAGCACCGGCCGCGAGGCACACACCGAATATCGAGTGAAGCAGCGCTTCGAAAAATTCACGCTGCTAGAAGTGAAGATCGGCACGGGCCGCACACATCAGATCCGCGTACATCTAGCGAGCCTGGGTCATCAGGTGGCGGGCGACGTCATCTACGGACCCGCGAAGCAGGCGGACGCGCCTCGCTTGTTCCTGCATGCGTGGAGGATCGGATTCGACAGCCCGGCGACGGGAGAGCGGGTACAGGTGGAAGCCCCGATTCCGGCGGAACTTCAGCAGTGGCTGGCCAGACTATAATTTGAGGTAGCCATGAAACGCACTGGGCTTCTCCTTTTCTTGTTGTCGGCATGGGCCTTCGCGCAAGACGCTCCGACTACGCTCGAGGCCGGGCCCGCCGATTCGGACACGCCCATCACTCTGGACGTGACCCGTATCAACCTTCTGTTCACCGTGACGGACAAGAAGGGCCGTTTCATGACGAACTTGAAGAAGGACGACTTCGAGATCACGGAAAACAAACGCAAGCAGAAGATCCTGGAGTTCACCGCCGAAAGCGACCTCCCTCTGCGTCTGGCGATTTTGATCGATACCAGCAACTCGATTCGCACCCGTTTCCGCTTTCTGCAGGACGCCGGCGTCGAGTTCGTGAACACCGCGATGCGCGCGGGTCAGGACAAGGGCCTGATCATGCACTTCGATACGCAGGCGCAGTTGGCGGTGAAGCTGACCGAAGACAAGGCCGCGCTGACGACCGCCATCCGCCGCATGCTGCCCGGTGGTGGCACGGCGCTGTACGATTCGATTTATCGCGCGTCGCAGGAATTGACCAAGGATGAGCCGCACGACAAGTATCGCCGCGCGATCATCATCATGAGCGATGGCGAAGATACGTTGAGTCAGTTCAGCCGCGAGCAGGCTCTCGAGATGGCGCACAAGGCCGACTGCGTTATCTACACCGTTTCCACGAACATCACCCACAACGCGACGACGGGCGACAAGGTCCTGAAGTACCTGGCGGAGCAGACCGGCGGCCTGGCGTACTTCCCATTTAAGGAAGAAGACCTGGGGCAGTCCTTCGTGAACATCGTGAATGAACTGCGGCATCAGTACAACGTGCTGTATCGCCCGGAGCCTCTGATCCGTGATGGCAAGTATCACGCCATCAACGTGAAGGTCACCGCCGTGGGCGACATGGTGGTGCGCGCACGCCAGGGTTACTACGCCCCCGGTGAGCTCAAATAATCCACGTCGCGCGACAAGCGCACGCCTTAATTCCTGCCATACTGCTTGAATGTCTCGCGAACTGAGGGTCGCCTTACTGTGCTCGCTCGTCGTGTTGTTGGACGGGTTGGACACACAGGTGATCGGGTACCTTGGACCTGCGTTAGCCGCGGAATGGAAGATCCCACCAGCCGTTCTGGGCCCCGTGTTTTCCGCGGGACTCGTGGGCCTGATGGGCGGCTTGCTGACCCTGGGGCCTCTCGCTGACGTATGGGGCCGCAAGCGCACAATTCTGGTTTCCGTCGCGCTGTTCGGCATGTTCACCCTGCTGACTGCACAAGCCAACGGCGTCGCGGACCTGATGATTTACCGCGTCATCGCGGGCATCGGGTTGGGCGGTGCGATGCCAAACGCGCTGGCGTTGACGGGTGAAAACTCAGCTCCACATCGGCGTGCGACGGTAACAGTCGCGATGTTCTGCGGGTTCTCGCTGGGTTCCGTGTTGGGCGGCGGCATGACGGCGACGCTGATCGCCGAACACGGCTGGCGCTCGATCTTCCTGATCGGCGGGATACTCCCGATCGTGCTGCTGCCGCTACTGTGGTGGGCGCTGCCGGAATCGGGTCAGTTGCTCCGAACGCAAGAAGGTCGCGTTCCGGTGGCACGGTTATTCGATGGCGAGCATCGCATCGGAACACCCTTGCTGTGGGTCGTCTTCTTCATGAACCTATTCGAGTTTTTCTTCCTGCAGAGCTGGCTGCCGACCATGTTGACGTCGCAGGGGATGGCGCAGCCACGAGCGATTCTGGTGTCGACGCTAGTTTCGGTGGGCGGCATTGTGGCAGGGATTTTGAGTGGCCCCCTGATGGATCGCCTGGGGCCGTATCGCGTGCTCGGGTGGTTGTACGCGGGCGGCGCGGTGTTCGTCGTGATCGTGGGGATTCCTTCATCGCTGACCGCGATCTCCGTCGCGACGTTTGCCGCAGGGTTCTGTGTGAGCGGCGCACAAAAGAGCGTGAACGCGCTGGCCGTGCTGTTTTATCCGGTCCGCGTGCGGTCGACGGGCGTCGGCTGGGCGCTGGGGATCGGTCGCGGCGGCGGTATCCTGGGACCGCTATTTGGAGGATGGATGGTGGCCGCAGGCTGGTCGACACCAAGGATCTTCCAGTGGGCGGCAGTTCCGATGCTGATCGCGACGGTCGTCGTGTTTATGATGGGAGTTCGGTTTGGGGGAGAACGTGAGTCAACTCAAGTGGCCAGATGAAGGCGTCACGCGAGCACCGTATCGAGTGCTGGCGGATCCAGAGATTTACGCCGAAGAACAGCGCAAGATCTTTCGGGGTCCGACGTGGCACTACCTCTGCCTGGATGCGGAACTGCCAGAAGCGGGCTCGTACCGCACGACGTACATCGGAGAGACGCCGGTAATCGTGACGCGCGATAAAGACGGCGCGATTCACGGGCTGGTGAACCGGTGTTCGCACAAAGGCGCGCTGGTGTGTGTGGATGCGGGCGGCAAGAAAAATCAGCTGACGTGCCTGTATCACGCCTGGAGTTTCAATCTGCAAGGTGACCTGGTCGGCGTGCCGTTCCACAAGGGCGTCAATGGACAGGGCGGCATGCCCGAAACCTTTGAATACGCGAACCATGGCCTGGAGAAGCTGCGCGTCGAAAGTTACTGCGGGTTGGTGTTCGGCACGTTCAGCCATCACGTGGAGCCGCTGGAACAATACATCGGCCCGGCCATGACCGCGCACATGCGGCGCGTGTTTCACAAGCCCGTGGAGGTGATCGGCTACTATCACCAGACGCTGGACAACAACTGGAAGCTGTACATGGAGAACTCGCGCGACCCGTATCACGCGACCATCCTGCATGCGTTCTACGCGACGTTCAAACTGAACCGTCTGACGATGGACGGCGGCATCACCATCGAACACGACGGCTGGAACACGATGAACTTCTCTATCGGCGCGTCGCTCAAAGAAGGGGGCGAGTACGAAAAAGCCGGGCTGCGCAATGTGGTTGAGGATGTGGGGTTAGCCGGGCCCGAGTTACTGCATCGCACGCAGGAGTTTGAAGACGGCATCACCGTCGCGATTCAATCCATCTTCCCAACCTGCGTGAATCAGCAGATCTACAACACGCTTGCGATCCGGCAGCTGACGCCGCAGGGCCCGAACAAGTGTGAGCTGCACTGGACGGTGTTCGGCTATAAAGACGACACGCCTGAGCTTCGACAGATGCGCCTGATGCAGGCGAACCTGATCGGGCCGGCGGGGTATGTGTCGATCGATGACGGAGTGATCGGCGAGTATGTGCAGCGCGGGGTCGGCGGCACGGGCGTGGATGCGAGCGCAGTGATGGAAATGGGAGGCAGCGCGGTGGAGTCCGCTCGAGGCTCGCGTGCGACGGAGGCGACGCTTCGCGGGTTCTGGACCGGCTACAGAGCGTTGATGGGTCTGTGATGATGAACGAAGCACAGAGACGTCTCATTGACGATTTACAGGCTCGCTACATTCGGGCGATTGACGACGATCGCATCGAAGACTGGCCGGGGCTGTTTACCGAGCAGTGCCTCTACCGCATCATCACGCGCGAGAATCTGGACGCAGGCATGTTGCTGCCGCTGATGGAGTGCCGCGGACAAGGGATGCTAGCGGACCGCATCACGGGACTCCGCAAGATCAATGTGTATGAGCCGCATCGCTACACGCACCAGCAGAGCGGGCTGGTGGTGGAATCCTTCGATGGAACGACGGCAGTGTGCCGGTCGAGCTACCTGGTAGTGCGCACGATGGGCAACGGCGCGATGAGCATCTTCTCTACGGGCGTGTATCTGGACAAGATCGAACTCAGCGCGACGGGTGCGAAGTTCATCGAACGTATCGTCGTGCAGGATTCGCGTACGGTTGGCACGCTACTGGTGATCCCGCTTTAGCTGAAGCGCACCCGCAGGCTCGCGAGCGGAAGCCCGTTCAACTCGGCTCGCCATTCTTCGCCCGGTGCGATGGGCTGCGCGTTGGTCAATGATCCGGTGCTGATGATTTCCCCGGCGCGGAGCGGATTGCCGCGTTTTGCCGAAGCTTGCGAAAGTTCTGTGAGGCACAGCGCGGGGCTGCGCAGGCAGTTCTTCCCTGCCCCTTCCTCGATCAGTTCATTGCCGCGCGACAACGCAAGTTTGAACTCGGCGAGCTGCGTGGAAAGGGCCTCAATATTCGACGACGTCACCGCGACCGGCGCGCCCACGATCAAGCCTGCGTGGAAGCCCCATGCTGCGACAAAGTCGGTGGGGGTGAACTTCCAGTCCGGGTAGGGGCAGTCGACAATCTCAAAACCCAGTGCGATCCACTCGGCCATGGCGAGACCTTCGCCAGCCTGCGGGTCGCCGATCTTGATCACGATCTCTGGTTCAATCTTCGGTGCGTGGAAGCCCGCCAACGAAAACGTCCCGGCACCTTGTTCGGCATGCACCACGGTGTCCTCGAACATGTGCGCCCACACAAGCGTTTCCAGCTTCAGCACGCGCCACATCGCTTTGTTCGCGAAGCCGACCTTGCGACCCACCGCAGGGCGACCCGCCGCAACCTGCAACTGCATGATCTCGTGCTCCACGGCGTACGCCGCATCGAGATCAAAGCCGTTAGCCGACGGCAGAGCGTCGATGGTCAGGCGATTCGCCCGGGCGCGGAAGAGATCGGCGGCGTTCATCTCAAGTATTATGGGGCAATGCGAACCTTGTTTGTTTCACTTGTGGCCGCGACGGCCTTGTTGGGGCAGGACGCACTTCAACGGAATCAAGCCCAGCCCGAGACTGAGCGCACGATCACCACCACCGATGGCCAACGGATCTCCGGTCGCGTGGTGAACGAAGGCTCCAACGACCTGCAACTCCGCGAGGCGAACGGGCGCATTCGGCTGTTCCGCAAGCTCGACGGAGGGCGCTTTAGGGTGGTGACGTCACAGACGGACTGGCCGACGTACAACGGCTCCGATGGTGGCAATCGCTACTCCACGCTGACGCAGATCAACAAGAACAACGTCGCAAAGTTGTCCATGCAGTGGATGTTCCCTCTGGGCAACGTAAATCAGGTGGAGAACACGCCGCTGGTGGTGGATGGCGTGATGTACGTCTCCAGCGCGAATCAAGTTTGGGCTCTGGATGCAGGCACCGGCCGCCAGGTGTGGACGTATCGCCGCAATCGCACGCAGGGCATCACGGGCAACGCGGCCATCGGCTTCAATCGCGGCGTGGCGCAAGCAGGCGACCGCGTGTTCCTGCTGACGGACAACGCGCACCTCATCGCACTGAGCAAGGCCAACGGCGAACTGCTGTGGGAAACTACCCTGGCCGATTCGAAAGAGAACTATAACGGCACGTCGGCTCCACTGGTGGCGGGCGGACTGGTCATCACCGGCACGGCGGGGGGCGATGAAGGCGTGCGCGGTTTCGTCGCGGCCTACGATCCGCAGACCGGCAAAGAAGTATGGCGATTCTGGACGGTTCCCAAGCCGGGGCAACCGGGTGCCGAGGAAGTCGCAAACACGTGGCAGGGCGCGAATACGGATCACCGCTCCGGCGCAACGTGGATGACAGGCACTTATGATGCGTCGACCGGCTTGGTGTACTGGCCCGTCGGCAACCCGGGTCCGGATTACGATGGCGCGGATCGCCTGGGCGACAACCTGTATACGGATTGCGTGATCGCGCTGGACGCGAAGACCGGCAAGCTGAAGTGGTACTACCAGTTCACGCCGCACGACGTGCATGATTGGGATGCGCAGGAGCCGCCTGTGCTCATCGACGCGAACTGGCAGGGTCAGCCTCGCAAGCTGCTGATCCAGGCGAACCGCAACGGTTTCTTCTATGTGCTGGATCGCACCGATGGCAAGCTGCTACTGGGCAAGCAATTCCTGAAGAGTTTGAACTGGGCGAGCGGCATCGGCGCCGACGGCAAGCCGGTGCTAAAGGAACTGCCGAAGACGGCGGACGGCAACACGTATGTGTGCCCGGGGTTCCAGGGCGGTGCGAACTGGTTCTCGACGTCCTACAATCCGGGGACCGGTCTCTACTACTTCAACGCGCTGGAGCGCTGTAACGTATTCTCCATCACGAAGGGCGACTGGCAGGCGGGCCGAGGCTTCATGGGTGGCGCGGCGCGTCCAGTTCCAGGCGAGACCTTTGAAAAGTTCCTGCGCGGCATCGACATCCAGACCGGCGAAGTGAAGGTGGACGTGCCGCAGGTGAGCCGGGAACTGACGGCCTCGGGCGGCGTGATCTCGACTGCGGCGGGCATCGTGTTCTACGCGGAGAACAGCGGAGCACTCGTCGCAGCCGATGCGACCTCGGGCAAAACGTTGTGGCAGTTCCAGACCAATCAGGTCTGGAAGGCCTCACCGATGACCTACATGTTCGACAACAAGCAGTACATCGCGATCGCGGCCGGCAACAGCATTCTCTCCTTCGCCGTTCAGGAGTAAACTAGTCGGGATGCGATTTCAGCCGGTAGTTCTGTTGGGAGCCGCGCTTGCGGCGTTTGCAATGGTCGCGTGGACGCAGGCGCTGCCGACCGCCGTGCCGGGCGGACGCATGCCCGATGCGGCGAAGGGCACGAAAGCGGGCCCCACGCCGCGCCTGGCGGACGGCAAGCCCGACCTGGGCAACGGCAAGGGCGCGTGGAATCCGCGCACGGTCGTGAACCTCGGCGGCGGCGGACGTCAAGGCCCGGCTCGTTCCCCCGTGGAAAAGCAGGTCGAAGTGCCGATGCTGGCGTGGACCAAGGCCTACTACGACAAGGCTCAGGACAACCTGGGCATCGACGATCCCGAAGCGCGCTGCCTGCCTCCGGGCATCCCGCGCATGCAAGCGACGCCGTTCCCGTTCCAGATGTATCAACTGCCGGATCGCGTGATTCAGGTGTGGGAAGGCGGCACGCATATGTGGCGCATCATCCCGACCGACGGGCGTCCGCACAGCAAGGATCCCGAGCCGTCGTACTTAGGCGAACCGCGCGGCCACTGGGAAGGCGACACGCTGGTGGTGGACGTGATCGCGTTCAACGAACGCACGTGGCTGGATCAGGACGGCCATCCGCACAGCGAGAAGCTGCACGTCATCGAGAAATACACGCGCTTGGATGAACTGAACATGCGTTACGAGTTCATCATCGACGACCCCGGCGCCTATAGCGCCACATGGGGCAACAGCTACCTGATCCCATTCGTTCCCGGCGGCGAGTTGATGGAGTACGTCTGCCAGGAGAACAACCAGGACTTGTATCACCTGAAGGGCAAGTAAGCCGCTAGTTCACCACGTTCTGCTGCATCGCCCATAGCGCCGCAGCGGCACGTGTGGAGACGTTGATCTTGTCGTAGATGTGCTGAATGTGGTGGTCTGTGGTCTTCGGCGAGATGAACAGCTTGTCGGCGATCTGCTGCGTTGTAAGACCGCGCGCCGCCAGACGAAGCACATCGATTTCACGACGTGAGAGCCCTCCGGGATACTGGGTGCGACTCGCTTTGATAGCTTCGCCATGCCCCGCTGCAACGAGCACCGCGTTGGTCGCGCGAGGCTCCAGCGCGCCCTGGGCCACCAATCGCCGGAGTTCGACTGCAGCGTCTTCCAGGGAGAACGCTTCCCGATCAGCACGATCCATGGTCATGCCGACATAAATCTCTACAGCGGCGAGCACGCAGGCCGCCGGATCGCCGGTGCTGTCGCGCAATCGCTTATGGTAGCCGCTCCCGTCGCATTTTTCATGATGTGCGGACGCCACAGGGTTGAGCTCAGCCAACCCGGCGGAGCGTCGCAGCATCTGTTCGGTCAGCATCGGATGCAGTTCCACGCGATCAAATTCCGAACGCGTCAACGGGCCGGGTTTATCGAGGATGGAGTTCGACACCCCCGTAGTGCCAAAGTCATGCACCAGCGCGGCGCGCAGAACCATGGTGACGGCATCCTCATTCAGACCCAGTTGCCGAGCCGCATCGGCGCTCAATTCGGCACAGCGGCGACTGTGTCCCGCCATGTAGGGCGATTTCAGATCGATGAAGTCTGCGGCGACTGTCAGCGCCGCATCCAGAGCCTCTCCGTCCAGAACACGCCGAGGTTCGGGCTCTAGCGCCAGCACGGCATCCCACGGTTCCAGCTTGTCCAGCTTCTCGAACCACGCCAAACCGTGTTCGACGAAGATGTCGGCCAGCGCCGGATCGTAGGTCTGGTCCCGGCGTTGACGTGCAGCCTCAATTGCTCGAGCAGGAGAAAAGATGCGGCCGAGAGCTTCCATGTCCTGGCTGAGATGGACCACGCGCATCGCCAGCGGAATCGCCTCCCCTTTGGCGTGCGTCGGAAACCCGTTGCCGTTCCAGCGCTCAAAAGTGAAGCGCAGGGCTTCGCGCACCGTGGGATTCAAATCCAGGCGCTGCGCCAGCATGTCCGCCACTTCGCAGCCGGAAGAGAAGTTGTGGATCGCCCATTCGTGCGCGGACTTCTGCAACATCTGCACGATCTGTTCACTATCTTCGGGGGATCGCCCCGCGGTGGCAAACTTCACGACGTCGCCCATGACTTCCGCGGGATTTCCGGCATCATGCACCAACGTCTGGGCGCGGATAGCGATTTCATCCCCGAACACCGTCGCGACCTCGTGGGCATGGCCCGTGCAGCCGACATAGCGCAGGAGAGAGACCCAGAACGCCGCATCGCGCATCTCCGGGTCGACGCCGGCCGCCTGGCAGATCCAGTTCGCCAGCAAACAGGAGCGCAACTGCGATTGCAGCGGCTGGCCGAACGCATTGTCCTGGGCCAGCGCCAAAGTGGCGACAAACTCAGAGAGACGAAGTTGAGAAGTCAATATAGGGAACTCTCCCGATGCAATGTACAGCTACTGAACGTAAACTCATACTACACCGAGCACGGTGTAACCCTGTTCCCGAGACTAAACAATGAAATATATGATTACGTGGCACGAGCGGCCACAAGGTTCCCCGATCGAGTACGAGAACGCGCAGAAGCGCATCCTTGAGGTATTCGGCCAGTGGCAAGCGCCGGCGAACTTCAAGATCGAGATGTTCGTGATCCGCGTCGGAGAATGGGGCGGCAACATGCTGCTGGAATGCGACGACCTGAAGCTGATTCACAAATTCTGCTCCATGCTGCCGGCCTTCGTGTTTGAAGTGCGCCCGGTGCTCGTGATTCAGGATGCCGTGAGTTCGGAACTCGAAATCATGGCGTGGCGGGACGGATTGAAGAAGTAAGAATTCACGGGAGAGGCCGCAAGTGCGATGAACCTGCGGCCTCCCTGAAATCAGTGTGCGACGTAGTGTTCCGTCTTCTCGTTCTCGTTGCAGACGTATTCCTGCAACTCCTCATTCGGCGCCAGCGGCAGGATGCGGCGGATCTTGTACGGACGGCTGAAGGTCGCAGGATCTTCGACGGTCAGTTCCACCTCAATCGTGCCAAGGTTCGGACGCCGGAAGCGCTCGATCACATGCGTCGTTTCGGTCTGCGGCAGGCCGTTGGCCGTCAGCCAGCCCTTATCGTTTAAGCCCACCGTATCCACCACCAGCGTGTCGCCTTCCCAATGACCGACCGAGTGACCCATCCAACTGGGGTTCGGATCCTGAGGATGCGCGCGTCCATCAAGGAAGATCTGGCGGAAGCCGGGAGCGCTGCCTTCCAGCAGGATCACCAGCAGTTTCGGGGTCTGTACGAACTTGGTCAAGTCCTGCGCGTTCGTGCGAACCACACCGCCGGGTAGGCACAGTCCGCGCGGATCATCCTTGGTGTTTTCGGCCTGACGCTTCTTCACCAGCGCGGCGGCAGCGGGAACCAATGGAGTGTCATCGGGCTCCGTATCGACCGCGGGAGCCCAGACGCCCGACAAATCCGGATGCCCGTCGGAGGCTTTCGGGGCGTCACCCGCAACGGGATCCAAGCGATCGCGCAGCAGCAGGAAAGAAGATTCGCCAGGAATCGCGAAATTGCCCGCCGGAGTGAGCGTCGCGGTGAAGGTGAACGGAGTCCCGGCAGCCAGATCCACGGCACGGCGTGTTCCAGTGCTGAACTGAGTCTTGGTGGCGAACAAATCGTAACGGCCCGGAGGCAAGGACAAAGTATAGATCCCGGAGGCGGCCGAAAACGCTCCGAAAGATTCGCCGCTGGTCAGGTTGCGCGCGCGGATTTCCGCTTTCTCCAGCGGTCCAGCCGGGCCTGAAATTGTGCCCGTGACGACCGCCTGCGCCCAACTCACGCTGGCTAGGGCCAGCATCCACCATCCCGCTCTGCTTTTCATGCTTTGGTTACGTCTGATTGTAACCAATAGCAGTGAGGATCGCGGCCAGCAGTACGAGCGCCAAACCCAAGGTCGCCATGCCGAGCACGATCTTGGGAAAGGTCCGGCGAAATTCGGGCGAGTTGATGTCCACGTTCTGACGATACCAGGAACGCATCGCACCCGGGATGAATCTATAGAATTGAGAGCCCGAAAGGAGATCATCCATGTTCCGCACTTTGACCCTATCCCTGTGTTTACTTCCAGTCCTAGCCGTCGCACAGCCCAAGCAGGTCGACCGCAGCGCTACCAGCCCGCAAGCCCAGGCGCGCATCCTTCGCGAGGTTCAGCACGAATTATTGACACTTCCCCAGTACGGCGTCTTCGACTACCTGACGTTCAGCATCAACGGCCGCACCGTCACCCTACAGGGCGACGTCCGCTTGCCTGTCCTGAAGTCGAACGCGGAAAAGGCGGTGAAGGAGATCGAAGGCGTCGAGAAAGTCGACAACCAGATCAACGTCCTGCCTGTGTATTCCAGTGACGACGCCATCCGCATCGCCGTCTATCAGGCGATTTACGGCAATCCCGCGCTTCAGCGTTACGCGTTCCAGGCCATCCCCTCCGTCCATATCATCGTGAACAAGGGCAATATCCGGCTGGAGGGAGCCGTCGCCAACCGGGCGGACGCGGATCAGGCCCTGATTCGGGCCAAGACAGTGCCGGGGACGTTCCAGGTAACCAGCAACCTCAAGACCGATGCGCAGCTGGCCGCCATCGAAGAGCGTCGGCAGTAAACGCGAAAGCCACCCGAACCGCAGCAATGCCGCGATCCGAGTGGCTTTCGATCCCCCTCAGCGAACGTTTAGGAGCAGCCGCTGGTCGAGCCGCAGTTCTCGCACTTGTAGCAAGACCCGTTGCGCGTCATCAGCCCGCCGCATTCCGAGCAGCTCGGTGCATCGGCCACCGACTGCGCGAACGGCAGCGCCTGCTGGGCTTCTGGTTCGGTCGCACGTAGCACCGGGGCTTCGCCCGCTTCATTCTCCACCGCTTCGGTGCCGATGAACTTCACGGCCATCCAACGGAAGATGTAGTCCATGATCGACTTCGCGTACGGCACGTCCTGATTGCCGGTCCAGCCGCTGGGCTCGAACCGAACGTGCGCAAACTTGTCGACGAAGAACTTCAGCGGCACACCGTATTGCAGCGCGTAGCTGATGGCCGTTGCGAACGAGTCCATCAACCCCGAGATCGTCGAACCTTCCTTCGCCATGGTGACAAAGAGTTCGCCGGGTGAACCGTCGTCGTACAGGCCCACAGTGAGGTAGCCTTCGTGGCCGCCAATCGAGAACTTGTGCGTGATCGCGCGGCGTTCGTCGGGCAGCTTGCGGCGGATCGGGCGGTAGACAATCTTCTCTTCCACCTTCACCGCAGGAGCCGCGGTCGGACCGTTGGCCGCCTTGGCACCCTTGGCCGTACCCGAACTCATCGGCTGCACGCGCTTGGAGTTGTCACGATAAATCGCGACGGCCTTCAAGCCGAGCTTCCAGCTTTCGAGATACGCGTCCATCACGTCTTCGACGGTGGACTCTTCCGGCATGTTGATCGTCTTCGAGATCGCGCCGGAGATGAACGGCTGCACCGCAGCCATCATGCGCACGTGGCCCATATAGTGGATGCTGCGCGTACCGTTCTGCGGGCGGAAGCTGCAATCGAAGACCGAAAGATGCTCGTCCTTCAACGCCGGGGCACCTTCGATCGTGCCGCTGGAATCGATGTGGTCGACAATCTTCGACGCCTGATCGGGCGAGTAGCCCAACTTCAGCAGCGCGCTGGGAACCGTCTGATTGACGATCTTGATGACGCCGCCGCCGACCAGCTTCTTGTACTTCACCAGAGCCAGATCGGGTTCGATACCGGTGGTGTCGCAATCCATCATGAAGCCGATGGTGCCGGTGGGCGCGAGCACAGTGGTCTGCGCGTTGCGGAAGCCCGCCACGCGACCCAGCACATACGCTTCTTCCCAGCAGCGCTTCGCGTTTTCGTACAGCGCGGCAGGAACACGGCGGCTGTCGATATCGAGCGTCGCGTCGCGGTGCATGCGGATCACGTCGAGGAACGGCTCTTCGTTGTGAGCGTAACCTTCACACGGGCCCGTCGCGTCGGCCGAGATGCGAGCGCTGGTCAGGTACGCCTGACCGCACATGATCGCGGTGATCGCGGCAGCCCAGGTGCGGCCGTCTTCGCTGTCGTAGGCCATGCCCATCGACATCAGCAGCGCGCCCAGGTTCGCGTAACCCAGACCCAGCGGACGATATTCGTGCGAGTTCTTGGCGATGCGATCAGTGGGATACGCCGCGTTGCCCACGATGATTTCCTGCGCCAGGATCGTCGTGTCAACGGCGTGGCGGAACGCTTCCACGTCGAAGCTGCCATCGGTGCTGACGTACTTCATCAGGTTCAACGAAGCCAGGTTGCAGGCCGAGTCATCGAGGAACATGTACTCCGAACACGGGTTCGACGCATTGATGCGCGACGTGTTCTTCGACGTGTGCCAGCGGTTGATCGTGGTGTCGTACTGCATGCCGGGATCGCCGCACTGGTGCGTCGCCTCGGAGATCTGCTTCAGCAGGTCCTTCGCGTTGTGGCGGGTCTTGCGTTCGCCGTTGACGCGCGAAATCGTCCACCAATCGGTGTCGTCCACCACGGCCTGCATGAATTCGTCGGTCACGCGGACGCTGTTGTTCGCGTTCTGGAAGAAGATGCTGCTGTAGGCTTCGCCGTCCAGCGAGGAGTCGTAGCCCGCGTCGATCAGCGTGTGGGCTTTCTTTTCTTCCTTCGCCTTACACCAGATGAACCGTTCCACGTCCGGGTGGTCGGCGTTCAGGATGACCATCTTCGCCGCGCGACGCGTCTTGCCACCGCTCTTGATCACACCGGCGAAGGCGTCAAAGCCCTTCATGAAGCTCAACGGACCGGAAGCGCGGCCGCCGCCCGAGAGGATGGCGTCTTCTTCGCGCAACTGCGACAGGTTCGAACCCGTGCCCGAACCCCACTTGAACAACATGCCTTCGGTTTTGGCCAGTTCGAGGATGGATTCGAGGGTGTCCCCGGCGGAGTTGATGAAGCACGCCGAACATTGCGGCTTCTGGTCGCCCGGTTGAATCTTTTGGATGGCGCCGCTCGCTTCGTCAAAATACCAGCCGTAACCGCGCGATTCCTTCACGCCGACGTTGAACCACACCGGGGAGTTGAAGCACGCCTTCTGCGTCAGCATCAGGTGCGTCAGTTCCATCCGGAAGTTTTCGGCGTCTTCCGCGGTCTTGAAGTAACGCTGCTCGCGCCCCCAGCCGGCGATGGTGTCGACAACGCGACCTACCAGCTGGCGGACACTGGTTTCGCGCTCCGGCGAGCCAGCCTTGCCATAGAAGTATTTGCTGACAACAATGTTCGTCGCCGTCTGGGACCAATCGATGGGCACTTCGACGTCGCGCTGCTCAAAAATCACCGCGCCTTTGTCGTTGCCAATCGTGGCGGCGCGACGGTCCCACTGGACCTCATCATAAGGAGTCTGGCCCTGCGCCAGGTGCGCCGTAAAGTAGCGCGGGAAACTCACTCCCACGCGCTCCGGCACCGGCACAGGCCGCCGAGCATCTCGCGTTTTCATAGCAACACCTAGTCCCAATTGTCCCATGTAAATCCCTCCGGCCACTTCCCTGCTTAGACGTGTTCCGTAATCATAGACCCCAAGATGTAGGGTAGTCAACAGAAAATTGTGCGCCCTGTAGTGGGCTTGTGCAAATCCTGTGGATCTCCCGTGAAGGCTCTAGAATCATCACATTGCTAGTAGACAATGTCCTCTTTGTGGTATACTGAGACCGGTGAGCAGACTCAGTCACTTACAAGCACTCGAGGCCGAGAGCCTCCAGATCATCCGCGAAGTCGTGGCGGAATTCCAGCGCCCGGTCATGCTGTATTCGATCGGCAAGGACTCCTCCGTGATGATCCGCCTGGCACAGAAGGCGTTCTTCCCCGGACCGATCCCGTTTCCGCTTCTCCACGTGGACACGAATTACAAGTTCCGGGAGATGATTGAGTTCCGCGACAGCTTCACGAAGGAGCTGGGCGTGAATCTGATCGTCCACCAGAACAAGAGTGCCCTGGAGGCCGGCGCGAACCCGTTCCGGCTGGGTACGGAGCGCTGCTGCGGCTTGCTGAAGACCCAGGCTCTGCTGGAAGGTCTGCGCGCCGGAAACTACGACGCCGCTTTCGGTGGCGCCCGCCGCGATGAAGAAAAATCCCGCGCGAAGGAACGTGTCTACTCCTTCCGCGATTCTCTGGGCCAGTGGGATCCCAAGAATCAGCGTCCGGAGTTGTGGAACATCTACAACAGCCGCGTGGAACCGGGCGAAAGCATCCGCGTGTTCCCGCTTTCGAACTGGACCGAGATGGACGTGTGGCAGTACATCCTGCACGAAAACATCCCGATTTCAGAGCTGTATTACGCCAAAGAGCGCGAGATGATCGTGCGCGGCAACCAGCTGATCATGCCGGAACAGAGCTTCGTGAAGCCTGGCCCCGGCGACAAGGTCGAGATGGTGAAGTGCCGCATGCGTAGCCTCGGCTGCTCGCCCTGCACCGGCGCGATTCGCTCCGATGCCGACACCTTGCCGAAGATCATCGCTGAATTGGTGGCGGTGAAGAACTCCGAACGCGAAAACCGCGTGATCGACCACGATCGCGAAGGCTCCATGGAATTGAAGAAGCGCGAAGGATACTTCTGAGGCCAGTCCGGATCAAGACGGGACACGTGTTTGCGATCCCGCTTGGCCGGGGTCCGAATGGGGAGAAGCTCGGCTACGGCGTGTGCCGCCAGTTGGGGGAACTCGAAGTTGAGTTCTACGATTTCCGTTCCAACGTTCTGCCCACACCGGAAGACGTGCGTCGCGCCCACATCCTGTTCACCACGTGGGTTTCGAACCTGCCGTTCAAGTCGGGAGCCTGGACCAAGATCGGCCACCTCTCGCTCTCCGGCCAGTTACCGGTCGTTTTCTGCAAGCAGGACGCGGAGACCGGAGCGCTGTCCGTGATCGAGGGCGGTCATGCCCGGCCAGCCACGTTCGAAGAATGTGAAGGCCGCGAGCCGGCCGCGATGTGGAACTCGGCGCAGATTGAGGCTCGCCTCACCGACCACTTCTGTGGACGTCCCAACAAGCGGCTGGAAGCGCTGAAGCCCAAGCCGTTCCCTAACGCCCCAGCGACCGCAGATACGCCCCCAGGTTATTGACCTCCGCTGCCGATAGCTTGGGCCACGCCTTACCCTGATCAGTCAGCTTCCGGTGCATCTCGCGCGCCGGACCCCAACTGAAAGACACCATCGCGAACGCATCGGGAGCCTTGCCCGCCAGCGTCTTCGGATCGGTGTGACAGGTCCCGCAACCTTTCTGATCGAACGTGCGATGCCCCTGCTCCGCATTGCCCGGCGTGCCCTGATACTGCAACTCCCACACGTAAGCCAGGATGCTGCGCATGTTGTCCTCGCTGACCACCGGCACATTGCGCATCGCCGGCGCGTGATTCCACATGCCTGCGCCGATGTCCATCCACGTCTTATTGCGTAACAGCACGCTGAGCGCGCGTGTTCCGGTGTGGCAGTTGGCGCAGTTGGTGTCATGCAGCGCCTTGCCGGTCGCCGCAGCGGGAAGCGTTAGCTGACGGGTCCGCGGGGTGTTCTGAAGCGTCTGCAGGTACGCCGTCAGATCCCGGAAATCGGTCGCGTTCAGCTGCGCCCAATCGCGTTTGTACTCGGCCGACCGCCGCGCCATCGCCGGAGCATGGCTCCACATCTCGAAGACCAGCCCCACCGGATCGTCGATGTTCTGCCACTTTTCCGGCACCGCCGCAGGGCCTCCCGAGCGATGGCAATCGAGGCAGCGTTTGTCGGTCAACAACTGCTTGCCCCGCCGCACCTCCGCTGGACGTTCAAAGAACTGCAAGGAATACAGATACGCGAACATGTCGGCCCAGTCCGCCGAGTTCGCGACGGGCCGCGCCAGCCGCTGCACCCGAGCATGTTCCCACATGGCCGGAGAGTGATTCCACAACGCGCTGGCTAACGCCGCCGGAGTGTAGGTTGTCGCGAGCCGGCCGGCCAAGTCAGGACCCGTGAAGTTCCCCTCATGCCCGGCGCCTTCACTGTTCGCGGTGTGGCAGGAGAGACAGCCTTCGTTGCGGATCAGGTCCGCACCCCGATTCGGGTCGGCAGCCCAGAGAGGGAAAGCCAGTAAGAAGAGCCACGCGCAATGTCGCATACCAACCCCCATGCAACTGGCGTGCCGCATCTCTATACTGAATGGCGGACAGGTTTGTCTGGAGGCAAGAATGGTGATCCCGGTCGATCGGAAATCGCGCCGCGCAGCGACGCTGCTCTCGCTGGCAGCGATGGGTGGCTTGGCGGCTACGCTCCTGCTGAACGCCCAGGCTCCTGCGGGCCAAGGCAAGACCAAAGCAGCGCCCGCGAACCCGCAAACCGTCATCAACACGTATTGCATCGGCTGTCATAACGACAAGCTGCGCACTTCCGGCCTCTCGCTCGAAAAACTCGACATCAACAACCCCGCGCCGAATGCGGAAGTGTGGGAACGCGTGGTCACGAAACTGCGCGCGGGTTCCATGCCACCTGCGGGGATGCCCCGCCCTGCCTCCGACGTGTACAGTCGCGTGATCACAAGCCTGGAAACACAGCTGGATCGCGCCTGGGCCGCGAATCCGAATCCGGGCCGCATCGGCGCTGTGCATCGCATGAATCGCACGGAGTATACGAACGCGATTCGGGATCTTCTGGCGCTGGATGTCGACGTAAGCGGCACGTTGCCCGGCGACGACACCGCCGATGGCAGCTTCGATAACTTCGCGGACGTGCTCTCTATCTCCACCGCGCACATGGAACGATATATGTCCGTGGCGCGTCAGGTCACGCGTCTCGCGACAGGTCTGCCTCCGGCCAAGCCAGGCATGGAGCGCTTCGAAATTCCGCTGCACGTTCTGCAGCGCGACCGCATGAGTGAGGATCTTCCCTTCGGTTCGCGCGGTGGTGCTGCGGTGAAGTACACCTTCCCGGTGGACGCCGAGTACACCGTGCGCGTGCGCCTGCAGCGTCAATATCAGGACTACTTGAAGGGCATGGGCTGGCATCAACAGGTGGAAGTCCGCCTGGATGGCAAGCTGCTGAAGCGCTTCCCTGTGGGCGGCGAAGGCAAAGGCCGTCCTGCGGCCGCGAGCTACGCCGGTGACGGCGAAGTGGATTTCGCGGGCGACGAATCGTGGGAAACCTACATGCAGTTGACCGGCGATCAGGGCCTGGAAGTTCGCCTGCCGGTGACCGCCGGACCGCACACCGTCGGCGTCTCGTTCGTGCGCGAGATGTGGGAACCCGAAGGTCTGCCGCAACCCACGCAGCTGGGTCGCGTGATCTCGAATGACCAGGTTTACATGGACTTTTCGAACGTCGCCGCCGTGTTCATCGGTGGACCGTATGACGCAAAGGCGCCTACGTCCAAGGCCGACACACCCAGCCGTCGCGCGATCTTCACGTGTTATCCCGCGCAGGCATCGCAGGAAAAAGATTGCGCGACGACGATCCTATCGCGGCTTGCTCGACTGGCGTATCGGCGTCCGGTGACGCGCGATGACGTGAACACCTTGATGGAGTTCTTCAACCAGGGGCGCGCCGATGGCGGCAGCTTCGGTGAAGGCATCCAGTTCGCGCTGGAACGCATGCTGGTAGATCCCGACTTCCTGCTGCGCATCATCAAGAACCCTCCGGTGAAGAATCCGACGCGCGGCGCTGCGTTCCAGGTGAAGGGTACTGCCGTAGCGGAAGGCCCGAAGGCGTACAAGCTGAGCGATATCGATATCGCCTCGCGCCTGTCCTTCTTTTTATGGAACAGCATCCCCGACGATCAACTACTGACGCTCGCGGAGAAGACCGAGCTCACGAAACCTGCGGTTTTAAAGGCCCAAGTGACGCGCATGCTGGCCGATCCGCGCGCGACGAAGGCGCTGGTGAGCAGCTTCGCCTCACAGTGGCTGAACCTGCGCCAAGTGGTCGACGTGGTGATCGATCCCACCAAGTACCCGCTCTATGATGAGAGCCTGCTGCGTGGCTTCCAGTCCGAAACGGAGATGTTTGTCGCCAGCACGATCGAGGAAGATCTGCCGCTGCGCACGCTGCTCGACGCCGACTATACGTACGTGAATGAGCGCCTCGCGCAGCATTATGGACTAGAAGGCGTGAATGGCAGCCGCTTCCGTCGCGTGAAGCTGCCGAATCATGATCAGCGCGGCGGACTGCTCGCGCAAGGCACCATTCTGGTCACCACCTCGTATCCCGATCGCACGTCGCCGGTGCTGCGCGGCAAGTGGCTGCTGAACAATGTTTTCGGCCTCTCCGTGCCGCCTCCGCCCCCGGGCGTGAACGCGACCCTCGAAGCGCCTCCGGGCAAGATCCCGCCTGGCATCCGCGAACGCCTCGCGCAGCATCGCACCAACCCGAGCTGTAACGGCTGCCACTCCGTCATCGATCCGCTAGGCTTCGCGCTCGAAAATTACGACGTCACCGGCGGCTGGCGGACCGAAGACGAACTCGGCAATAAGGTCTTCTCTACCGGCACGACGGTCGGCGGCCAGAACATCGACGGACTGCCCGGCTTGCGCAAACTACTGCTGGATCAGCCCGACCAATTCCCGAAAACGGTGACCGAGAAGCTGATGGCGTACGCCCTCGGACGCCGCATCGAATATTACGATCAGCCCGCGGTGCGGAGCATCGTTCGCAACGCGGCCACGCAGCAGTATCGCTGGTCGTCCATCATCCACGGCATTGTAGAGAGCCCCGCATTCCTGATGCGCACGGCGAATTAAAGGAGACTCATGGCGTTCCTCTCGAAATCTATCTCACGTCGGACAGTCTTAAGAGCTGCGGGCGCATCCCTCTCGCTGCCATTCCTCGAAGCCATGCTGCCGCCGATGCGCGGGGCAACGAAGGCTCCGCATCGCTTCCAGGCCTTCTACGTTCCGAACGGCATGGCCATGGAATATTGGACGCCCAAGGGCACCGGTGCCGATTTCGAAGTCCCGCCGATTCTCGAAGGCCTCAAACCGTTCCGCGACAAGCTGCTGATGTTCGGCGGCATCAAGGCCAGTTGGAATTACATCCACGCCGGTGCTTCCGGATCGTTCCTCACCGGCACACCGCGCGGCGGACGCAATGAAATCGAGATCATCGCCGATGTCTCCATCGACCAGATGCTGGGCCGCAAGTTCGAAAAAGAAACGCAGCTCGGCTCCATGCAGATGTCGCTGGATGCCCCGGCCAACGCCGGCGCCTGCACGGGCAACCTCAGTTGCGCGTATCTGTGCAC
>CANIIC010000011.1 GCA_947467395.1 Bryobacterales bacterium
GAACGGCATCACACTGAAATTCCCAATGCGGACGGGGATCCCGGTCAGCAGCAGGTGGGCGGCTTTGTACAGGCGGTACAGGACCTGGAAGAGCAGGCTTTCGGCGCGGCGGGTGCGGGCGGCGAAGACGGTTTTCGATTGCCCGGCCTGAAGGAAGTCTTGCAGCAGTTGGACGGCGCCTTCCGGGGTATCCTCACCATCGGCATCCATCACCAGCACGGCGTCGCAGGGGATGTGCTGCTCAATGTAGGCGAGTCCAACGGCGATGGCACGCTGATGCCCCAGGTTTCGACGTAACCGAAGACTCTGGATGTTCTTGATTCGGCTACCGATCCCCGACGGGCTGGGGGTCCAGGGGGTCGCCGAAAGGTCGTCCACGGCCAACACCAGAGCCTCGCACGGGACAGCAGCAAGAGCCCGGTCCAGGCGATGGATCAGCTCGTTAGCCGAAGCCCAATCGTCGCGGACTGGCATCAGGATGGTGAGCCGCAGCGTGTTCCCCACAGGGAACCATGGTAGCCCGACTGGGTGCGCCGACGGAATTTTGTACCCCGGGACCCCGTCCGCGCGTCCAATCTGCAAGAAGTATACTTGTGAGTGGAGGAGTGCCCCTATGCGTCGCCTATCAGTTTTGTTGGTGATCGCCGCTTTCTCGACAGTCGGGTTCGCCGCGGATACGAAGGATGAGAAGACCGCCGCAGCCGCCGCGCTGAAGGAAGAGAAGGCCCGGAAAGAGGCCGAGAAGAAGGCCGACGCTGCCGCCAAGAAGGTCGCGAAAAAGAACGATCCCAATGAGATCGGCAATCGCGAAGTCGGCAAGGGCGTCAACTTCTACTCCATCGAAAAAGAAATCGCCCTGGGCAAGGGCCTTGCTCAGGAAGTGGAACGCCAGGCCAAGATCGTCGATGACCCGGTGATCGCCGAGTACGTGAATCGCGTGGGCCAGAACATCGTGCGGAACTCCGATGCTCAGGTGCCGTTCGTGATCAAGGTGGTAGAAGACGACGCGGTGAACGCGTTCGCGCTGCCGGGCGGGTTTTTCTTCGTCAATACGGGCCTGATTCTGAAAGCGCAGACCGAAGCCGAACTGGCGGGCGTCATGGCGCACGAAATTGCACACGTGGCGGCTCGACACGGTACGCGTCAGGACACCAAAGGCCAGATTGCCAGCTACGCCACGTTGCCGATGATCTTCATGGGCGGCGGCTGGGCAGCCTACGGTATGCGGCAGGCCGCACAGGTACTGATCCCGCTGGGATTCCTGAAATTCTCCCGTGCCTACGAACAGGAAGCCGACAACCTGGGCCTGCAGTACATGTACAAAACCGGCTATGATCCGGTGGCCTTCGTCGACTTCTTCGAAAAGATTCAGGCGATGGAGAAGACCAAGAAGGGCACCATCAGCCAGTTCTTCTCCACCCACCCGCTGACCGATAGCCGCATCACGGACGCGCAGAAGAACATCCAGAACAACCTGGAATCGCGGCCGGAGTATCTGGTCACCACGTCAGAGTTCAACAAAGTGAAGACTCGCCTGGCCATGCTGGAGAATCGCCGCAAGGTGGATGACAAGAGCAAGGACGGCGGACCGACCCTGAAGAAGAAGCCGGGTTCGACGGGCGACGACAAAGACGCCGACGACAAGGACGAGCGTCCGAAGCTGGAACGCCGCTAAGTCGGGTTCAACAGAAACACGAAAGCCTCCGGATCGCTCCGGAGGCTCTTCGTTTTTAGCGGGCTTTCAGCGCGTCGCGAATTTCGGTCAGCAACTGAATCTCCGGAGGAGCCGGAGGCGGGCCACCCGGAGGTGGCGGCGGGTACAGCTTGTTCATCATCAACTGGAATGGCTTAACGATCACGAAGTAAACGACGGCCGCTTTAATCAGGAACGCGATCACGGCGTTCAGGAAATTGCCGATCAGAATCGGACCCGCGGTGATCGTGGAGAAGTCCGGTTGTCCTCCCATGGAGGCAATAATCGGGGTGATCACGTCTTTCGTCACCGAGTCAACGATGCCACCAAATGCCGCGCCGATAATGACGCCGACTGCGAGGTCTACGACATTCCCCCGCAGGATGAAGTCTCTAAATCCAGCCATCTGTTTTCCTCCTCTGATGTTCGGTCAGTGTACTACACTTGTGTTGGAATGGCGCTGATTACTGTTACTTGTCCGTGCTGCCAGGCGGAACTGGTGATTGATCCGGAACTCTCCGCCGTCATCCGGCACAAAGAGTACGTGAAACCACCCTCCATGGCAGATATGGAAGAGGCGGTACAACGTTTCAAAGGCGAAGCCAGCCGGCGCGAGGACGCGTTCAAGAAGTCCGTCGAGCAGCACAAGAATCAGAAGGACATCCTGAACAAGAAGTTCGACGAGATGCTGCGTCTGGCCAAAGAGAATCCCGACGAGCCTCCGCCCAAGCGTGACTTCGACTTTGACTAAAGTTCCCAAACCCAAGACAGCAGCAGAACGCAAAGCCCGTTTAGAGAAGATTCTCGAAGGGCTGGACCGGCTGTATCCGAACGTCACTTGTGCGCTGCATCATTCGAATCCGTGGGAGCTGCTAGTGGCGACGATTCTTTCGGCGCAATGTACCGACGTGCGCGTGAATCAGGTGACCCCCGGGCTGTTCCGCAAATACCCGACGATCCAGGATTTCGCGTCCGTATCGCAGGACGAACTGGCGCAGGATATTCGCTCCACCGGCTTCTTCAACAACAAGGCCAAGAGCGTGATCGGCGCGGCGCGCAAAGTGCTGACCGATTTCGGCGGCGACATCCCGCAGGATATCGACAAGCTACTCACCGTGCCGGGCGCGGCTCGCAAGACGGCCAACGTGGTGCTGGGGACGGCGTTCGGCATCGCGAGCGGTGTGGTGGTCGACACGCACGTGCAGCGCATCTCACAACGCCTGGACCTGACGAAAGAAACAGAGCCGGTCAAGATCGAGCGGGATCTGATGAAGATCCTGCCCAAGGAGCGCTGGATTTCGTTCAGCCACCAGATCATCCATCATGGGCGCGGTCCCTGCGTCGCGCGTAATCCAAAGTGCGCGAATTGCGGCCTTCGCGACCTCTGTTACGCCTCCGACAAGACCGTCTGATACAATCCTCCCGAGTATTCAAGGAGCCTTCTGATGCGCACACTTCTAGTGACGCTACTCTCTGCAACGGCGCTATTTGGGCAGGCCAAGGCGCGTACTCCCGTCATCTGTGATCGCGCGTGTCTGGAAGGCTGGGCCGAACGCTACCTGGACGCGATGGTGGCGCATGACGCATCGAAAGCCGGCTTCGCCAAAGACTCGAAGTTTACTGAGAACGGACAACGCCTGATCCCGCCCGATGGGCTGTGGAACACAATGACCGCCAAGGGCGCGTACCGGCTATTCGTCACGGACGTCGAGACACAATCGGTCGGGTTCTTCGGCAGCATCAAGGAAATGAACGCGGGCGCGATGCTGGGACTGCGCTTAAAGATCCGCAACAACCAGATCGCCGAAGCCGAGCAGTTCATCCAACGCAGTCCGAGTTCCGCGGCTGGTTTTGAGAAGATCGGGTATACATGGGCCGAATCGATTCCCGTTGCCGAGCGTGCATCACGTGAAGAGTTGATCGCGACGGCGAACAAATACTTCACCGGCATGGCGTCGAACGACGGCAAGGGAGACTATCCGTTCGCCGACAACTGCAATCGCATTGAGAACGGTGGGAACACAACCAACGTGCCTCCGCCCACGGGGCAACAGCGTGTGGATCCCAAGACCTCGACCAACTACTCCGCACAGTGGAGTTGCATGGAACAGTTCAAGAGCGGCCTGCTGCATTTCGTGACGCGCATTCGCGATCGCCGCTATGTGGCCGTCGATCCGGAACGCGGCTTGGTGATGGTGCTGGGGTTCTTCGATCATTCGGCCGGCGATACGCGGAACTTCGAAACGCCAGACGGGCGCAAGGTGTCCGCGGGTCCGCAGCAGCCCTGGACATGGGAAATCTTCGAACTGTTCCGAATGGAGAAGGGCAAGATTTATCAGATCCAAGCCACGATGGAACGATCCCCGTACGGGATGAATTCGGGTTGGTCTGCGTGGGAAGACGGAATGAGCCAGAGAGCTCGGGATGTGGCGAAATGAGCGCTTTAACGATCTTGATGAGCGGGCTGCTGCTGTTTCAGTCGTCGAGCCTCAAGCCGGCGATCGACAACAATCGGGTCCGCGTGTGGGAAAGCCGCGTAGTCGCGGCTTCGTTTGAGAATGACACTGTCACGGTCACTGCCGATGGCAAGGTGGGCTTTCACAAGAAGGGTTCGCAGGCGGTGGATGCGAAGCTGATCGTGAGTTTGAAGCCTGCCACAGTGGCTCCTCTGGCGAACACCTCGGGCTTCCCGCTGGCGATGCCTCGCCCCGGCGCGAAACAGATCCTGGATAACGCTCGTGTCACGGTCTGGGACTATCGCTGGACCGTGGGCGAAGCCACGCCGATGCACTTTCACGACAAAGATGTGGTGGTGATGTTCCTCGAAGCCGGCGACTTGAAGTCGACGACGGCGAAGGGCGAAGTCACCGTGAATTCCTGGAAGCCGGGCACGATTCGCTTCAACGCGCGCGATCGCGTGCACACCGAAGAACTGGTGCGCGGAACGCAACGGGCCATCATCATCGAGTTGAAATAGGACCTGCATGAAATCATTGCTCGCTCTTCTCTTGCTGGGGGCATCGCTGCAGGCGCAGACACCGCGCCCGTGCGATCGCGCGTGTCTCGAAAACTTCGTCGACCTCTACATGGAAGCGCTGATCGCGCACAAGCCCGCACAGGTCCCGCTGGCGGCGCGCGTGAAGAACACCGAAGACGGCGTGCGACTGGAACCGGGAGACGGCTTCTGGCGAACCGCGCAGGCCAAGGGCTCCTATCGTTTGTTCAATACCGATGTCGAGGCCGGGCAAGTCGTGTTCCTCGGCACCATGCGCGAGGTGCCGTCGCTGCCCGTCATCGTTGCCATTCGCTTAAAGGTCGTGAATCGGCAGATCACAGAGATCGAGAACTTCGTCGTGCGTGATGCGTTCTACGCCAAGCAGATGGAAGACCTAGGTCGTCCAGGCGAAGTCTTCGCCACCGCGATTCCTGAAGCGCAACGATCTACGCGCGAAGCTCTGATCCTGACCGCGAACACCTACTTGAGCGCGATCCAACGCAATGACGGCAAGGGTAAGTATGAGTTCTTCGCGCCCGACTGTAACCGCTTTCAGAACGGTGCGCAGACCACGAATCGCACCACACCGTATCCGGCGCCACCGCCGCCTCCGCCGGGTCGTGGTGGCGCAACAACTGCTCCCGCGATTCCCGAAGCTACGCTCAAAGTGATGGCCGATCTGCTGGGTATGAGCTGCGAAGCGCAGTTCAAAGTCGGCTACTTCAACTACGTCACCCGCGTGCGCGACCGCCGCTTTGTCGCTGTGGATCGCGAGCGCGGGGTGCTCACCGCCATTTGGGCCGCCGACCAGCCCTCGGGCAAATATGCGACGTTCAAGCTGCGCGATGGCCGCGAGATCACCGCAGGACCGTTGAAGCCCGAAACGCTGGCGATCGTCGAGATGTTCAAGATCGAAGGCGGCAAGATCCGCCGCATCGAAGCCGCACAGATGACCGTGCCTTACGGGATGATCACCGGTTGGTCCAGCTGGGAAGATGGCATGTCCGCCAAACCGCAGGACGCGCGCGACGCTAAGTAGCCAACGCCGCGCGAATCTCGTCTTCGTGCGGCAGCTTCTCTATGCGCGATGCATCGAACGGAGCCAGCTGCGGCACGTCCGCTTCAAGCACCTTCAGGAAGAACCGGCACCGTTCCAGATCGGCCGCGTAGCAGTACGGAGGACCGTCATCCCATGCAGACACGTAGGCCTTGATCGCGCAAGTCTTGGCGGCCTCCGGATATCCGAGTTCCAAACACGCTTCCGCCGAGTAGTAGTTGTTGTTGGCCTGCCCCAGCGCCTCGCGAGCTTCTTCCTCACGGCCCATCCGCGCCAACGCCAGCGCTCGTAATGAGAACGGAAGGCCCGCTCGTTCGCCCGTGCGACGAATAATTTCGACAGCCGCATCGGCCGAAGCCAGCGCCGCGTCCAGATTCTCCCGCTCGATCTCCCAACGCGCGCGCAGGATATGAATCTCCTTCTGCCCAATCAGGTTGTTCGCCGTGCGCGCGACGGACTCGCCTTCATCCAGTAGCGCCTCGGTGAGCGTGCCTTCTTCCAGGGCGATACTGGCCTGCAACACTTCGGCATCGCCGCGTTGATAGACGGTGCGACCGGGCGTCGGATATGAGCGGAACTTGTCCAGCAATTGCCGAGCTTCGTCGTAATGCCCCTGCGACGCTGCCGCATGCGCTAGCGAGAGATGCGCGATCGCTTCCCCGCTGGAGTTCCCTGCCCGCTTGGCCAGTTCGAGACTCAACTCCAAGCCGCGCGTGCCCGTCGCCAGACCCCGACCCATCGACAAATTGCGAACCTCAATCGATAGATTCACCCAGTCCCGTTCGGCCAAGTCGAGCGCGATCGTCGTCGCTTCCAGCTTGCGAGCCTTCTCCACTTCACCCGTATGCGACAGCGCGATCGACAACGCCCCCAGCACGTAGCTCGCAGGTCTCGCGCCCAACGCATGCCACGGCTCTTCCCCGGCTTTATCGAGCAGCTCTTCCAGAAGCTCCACGACCACACCGTAGGCGCCAACCGAGTACATCAACGAATTCGCCAGCTCGCCGAAATAGTGCGACGCAGCTTCCTTCAGCAGCCCCGCGCCAATCAGCAACCGGAACACTTCGATGCTGTTCTTCAGGTGCGCAAGTTCGGTGGCGCGCTTGTAATCTTCTGGCGGCATCGCGGCGAAATGATCTCGCAACGCGCGATACGTTCCCGCCCGATCGGACTGATCCAGCTGATCGAACGCCACGCCCCGCACTGCGGGATGCAGGTCATACGTATTCGCCTGCTGATCCCACTGCAGCAGGCCACGCTCCCCCAGTGTCTTCAACGCAGCGTGCAGTTCCACGACGCCCTCATACGGACTGATCACGCAGATCGTCTCGTACGATGCCGTGTCGCTCAACACCGCAATGCGCGCGAGCAGCTGCCGCTGGCGCGGATCCAGACCGCCAATCGCGAACTCCAGAATATGCGCGTTGCGATGCTTAGGATCCACCTCGGTGAGCCGCAACCGGCCGCCCGCGTCCGGGTCTGCGATCCAGTCATCGAAGAAGCCCGGATGCGCAGGATAATCGTTGACCATGCCGCACACCACGCGCAGCACCAGCGCGTGGCTGCCGAACAGAGCGGCGAAATCTTGAATGAAGCTCGCGGTGCCTTTCACGCCCGCAGCCCTCGCGAGCGATTCGGCATCCCGCGGAGTGAGGCCGGTCAAGGCGTGATGCCGTACGATGCCTTCAAGCGCCTTTGGCATCAGGCGCGACGTGAACAGAATCTTCGACGGCGCGCAATCCACCAGGGTGCGCACCAGTTCGGCGTCCACTGGATTCGTACACTGCCGCAGGTCTTCCTCGATCCTGTCATCGCGAATCTGCGCCTTGTCCAGGTGATGATACGCAGCCAGAATCCGCTCGAAGCCGTCCAGCACCAGCAGGAAACGGCGCTCGCGCAAAGCGGCCACCAGTGCCCGGGTCACTTCCCAATCGTCGGATTCGCGATAGACCTCTTCGTCCTGCTCGGTCACGTAGGCCAGTGCATGCCTCACGAAACCGCGCACAGAACTGCCGCGTTCGTAGAAACTCCACCACAGGCGCCCGGAGAGCCCTGGGATCTGTTTTTCGGCGTGCTCCTGCAGCCACTCCCAAGCCAGAGCACTCTTGCCCATGCCCCCGATGGCTTCGTAAACCATCGCGGGCTCGTCCGAAGCCGCCCAACGGTCCAGGTCCTGCAACTCCTGCAAGCGCCCGATGAATTTATAGGTCAGAGCGTAGGGAGGATTGGCGTACAACGCCGGAGGTCGCGGGATGGGGTGGGCATCGGCGATCGTGTGGGCCGCGTGCTCCTGCAGCCATGGCAAGATCTTCGCCTCCAGATTTGAGGCATCGCAGGTCAGCGTGGGAATCTTGCGTTCCGTCGCTGCGAGCTCGCCGATCTCGATGCACAGGTCAGCGGCGCCAGAGGCATCTTCGATGGGATGACAGCCCATGCGCAGCACCGCATCACGAGCGCGTTCGCGGCAGTCGAAAGAGGAGGTATGGATCAGGACACGCAGCATGAATGGGGAGCCTCCCCATTGTACTGAGAGTGCCCTAGACCATGGTTTCCGAAAGCAGGGCCCAGATCATCACACCCAGTCCGCCGGTCGCCAGGAAGGCGATGAATTTGGTGAAGGACGCGCCCATGAACTCAAAGCGCAGCAACAGCGAGAACGCCAGGCTGCCATAGAGAATCCACGGATGCACAGGGCGATTGAAGGCCGTCGTGAACGGAATCGCAAAGAAGTAGAACAGCAGCGGCAGGTTCGAGTCATACCGCTTGCGCAGGATAGAAAGGATCCCCACGATGGCGAGCGTACTCACCAGGAAGGCGACCATGTTCGTCGGTGTCGGATTGAAACCCATACCCACCGAATCTATCGGCGGGCCAGGTTGCGGAGTTTAGGACCTAGAAAGCCCAAGTAACGGAACTGTATCCCGTATGGGCCCGGAAGTTCGACAGGCCCGAGAACTGCTCTGCGTAACCGTAGTGCTGGTACCCCAGGTTCCAGCGGAGCTTCTCGTTGATCCGGACCGAAACCTTACCTTGCGGCGAGGTGAATCGCAGCGGGAAGGTCTGGACGGACTGGAACGTCGCGAGGGCCGTATAGAGTCCTGCTCCCGCGGGGGTGCTGCGGCCGTCCCCCAGATCCTGGATGTGACTCAGGCCCAGAGAAACATCCACGCGATCGCGCACCACAAAATGGGCGGCCAGATTGGCCGTGTGGAGATTACTGACGTAGTAGGAGCGGTCCGTCGGGACGTTCACCACGGAGTTGCCGACGCGCGAGAAGTAGTTGATGGTGCCCAGCGTATCCAGGTGCAGTTTCGCGTACACGGCATCGACGTAGAATGTCCGCGAAATTGTCCAGGTCCCGTCCACGCCGTACTGGCGGGAGCGCGACGCGTAGTTGGAGATCGATTCCGAATTGACGTTGTAGTCGGTCCGGACGTAGCCGGCAAACCGGAAGTCGCCTTTTTTGTATTCGACGCGACCGCGGAAGGCTTGGAAATTGCGGGCGCTGATGGGGTAGATAGGACGATCGGCGCGGCCCACCTCGCCATCCAGGTTAATCGTTAGAGACTTGATCGGGCGCATGCGAATCCCCAGGATCCCGGTATGCAGCCCGTTGGTCTGCTCATCCGGAGTCTGCGGCCCCACTGCGTTGAAAGCTTGGATGGAGCGAATGCGGCGATCGGAGAACTGGTAGCCCAAGCGAATCCCCAGCCACGAGGCGGGACGGTAGTTCGCGTCCGTCGCGTTGGTGATCATCCGGATCCCCAAGAATTGGAACGGCACATACGGCACCTGGGGCAGTCCGTTCACCAATTGCGTGAACACCGAACTCCCGGACATCCGAATGTGTGAAAGGGCAGTTTGGTTCGTGATGGTCAGCTTTGCCGTCGGGAAAATGTTGATATTCAAGTTGCCGGCAGCGGCGGGGCGCTGCGCGTTGCCGGTGGTAAACGTCTGGCGCGACACATTGGAGCCAAAGCGATCCGTACCGAAACCCGTCTCATCCTGAACGAATCCGCGCTGACCTTTCACGTACGAGAAACGCCCGGTCACCGCCCACCAACGTGATTCCTTAAAGAGCGCCACACGCCAGTACGGACTGGTCCCGTGATACGGCTCATTGCGCTGGAACGAACTGGCGGTCGTAAGATCCGTGGTGTTGTATCCATCAGACACCCCAGGCAAACGAACCGGCGTGTCTTCTTTGAAATCCACCCACGCGTGCATCACGTTCAGGCGCCAGCCCTTCAATCCGACCTCGAACCCCGTCCGATATTCGTGCTGCTGGCGGCGAACGTTCGCAAAGAGCGGATACTGGTCGCCGCGCGTATCGAAAAGTTGCGCCGAGGTGATGGCCGGGCCAGTCTGCGTGTTCCCGGAATAACCCAGGAAGAATTTGATGGGGCTTTGCGGCAACAGCGTCAGGTCATGATCCTGCCAATTGCGCACCGTATCTGCAAAGTGCTGACCGTGATCCGCCCGTAGCCCGGGATTGAAGTAGGCGTTCGAACGCCAGCTCAGGTCGTAGCGATAGAGCTTGTTCTTCTCCAACCGAAGACTCGCATTTTGATAGGGATCGTTGCCGAGCCCTTGGGTATTCAATTGCAACAGGTCGAACAACCGCCCGTGGCCCTCGCGCGACTGCATGGAAAGCGAACTCCCCAATAGGCGCACGCCGTTGCAGTAATTGACGGTGCTACGATACGAGGCCTCGTCACCACCAATGCTGTGATAGCGGTACCCGAGTTCGAACGATTGGCGAACGTTGTAGCCCACCGTATTGTCTCCGCGAGTCGATCCAACGGGTTCGCCCGTTGGCGCAACGGGAGGCTGGGCCAGAGCGGTGACGGTCGCGAGGATGTAAAGGATCTTCTTCATCGCGATTACCGGAAGAACGTCGGATCTACATTGGAGCCGTGGATACGAACATGGCACGACGTGCAGTTCTGGAACCGCGGATCAGCCATGTTATGAAAGGTTGCCTGCGTCGGGATGCCGTTGGCTTGGCGTCCAAAATTGCCGCGACCCGTGTGGCACTCAAGACATACAGTGAAGATCACCGGGCGCTTCAGCAACCGCGCGTTCGTTGAGCCGTGAGCGTTGTGGCAGGTTTCGCAACCGTCCACGCGAATAGCCGCGTGTTCATAAACGAAGGGTCCACGTTTATCGACATGGCACTTCAGGCAGGGCTCTTCATTACCGACGCCCTGATCCACCATGCGCGGACGCGCGCCCATGTTCCACGTAGCCGCAAAGGATCCATGCGGATTGTGACAATCGGTGCATTGAACCGAACCTTCGTTTACCCGATGCTTGAACGGCATCGAAAATTGAGCCCGGACGGTGGTGTGACATCCGTAACAAAGGTCGCGCTGCTGTTCAGTCTTCAGCAGATTCTTGGCCGACGGAGAACTATGGATGGAGTGACAGTTGGTGCAGACTACATCGTCGAGCGTATGTTCGCTGCGCCGAATGTTGGCCTGCGAAATGGTGGAGGCGTGGCAATTCAGGCAGGTATCGACGACCTGCGTCGGAGTGAGCTTTGAAAACGCCCGAGGAATCGTGTCCTTGCCGCCACCGGCCTTCACATGACCAGATGCTGCTCCGTGACAGCCTTCACAACCGACGTTCGCGCCGGGCTGTGCGCCGGACGCAACACTCTTGTAGTGGGGGTTCCGAAAGAAGTTTGCAGCAACGTTCGGATGACAGGTTCGGCAAACGTTACTTCCGACAAAATCCTGCGCAGCGACAGGCATGCAGGCTAGCCCCAAAAGCACACTTAGGGCCACCCACCTCAATACGCGAAACATTGTCCAACTATACCCCATATAAAACGGAAGCCCCGTCGAGACTCTTCCCTCTATTGAGGTTAGAGCGCTCGCCGGGGCTCGGGAGAACAGCCCGAATCGGAGCTGTTATCTTGTCCAGCTAAATCCAACCGTCGGAACGATGTTGTGGATAAAGCCACCGGCGCTGACGCCGAAATTGGGCTGAATCACATCCGAGGGGAAGCGGGTAATGTAGTCATGCACGTCCAGGCGCATCTGCCAGTTCTTGCCGATCTTGGTCTTGATGCCGGCACCGACGCTGATCATGCCCTGCACTTGCTGTGTCTGGGTCAGCAGCGCGAAACGGCTCAACGGCTGGGAAATCGTCTCGGCACCCGTGCCCCGATACACCTTTACGCCGCCACCGAAGGCGATGTAGGGCCGGGACGCAGAATCGACATCGGTCGCGTGCCACTGAAAATCGTAGTTCATCGAGTGCGATTCGCCCGAGAAGTTCGCACTGGTCGAGCCCTGCTTCAACTGCAGATCGCCGTTCTGATACGTATAGCGGATTTCGCCGCCCCACCGGGCGTTTGTGTTGTTCGTCAACCAAGCACTCGCCGCCATACCGGGGGCGATCTTCGCCTTCGCCGTTTCCGACGAGAGCGTCAAATCTTTCGAGGTGTGGAATCCACCGCCGCCGCTACCGCCGATCTCCCACTTTTGAGCGAATGCCGGCGCCGAAACGGCCAGGCACACTACGAGCATGTGAGCTAGTTTCATGAGCTCCCTTTCTAATTCAGGTCCAGTCTACTGTCTTCTGTTATTCCACAACGCGTACATTCACGGTGTGGGTGAACGCGCCCTGTGTGATGGTCAACGGGATGCCGAGTCCCTTCGGCGCGTTGCCCGGGATTGACACGTTGATCTGGTACAAACCGACCAGGTCCGGCGTCAGGCCGGAGAACAACACCGGGGCACCAACGCGACCGATGGCGACATCCGGCTGCTGCAGCGTATTCGCCAGCGGGTAGCTAGGCGCCGGCTGGCCGTCTTCGACCGACGGAGACACGCGCCCCATACCGGTCAGGTAGATCACCAGCACGTCGTTGCGATGAACCGGGTTAGTATCGGTCACCATCAGATTGTTCGCCGCGCGAACGATCGTCGGGAACACTTCGCCAGGAGCAACAGCCGCGCGGAAGACCGACGGAGCTGCGGACTGGACAGTGAGATTGAAGTTGTCGCTCACACCACCCGGAGTGTGCACGATCATCGTAACGTTGCCAATCGCCTGGAACGGCATCTGCCCGTTCACCTGGGTTGGCGAAACGAATAGAATCGGCACCGGCTGGCCATTGACCGTCAGGCAGCTATCACCCAGAGCGGTTGGCAGGGACATTTCTTTGGTCGCCACGTTGGTCGGGCTCAAATTGGTTCCGTAGATGGTGAATAAGCCGCCCGGGGCTACCGAGGACACACCATCGGCCGCGCTGACAACACGCGATATGTTGGGCGAAACCACTGCCGTATCATAGCCAGGAGGCAAAATCGTCACGCCCGAAGCCGTCAACAGGATAATGTTTCCACGGCTGTTCAACAGCGCGACCGTGCGCGTAAAGGGATTCGTCAGAGTGGACAGCAGCGGAGCTTCTGCCGTGCGCGTCGCACGCGCGCCGAAGCCGGTCGAGACGTCCACGCGCGAGATGATCCCGGCACTCGTCTGATCCGGGGCGGAAACGAAGAAGCCACCCGCGTCCACAAACGCAAAGCCGGACGATGCACCGCTAGCGGCCTGAATGGAGCGCACTGGCACCAGCGAAGAGTTGAAGATGGTGCTCCCAATCACAAAATCGCCGAACGAAGATGCAGCGTACGCGCCTGAGAGCGACGGGAAGTCCTTGCGGGAAACCGTGAACGTATCTACGTTGGCGTCGTACAAGAGAACGCTGCCATCGGGCGACACAAACAGGATCGAGGAACCATTCGGAGCCGGGGTCGCCACCGTGTACTGCGGAACCGTGTTCTCCCACACGCCGACCAGCGGCAGGCGGGTCGCCAGACGCGTCGCCATATTGATGCGATAGATGCCGTAGTCCCCGCTCGACGTATCAAACCCGACGCCCAGAATGCCGCGCGCCGAAGCCGCAATCGAGCCCATGCGCGTGTTCTGCGCGTTGATCGGAGCGGATGGCTGCAGCGTATCCAGATCGAACACGCTGATAATCTGCGCGTTTTCGCAGGCGACCAGCAGGCTCTGCCGGTCAAAGGTGATCGTCATACCCTTGGGCAAGTTGCAAGTGCGCAGGATAGACTTGACGGTATTGTTGCCACCGTCGTAGACGAGGACTTGATTCTTGTCTTCGCGCAGAACGTAATACTGATCGCGCTGCGGGTCCGCCACCAGATCCGTTAGCTTCCCGGGATTGGTGACGAAGGTGCCACGCTGATCAGGTTCGCGGGAATTGACAGAGACACGCACCGGATCGAGGATGTTCACCCCGGTTGAGGACGTAATCGTGAGATCCACATTCACGGTGCCCTTCTGGGTAGCAAACACATTCGGATCCACGGTAACTTTCACGACTGCGGGCGTCACCCCGGAACTCGGGGTCAAGCGGACACCAGGGTTCGAAGAGGAGATCGAAAAGGGCACACGTGCGCCGCCCGGATCACTGATCGTGAAGGTCTGGCTCGCCATATCGCGATCACAGAAATTGCCACGGAACACCAGATTCTCAACCGACGTCTGCAAACGCGGCACCGCATTCCGGTTCCCCACTGGAAGAACAGTGACGCCGGAGTCAGAAACCGCGTACATCGTATTGCCGTCGGCCGTGAGTACAGCGCGACCAGCCAGATGCTCGGGCAGCGCAAGCCGCTCGCGAATCGTCAGATTGTCCGAGTCCCGAACCGTCAGGACCGGAGCATCGGAAGTTGTAAACGGAACCTCTGAATAAACCAGATTGTGGATACCGTCAAACGCGTGACCGCCGCGGGCGAGATCACCCAGCGGCTCCCCGAAATTCGAGTAAATGCGGGGGACTCCGCGATCGATGTCCATCAACCACCAGCCCATCGCCGCATGCAGACCGTCGGCGGCCACACTCACCGCGCGAGGACCCAGCGTCGGGCTCGCCGAATACAGACTGCTGATCAGAACGTGAGCAGTGGCGTCGTACTGAAACAGGAGAGAATCACCAAAACCCCAAATGTAGCGACCATCCGGAGAAGCTCCGACGGAAGCCTGCGTGATCTGAGGTGGAAATGTCTGCTGCGGCACCGGAATTGACTTCGTTGCCTGTTCCTGGATGGTCCGAATCAGCTGCGTGGTACCCACGGCCGGGTCGAACAGAATAAATTCTTTAGTGGTTACGATCAGCGCTTTGTTATAGCTGCCAAACGCCAGGCCTAACGGCGGGTTCGTCAGCGCGAACGTCTGCTTCGCGTTGTTGTTGCGCAGGTCGATCACCGTGACGCCGTTGGTCGGCGACGCCGGTGCCGTCTTATTCCCATAATGGGCGGCAATCAGCCAGCGACCATCGGGAGACATGGAAATCGAGCTGGGTTGCGACGCAACATTAATCGACGTCTGGATCGTCTTGGACGCCAACGACATCACTTCAATGCGGTTGGCCGTAAAATTTGCGACGTAGAGTCGGCCGCGAGCCTCATCCAGCGCGACGTCGGCAGCAGCACCGCCGATCGACACGACTTGGCCAAACGTGCCGGCCCAAGCTGCCCCCACTGTCCAGAGCAAGCCGGCCAAGGCGACCATCGTTGACTTACGAAGCATACGAAAACTCCCTCTCTCGTCCGGTCGCCAGCACCATCGCTGTACCTGCCGCCCGGCTTTTCTTGTATTGCTACTCGCCCAACTCGCGAAACAATTTGCGGAGGGCCGCCGACCTGGCTTGATGCCGACGTCGCCGGCCCTTAATCTACTTACTGCTCCCGCGAGGCCTCTCCCGAGCCGTTTGAACTACACGGTTTCCGAGAAACTTACTCCGCGCTCTTTTTACGGCGCAGCACGATGATCCCTAGAAACAGGGCCGCCAACGAACCACACACGATACGAACCATAGAAGTGTCCATCGTTTCTCTCCTTTCCTGACTACAATTCATTCGGCGTCTCTAGTCCTAACCTTTAGGCTGGTACTAGCGAACTGCCGTTTTTCTTCTACATACCGCTCATCATCGGCACGAGTTCCCGAACGATCTTCATGGCAACCGGGCCAACGGTGACAACGAACAAAGACGGCAAGATACAGAAGAAGATCGGGAAGATGAGTTTCACGCCGAGCTTGGCCGCGTTCTCTTCCGCAGTTTGACGCGCCTGGATGCGCATGAAGTCGGCATGCGCGCGCAAGCTTTGCGCAACGCCGGTACCGAACCTATCCGCCTGAATCAGAACGGCCACCAGCTTCTTGAGATCGTCGACCCCGGTGCGTTCCGCCAAGTTGCGCAGTGCTTCCACGCGGCGTTTGCCCGCCTTCAGTTCGAGGTTCACGAAGCCGAACTCCTCACTGATTTCCGGATGCGCGTGCTCCAATTCCTTGGACACCTGCAAGATCGCCTGATCAAGCCCTAGTCCGCTCTCCACGCAAACCACCAACAGATCGAGAGAATTCGGCAGTCCGCGAGCGATCTCATGCTGGCGCTTTGCCGCCAACTTGCGAACGTATTCGTTCGGGCCGAAGAAGCCCACGCCCACCGCAGCCAGAATCGCGGCGACTTTATTTCCAGAATCCGTGTCGGCGCCCGCAACGAAGGTGCCCACGATCAGGGGAAGGGCCACACCGAATGCAGCCTTGGCGCCATACAGAATCTTCAGCGCGTTCTCGTTGCGGATACCGGCACGAATCAATCGCCGCCGCATCACAGTCACGTCCTTCGGCGACTGCGGCACAAAATTCCCCAACCGCTTAATCAGGTCGTGAAATGCCAGGCTCGGATGGGACGGCATGTGTTCGGTCGGATCATATGTCCCCGCCACACGCTCCAGCGCTTCCTTCGGCCGGACATACATTTTCATGCCGGCAGCAGTGACGCCGCCAGCCACAAGAAGGAAGATAAGAACGGTCAACAGTAAGGGCATGATTCTAGACCTCGATATTCACGATCTTCTTCATGACGAAGTAACCGATGACCTGCAAACCCACGGCTCCCCCCAGCATCAGGTTGCCGACCTCGTCTTCGAAGAAAAATTTGACGTAGTCCGGGTTGGTGAAGAACATCAGCACGGCAACGGCGATCGGGATTGAACTGAGCGCGGTCGCCGTCATGCGACCGTGGGCACTCACCGCTTTGATGCGGCCGCGCAGTTTAAAGCGTTCCCGCATGACGTAGGCGAGCTTGTCCAGAATTTCCGCCAAATTTCCACCCGTGCGCTTCTGTAGCAAAACGGCACTGACAAAAAAATGGACGTCGAGAGACGGCACGCGCTGCGCTAATTTCTGCAAGGCAGTGTCGAGAGGCAACCCTAGATTGTGCTCTTCAAAGGTACGCCGGAACTCGCCCGACACCGGCTCCTGGAACTCACGGTGAATCATTTCAAGAGACACCGAAAACGCATGCCCTGCGCGCATGGAGCGCGAAATAAATTCAAGCGTCTCCGGGAATACCCCTTCGAATTTATGCAGGCGGCCTTTCCGCAGCCACCACACGTAAAAGACCGGCCCTTGTGCAGCAACTGCACCAGCTCCGATCGCAACAATCTTCGGCACCGGCAGCATCAACCACACAATCCCTGTAACGGCTGCAAACGCCATCAGACAGAGATGCACCAGACGCGCGGGCGTCCACTGAGACAAGCCGGCCTGCTCCAGCAACAATGAGATCTTGGGCCCTAACTGGTACTTCTCCACCAGCAAATGGGCAAGCCGGTTTTTGACCGTCTCCTGGGTGGTCAGGACTGATGCTTCGGAACCATCCTTGGTCTTCCTTTTCGGCGCCTTGTTGGTGCCGACCAAACGTTCCTTGATGCGCACCGCGTCGGAACTGCGGAAGTATTTTGAAACACCGAACCAGGCCACCATTGCGATGGCCCAAGTCACAATCGCCAGAATCAGGAAGCCCATAGCCGCTACACCTCCACCACTTCGTCAAACAGGTCAGGCCGCAGCCGGATACCGGCGGCAAGCAACTTCTCGTAGAATTTCGGACGAATACCGGTTGCCGCAAAACGGCCAACTACCTTCCCGTCCGGATCCAGACCACGTTTTTCGAATACAAACAGATCCTGCAGCGTCACAACTTCGCCTTCCATGCCCGTCACTTCGGTGATCGAAAGGACGCGGCGGGAACCATCACTCAAACGGGCTGCCTGCACCAGAATGTTGACGGCGCTCGAGATCTGCTGACGAATCGACGTCATCTGCATGTTCGAGTTGGCGAGGGACACCATGACCTCCAGACGGCTGACACCGTCACGAGGCGAGTTGGCGTGGATGGTGGTGAGCGAGCCGTCGTGACCAGTGTTCATGGCCTGCAACATGTCGAGGGCTTCCTCACCGCGGACTTCGCCGACCACGATGCGGTCAGGACGCATACGCAAGCTATTGACGAGAAGTTCGCGCTGGCGAACCGCGCCGTTGCCTTCGAGGTTGGGAGGGCGTGTTTCGAGACGCGCCACGTGCGGCTGCTTTAGCTGCAATTCGGCGGCGTCTTCGATAGTGACAATACGTTCTTTCGGATTGATGAAGAACGACAGCGCGTTCAGCAGCGTCGTCTTACCGGAACCCGTGCCGCCCATGATAATGATGTTCATGCGGGCCTTCACGGCGGCTTCCAGCAATTCCATCATGCCGGGCGACATCGCTTTGCGGTCCACCAAGTCCGGCGGCATCAGCTTGTCGGTCGAGAATCGGCGAATCGACAGCAGCGGCCCGTCCACGGCCAGCGGAGGAATAATCGCGTTGACGCGGGAACCGTCCAGCAAGCGGGCATCGACCATCGGCGTCGATTCGTCGATGCGGCGACCGACCTGGCTCACGATCTTGTCGATGATGCGCAGCAGATGCTGGTCATCACGGAAATTGACAGTCGTCAATTCCAATAACCCGCGCCGTTCCACGTAAGTCTGCTTGTAGCCGTTCACCAAAATATCGGAGATGGTCGGATCCTGCAGCAATGGCTCGAGCGGCCCCAGCCCGAAAACTTCGTCCAGGACTTCGTCGCTGATCTGCTGCTTTTCAAGCGAGCTCAATAGCGTGGGCTCGGAATCGATCAACTGAATGACAGCTTGGCGAACCTCGGCACGCACGCGCTGGTTATCAATGGTCGCCAGCGCCTCCAAGTTGATCTTATCCACCAACTTGCGGTGCAGCGTAAACTTCAGTTCCTGATATTCAGGCTTGAGGCTGGCCTTCTGACGCCCGGAGTTCTTCAGGAGCCGCTGCTCCCAGGAAACCTGCTGGCCGTTCTTTCCAGCCGCGTTATCAACGGAAGAAAACATGGTTTTTCCCTAATTCCTCATGCGCTATGCGCGCGACAGCATCGGACGAGCTTCCCGCAGACCCACCACGTCGGCCTTCGCCGGTGAACTCGATGGCAGGATCTCCCCACCCATCGACAGACATAGCCCTCGGGCTACAGACTCGATGGAACGGCCCAGTTCACAGTCGGTCCCTAACGGCTGTCCGAGCGTCACCACCCGATGCAGCGCGAAATAGTCGTTCGGCAAGCGGGCATGAACTTTGCAAGAGAACAAACGTTCCATATCGGCCGTCGACATCTCTTCGTGACGGTCGGCACGGTTGACCAAAACATGGAAGCGGTCTTTCGGGAAACCGAGCTGATCGATCAACGCCATGGCCTTACGCGTCAAATGCAGGCTGGGCAGTTCGGACGTCGAGATCACAAACGCGCGGTCACACTCGGCAATCGCCATCAGGCTGGTCTGACTAAAAACAGCCGGTAGATCCAGAATCACCCAGTCATAGACCAACCGGGCCTGCTCTGCCATGGTCTTCAGTCGTGCCGGATCCAACGGGTCGGCATACGGCATCGCGGGAGCCGGTAGGATGTCCACCCCTCCGTGATTCACAGCCAGCGAGTTCCACAAGCTGGGATCGATCCGATCCACATGCTGCAACGCGTCCACCAGGGAGTACCCGTGCGCCAGTTTCAAATAGAACCCGATCGTCCCGCCCGTCAGGTCGCAATCGACCAGCAAGACTCGTTTCCCCGTGAGCCGCTGCAGGGCAAACGCCGTCTGCGTGGCGAGCGTTGAGGAGCCAGAACCCGGCTTCGAACTGGAAAAGGCGATCACTCGACCACCCACCGGCCCGGCCGTCGGCTCCGGAACCACTAAACGCCGCAGTCGAGCCACCGCGTCCCGCTGTGTAGTCTGTTCAAACGGGGCGTGTAAGAATTCAACCGCTCCCGCCCGTAGCGACTGCAGGATGGCCTGGGAGTCGTTGGAGGAATGCAGACCCACCACCTGCACCGGAGGCTGCATCGTGCTGATGGTCTTGATGAGTTCGACCGCTTGCTGCAGATCCGACGCGAGATCGATCAGTACCACATTCGGGCGCAGTTGACGTACCCGGATGTCCAGTGTTTGCTGCGTCGGATACGTCTTGAGATCCGCCAGCACCTGGAACGACCGGCTCTGCGGCAGAGTGTCCAAAAACAACTGCGCGAGAACCCGGTCCGGCGCGATCAATAACGCCGTAATCGCAGTCTCTGGGCGCACATTCCCATTCATGATGTTCTCCTGGTGACCTGACGGCAATCGAGCCGGTCTACTTGACCTTCTTGGCCGAAGCCAAGTCGTCCGGATTCACCGGCTTGAGGAATTCGTACGGGAATACGAGTTCCGGCTTGGCATCGTTGGGCCCCAGCGGCATCGTAATCTCCGGCGTCACCAGCATGATCAGTTCGGTATTCGACTTGACCATCTGCTTGTTCTTGAACAGGTTCCCGATGATCGGCACGCTGCTGATGCCTGGGATCTTCGCAAAGATCTCGCGATCGCGATTGTCGAGCAAGCCCGCGACGGCGAAGGTTTCCCCCTCGCCCAGTTCCACGTTGGTTTCCGTCCGGCGCGTCTGCAACCCAGGAACGAGGAAGGTCCCGATCGTGGCGCCGTTGGCGTAATCAAGAGCCGACACTTCCTGGGCCAGTGCGAGCTTGATGGTATGGTTCGCCGTCACTTCCGGCGTATAGCGCAGGCGAATGCCGTACTCGCGATACTGCACCGTCACGGCGTTCGTGTTGTTGCCGCCCTGGACAACGGGCACCGGCACTTCCCCGCCCACCAGGAAGCTCCCTTCCTTGCCGTCGCGAGTAACCAATGTCGGCTCGGCGAGAAGCTGCACTACCTGAAGATCCTGCAACGCCTTCAGTTGCATGCTCAGACTTAGATTCTTGAAGGCTCCGGACAACTGCGGACCCGCAGTAGAGGCCGTCGCCAACGAACCAAGAAAATTAAACGCCCCGGTCGATTGGAAGTTGATGCCGTAGCTTTCCGCACGCGAACGGTCCAACTGCGCGAACTTCACGTGCAGCAGAATCTGCTGGCCAACCTTCTCCGGAGTGATGCTGAGGTTATTCACCACGGTCTTGGCCGTGACCGCAGCCAACGCCGCCGCGCGATCCGAGACTTCCTTAGTCGATACCGTGCCGTTCAACGAGATCGATTCCCCTGCCGTGCGAATCTCGATTGTTTCCTTCGGGAAGGTGTCCCGCAGAATCCGCTTGAGGGACTCCGTATTCAATTCCACCGTCACGTTGTAGAACATGCGCTGGTTGCTCGAGGACCAAACGACCATCGTGGCCGAGCCGAGTCCTTTGGCGTTCAGCAGAATTTCGCGGGTCGTCACCGGACTCGCGTCCAGGATGCCGGCATCGGTGGTGGAGATTTGCCGGATATCTTCCGGGTAGTCAATCACAACGCTCTTGCCGACGGTCAGGCGGAGTTCTTCGGCGCCCTGCGCGCTCGCTGGAGTGGGCGCAAATCCCGCGGCTACGGTCAGCCACAGCGCCGCAGCGGCCGTTGTGCGCCGCGCCTGGTGTGCGAGTTCGATAAAGGTGAACGTCATGATGGTTCCTAAGCCTTCCCTGGGGTTCCCTGACTTGCTACTGATTGCTGGACTTCACAACTTCAACCGTGCGCGTGACGCCGCGAATCACCACGATCTCCGGCGGAGCGGCCGGAGGAGGCGGGGGGGGCGGAGGCGCCTGCGCCGTTTGCAAGGCTTCCGCACGTGCCGGGCGAGGACGCGGCGCCGGGGCGGGCTCGGCAGCCGGCTTCGGCTGCTTCTTCCCACCAAACAACTCGCTCACGTAACTGCCACCGGTGTTGGCCACTTCCTGATCGCTCGAATTGCGGAGAACCAGCTGAATCTGGCCCATATTATTGGCAAGCGTCAGCGTCTCAGCTTCCGACGGGCGCGCCATCAAGGTCACCGTCGGCGTCGGCATCGCGTTGCCTTGTGCGTCCGGCTGCAAGTCCTTACCCGCAGACAGCACCAGCATGTTCTGCAAAACCGTGTTGGTCATGCTGCTCTCGCCACCTGGCGCCGTACCGGTCACGAGCACGTCGACGTGCATGCCCGGAAGAACGAAGCCCGCCACACCCGCTACATCGTTGACACGCACCGTTACCGCGCGCATCCCCACGGGAATCGTCGGAGCCAATCCCAGGCCGCTGCCCTTCGCCGCCAAGCGGCCATCGAGAATCGGTTCTTCCAGGAGGATATTGGAGATCACCGGTCGATCCAGCACTTCTTCCACCTTGGTGAATGCGCCCTTCGGAATTGCGCCGGCCGGCACCTTCGCCAGCTTGATGTCCGCGTTTTTGATCATCACGCCCACGCTCAGCGCACGAGCCGCCACGACAACTTCCACTTCCTCGGACGGCGTCGAAGCCTCCGGGGTACTGCTGGAGCGCGCGGTCATCTGATAAAACACGCTCGACACCACCAGCGCGAACACCAGGCTCACGCCCAGAACCGTCAGGAATCTGCGATCCATAGTTACTCTCCTCTACCCTTCCCTTAAACCTTCGGAACCAGCGACAGCCAGACGCCCAGTGCAATGGCCGGTGCATACGGAATCGATGCGGCCTTCTGCTTCTCTTCCACCGTCAGCTCACCGGCCTCCACCGGCGCGCGCAGTTTGTTGCGCAGCGCGCGGAACCCCAACACGCTCAGGGCGATGATTCCGCCCAACCCTGCGGTCCACAAAGCCGCTTCCACCAGCCGACCGGCGCCCAGCAACGCTCCGAAGCCTGCCATCAGCTTCACGTCGCCTCCGCCCATGCCGCCCAGTAGATAAAAAATCAAAAACACCGCGAACCCGGCTACGGCGCCGCCCAGCCCGTAGGCTAAACCTGTCCATCCGTACTGCCCGGCCTGCCAGCCCAACCCGCCCGCCAGTGCCGCCACGCAGATCCAGTTCGAAATCTGCCGGCGCGCCAGATCATCGATTACGGCCGCCAGGCCCACCAATATTGCGATCCACACCTGTGCGTTCATGCGCGTTGTCCTGCCGGCTTCCCGGCTTCGCGAAACCTACCGGTAAAGGCCGGCACCTCCGCAGACGCTCTCCTTGCGCCTGGTTTCACAGCTTTCACGTGACCATTGCCCAGCGGACCGCCCATCAACAGCGGTGCCAGAAATCCCGATTGCAGCGCGAATTCCGCCAGCGCTTTGCCCGAAGGCAGACGCCAACTCAATGGGTCCATCCACTCCGCAGGTAATGGCGAAAGCTTCATGCTTGAAGAATTCCGCTTGTCGCCGCTGGCACGATCGTCGTTCGTCCCGCGCGGCCCTCCGTCTCGCAGCTTCATTCCATGTGCTCCCACAACTATGATTCGGCCGGGTGCGGGGTTTCCATTAGTCCCAACGCACGCTGAGCTCTGGTTCCCTAGAACCTTGGTTGCACAGGGGAATTCCCTGCAACCGGTACTAAGGCCTGGTCCCGGACTAAGAGGATCTGCTGGCCGTTGTCCGCCACCGTTCTCCAGCCCGGCTCCTGCTTCAACAACTCCGCCAAAGCGTTCGTCACCGGGATCAGTACTAGGTCAAAGTTGTACTTCGCCATGTGCTGACGCCACTTCCAGTGACCGTTCAGAACCTGCACATACTCGGTCCCGATCTTTTCCCCGTAGAAATCGCTGCGGCCATCGACGAACACCTTCTGCTGGGGATTCTTGTAGATCAGGTAGTCCCCCCATTGGTCCGTCGTCAGCACCCGCGAATGCGCAATCAAGTCGGCGTTCTGCTGCACCAATTTGGTGGGGAACAGTTCGGACGGGAAATCCTTCGGCCATTGGATCGGAGCACCGATGGCGATCAACGCCGCGCACACAGCAAACGGCAGCACGCTCGTGCGCTCAAAGCCGGACAACGAATCCGCTGCCATCTGATTCACGATGCCCACCAGCGAACTCTTCTTCGCCCCGGTGGTCCAAGCGGTCCACCACGCACCCAGTTCCGCCGCGATGACGGGGGCGCAAACCGTCACGAACAACGGCACGTGGCGCACACTACCCAGCGCCATATGGGCCCAAAACACGATCCACAATCCCTCAACCACTTGCTTGCGCCGCAACAGCGTCGCGGCCACGATCAGACCCACCAGCATCAGCCCTTCAAACTGCATCATGGTCTCGCCACGGAACGAAGGAGACTGAAACTCCTGAATCATGTTGCGAATCCAGCTCGATTGCAGATACTCGCCGACGTGCGCATGCAGGTTCCAGCCGTAAGGATTGGCCAGGGAGGCAAGCGCACAGGCGATCGTGAGCTTCGCGTAGCGCACCGCATCCCGAATCGTGCGGCCATTACCCAGCCACACTTCCACAGCCGTACCGACGGCCGTCAAACCGACGACCGCGATCAGCGCCAGGAAGCCACCGTGCAGGTTCGTCCACACCGCCGTGATCGGCACTAGCAGCCAGATGCGCCGCGAGGCGCGCTGCCGATCGAGTTCGATCATCCACACCGAAATCGACATCAGCAACAACGTGAACACGTGCGGACGAGCCAGAAAATGAATCGTCGAAGAACCCACACCCAGCAGCGCGATCAACATCGCGATGAACAGGTGCGTGCCACGGCCGGTCATGCGCCGGACCAGTGTCGTCGCGAACGTCGCCAGTACCAGTGCCGCCGCCAGGACGACGCCCTTCAACCCAGCGGTACGATGCAACACCGCGTCGATGACATCAGACAGCCACTCCCAGGCAAACCATGGAGCGCCCGGCTTTGAGAACGAATACAGGTCCTGATACGGCACCGTATGGTGGTCCAGGATGTATTCCCCGGTGCGAATGTGCCAGCCTACGTCGGCATCCGCCAACAATCCGGACCAGCCCATGCCGCCGCCGCTGACGAACAACCATACCAGAATGGCGAGAAAGAAGAGATCCGATAAAGATGGAATCAACAACCGCGCCCAGCGGCTTTCGAGCACCGATTCCATGCTGCGCATCGGCATCGTCGGGCAGTCGAGTGGACGTGTAGGGGTCATCTTGAGGTTCAACTCCACCAATTCCATCGGCCAGAACCGCGCGGACAAGCAGAGTGACCCGCAAATAATTCAGCCCAAGGGACTTTAGGGTGAATCAGGCAGCCGGACGCGGCGGTGCAGTCAACGTGAGTTCGGCTTCCGGAAGCGTGACGCCGTCAAGGAACAGCATCGACATCAGCCCGAGCACGACGAGACCAGGTGCGATGGTCCAGGGAATCCCGGCTAGCTGTACCAGATACGGCAGCGGGGTGAAGAAGACCGTGGCCGCGATCCGCGCCCTTCGGGTGGCACCTTGGAAGAACATCAGCAGTGCAGGCAGAACCAGCAGCGTGGTGTCATACATAAAGACGTGCGGCGCGACGAGTGCAGACCCGGCCAGTGCCGCGGCCATGGCTTGCCACCAGCTCCCTCGCATCGCGATCCGTGCGACGCCCACAGCTACCAGCGCTATCAGAGCCCAGCGCAGCGCCGAATAGTCCAGCCCCAAGTTCACAAGAAGCCCTTGAAGGTTGACCATGCGCTGCGGTTCCGGGGTCAGATGAGCTTCCTGTTCGCGCAGAAATTGCAGATACACTCGGGCACCCTCAAATCCGCCCAGCACCAGAGACAACAGGGCTTCTGCGGCTCCGGCCAAGGCGAATCCGGCGAGCATCCTCCAGCGCCTCTGCACCAGCAACACCACAGGGAACAGCAGCAAAAGATGCGGCTTGATGAACGCGCAGCCCAGCGCCACGCCTGCCGCCAGCAGCCAGCCGCGCTCGTAGAAAATGAAACTCAACACCGCGAGCCCCAGGAAAATAGCAGGATCCTGCCCGAAGCCTACCGCCAAAATCACGGGCGGAAACAATCCCATCAGGATCAAAGCATCGTTGCCGAAGCGCCGGCGGGCCCACAGCCCGATCCCGCACCAGATCGCCGCTTGTACACCGACCCACACCGCGAACGCTTCCTTTAAAGAGAGGTAGCCAAGCGGAGACAGAAACGCCGCGTAGACATGCGGTCGCACGAAATACACCGGCACGCGGGCGACCGAGAGGAACTGCGCCTGCGCGCGAATCTGTTCCGCTGTATCGTGCAACGATGCGTAGTGCCCTTGATGCGCCAGCACAGCACCCGTGTAGAAGGCCGGGAAATCCCCCACCTCCACCGCGAAACTGCTGCACAACGCGACCCACAAGCCGGTGATCGCCAAAGCGGTGATCAACGCAAGAGGGAAGGTTGTCTTCCGGCTGGACATGCTTCGTCCATCGGCACTGGCCGAACCAGCCATTAGGAGCCGCTGGACTTAGGAAGCGGCTTCCAGGCGGGCCATGGACTCGGCATGCTCCAGGCCCAGCAGCTTGCGGCCATGGATGGCCAGCTCGAAGCGGTCCTTCACACCCGTCTTTTCAAAGATGTGCATCAAGTGGACCTTCACTGTCCCGGCGGTGATCGACAAAGTCTCGGCGATCTCCTTATTCTTCAGGCCCACGCACACCTGCTTGACGATCTCGCGTTCACGAGGCGTCAGACGAGGCGCGCTACGGCGTTCGAAGCCCGGAGCCGTCTGCTCCACCGATCCTTCAATCCAGATATCGCCCGCCGCCACCGACCGCAGGCAATCGGTCACCGACTCCACCGGCAGGGTCTTCTTCAACACGCCTCGCGCGCCCACTTGCAGCGCCCGGAAGCAGTCGATCTCCGCCAGATCGTTTACCCACAGCACCGGCTGGCACTGCGACCAAGTGTTCTTCACATCGGAGACGAACTGGAACACCATCTTTAGTCCAGCGGTGTGGTCCACCAGCAATAGGTCCGGATGTAGTTCCCGCACCCCGCCGAGCGATTCCGTCAAACTCGAGGCCGAGCCCACAAATTCGAAGTCGTCTGACTGCGCCAGGATCTTCTGCAGTCCCTCAACCACGATGGGCTGTGATTCACACGCGAATACGGTTAGAGTGCTCAAGGTGTTTTCCCCTAAAGACTCTCCATCGTCTTCCCGATGAGATGAAGTTACGGTACTAGGTGCCGATTGAAGGCCCTACCTAGACGTTCCAGACGCCGCTTCACGCGTTATCAGGAACATAGACTGCACCTGACTTAGAACGCCTCAAGCAGCTGTCTGCGCGGGCCGCAATGCCAGTACCAAGCCGACCAGAGAAATGGTGGCCGCCGTAATGCCCCAAGTCGTAAGTAACTCGTGTTCGATCAGGTAGCCGGAGACCAGCGGTCCAATAATCAACGCGATCGATGTCAGCGATTGCGTCAGGCCCAGGACTACGCCCTGCTCATCGCGCGGAGTCGCTTGCGTGATCAGGCTGGTCAACGAAGGACGCACCAGTGAGCCCATCGACATCACCGCTGTCGCCGCGCCCAACTGCGCGATCGACTGGCAGAATGCCAGAATCAGGTAGCCTGCAACATACCCCAGGAAGCCCGCGCGATTCAGCAACGCCTCGCCGAAACGCTTCGCCATCTTGCCCAACGCAGGACCTTGCCAGAAGACCCCGAAGAATCCGGCGAGTGCCCATGTGTAGCCAACCTGCTTCGGACCAAACGCCATGCCGTCCCACATCAGGCGGCGTTCCAGGAACAGCGGCATGCCCGAAGTGAAGATCGCGAAGCCCAAGGAAAACAGGAAGAACTGCCACAGTCGCGTGGAAAGCGTGGGCTGGCGGAAGTAGACCGCGTAGCTGCCCCAATCGACCAGCGACCGGCGCCGCCCACCCGGACCCGCACCATCGCCCCCTGGCTTCACCGCCGGCAGCAAGCGCCACGTGGTCATGATGCTGGCGAATGAGAGGAACGCCGCACCAAACACCGGGTAACGATAGTCGTATTGTGCAAGGAAGCCGGAGATCGCCGGCCCGATCAGGAACCCGAGGGCAAACGCGATGCCAATCACGCCGAACGACTTCGTCCGCTCTTCCGGCTTGGTGATGTCGGTAATGTAGGCCTGCGCCAGCGACAAGTTACCAGCCGTGGCACCATCGATCGCGCGCGCCAGGAACAGAATCGACAAAGAAGGTGCGAAGGCAGTAATGATGAAGCCGATGCACGTACCCATCTGGCTGACGATCAGCAGCGGCTTGCGGCCCATGCGATCGGAGAGCCGGCCCAGGATCGGCCCGGAGATCAACTGACAGGCGGCGTAGACACCGATCAGCCAGCCCACCTGCGCAGGGCTCGCGCCCATGCGTTCGGCGTAAAACGGCAGCAGCGGGATCATGAGCGTCAGGCCCAGAACGTCCACAGCAACAATCAGGAAAATGGGGAGAAGAGGAGCGCTTACCAAGCTCTCATGTTACCGCGCGGCGAAGGTATCGCACGCCTCCACGGTTCCCTCTTCCAGACCGCGCCGCAACCATTGCGTTCGCTGGGCCGAGGTTCCATGCGTGAAGCTCTCCGGGGAAACGCGCTGTCCGGCTTGGCGCTGCAGGCGATCGTCACCGATCGCGGCCGCGGCAGCCAGGCCTTCTTCCACATCGCCCGGATCCAGCAACTGGCGTTCCTGCGTGCTGTGTCCCCACACACCGGCGAAGCAGTCGGCTTGCAGTTCCAGCCGAACAGAAAGCTCGTTCGCTTGCCGAGGATCCGCCTGCTGCGCGTGCCGCATCTGACGTTCGATGCCCAGCAGGTTCTGCACATGATGACCGACTTCGTGCGCCAGGACGTAGGCTTGCGCGAAATCACCAGGAGCCCCGAATCGGCGATGGAGCTCATCGAAGAACGCGAGATCGATGTAAACTTTCTGATCCGACGGGCAGTAGAACGGACCAGTGGCCGCCTGTGCAAAGCCGCATCCGGATTGCGTGGCGTCTGTAAAGAGGACTAGGGTGGTGGGGCGATAGCGCGCGCCAAGGATACGCGCCCACGTCGGCTGCAGATCGTTCAAAACATCGGTAGCGAAGCGGCCAGCCTGATCCGTGATCGGGCTGCCAGTCACACCGGGCGTGTCTGCATCCTCCACGCCGCTGCCATTTGAAACCAGGCTCAGGATCGAAGTCGGATCGGTCCCGGTCAGCCAACTGAACAACAAAACAAGAATGAGGCCCCCGAGTCCGAGGCCTCCTCCCATCATTGGGCCACCCATGCGCCGGCCTCGCCGGTCTTCTACGTAATCACTGGACCCGCCAGATTCCAAGCGCATGGGACAGCCTCCGAACCTACTGCCTACGCCGCAGTGATTTCGAGATCGATGCTCAGTTCGACTTCGTCGCTGACCATCTTGCCCACGCCGGGCAGTTCCATGTTCCAACCCATGCCGAACGCGCTGCGGCTGATGGTGCCGCTGGCGGTGATGCCACGGCGCTTCAGCGACCACGGATCCGTCACTTCGTCCGACACGTTGCTAACATTCAGCGTCACTTCCTGCGTCACGCCGCGCAACGTCATGTCGCCCAGCACCTGATAGCCGGAACCGGCCTTGGTCACCTTCTTCGACTTAAACGTCGCGGTCGGATGACCTTCGGCGTTCAGGATGTCCGGCGACTTCACGTGCCCATCGCGAGCGGCGTCGCGCGTATAGAGGCTGTCCACAGCGATGGACACGTCCACGCTGCACGCATCCGCGTTGGCGGGATCGAACTCAACGGTGCCGGTCACGTTGCCGAATTCACCTTTCACGAATGCGATAGTCATGTGGCGCACTTGGAAATGAGCGGCGCTGTGCTTGGGATCGATCTGGTAAGTCATTGTTCTGTTCTACACGAGAACACCCCCCGTGCGCCAGCCCGCGTGTTTCTCGCGATATCATCAGATGCGATGGCCGCGACCTCCGAATCTCGCCCCGCCGCCTCGCCCGTGCCCCTCGTCGACCTGCGCGACGTGCGGCCGGGGTATCTCGATCCGCTGCTCAAAGAGGAAGCAGCCGAGTGGATCCAATCCCTCGACTGGGACTTTGAACCCGCCGCCGGGCTGGTTCAACGGTTCGTCACCATGCACGCCCTCACCGGCTACGCGCTGCCCTCCAGTTCCGGAATGCAGGCGGCCGGCTATGCGTACTTCGTCGCCGATGAGGGCAAGGGGCTGATCGGCGGACTATTTGTATCGGAGCCCTATCGCACACCAGAGAACGAGAACACGCTGCTGAAAGCGGTACTGGATGCGATGTGGCGAATGCACGGCCTACGTCGCATCGAAGCTCAATTGATGCTGCTCGACGCACCGCTGGAACGCGACGTGCCTTACCCGCACGCCTTCACTCCGCATGCCCGCGAGTTCCTGGAAGCCCCTTTGGCGCAGATTGTGACGCTGCCGCCGCGCAATCCCTCCATCGTGATCGCACCGTGGTCGGACCATCGCCGCGCCGATGCGGCTCGCCTGATCTCCACGGCGTATGCGGGCCACATCGACAGCCAAATCAACGATCAGTACCGTTCCCCTGGCGGCGCACGGCGCTTCCTGATGAATATCGTCGAGTACCCCGGCTGCGGCAACTTCTTCACACCGGCATCGTTCGTCGCGCTTGCCGGCGGAGGAGGTCAAGGCCTCGCAGGCATGAGCCTAGCGAGCATCGTTAGCCCCGGCGTCGGCCACATCACGCAAGCCTGCGTAGCACCCGCCTATCGCGGCACCGGCCTCGGCTATGAGTTACTGCGGCGATCGATGGTCTCGCTCGCCGCACACGGCTGCCACAAAGTCAGCCTCACCGTGACGTCTTCAAACACAAACGCCGCGAAGCTCTATCGCCGCATGGGATTCGTCCCTCGGCGCGAGTTCGCGGCGTATGTATGGGAGCAGAGCTAGACTATTCCTTCCAAGCCACCTTCACGATGCGGTCACCCTCGAACGCACCGATGTACATATCCTTGCCCAGTTGGAACGCGACGCTGACGCCCGGAATCAGGTTGCCCTTCTTGTCCGAATCGAACGCCGTCTTCGCCGTCATCTTGCCCGAATCGATGTAGGCCACAGCGAACGCCTGCCGGCAGAACTGGCCGCTATTCAAGGGACATTCGCCCGTCAGCCCCTTGATCCCCGCCGCCAGGAGATTGCCCTTCTTCGTCCAGGTCAGGTTGTCCGGCATAAAGTCGAGCTTCACCGTGCCTGTCGTCTTCAGCTCGCGCAGATCGTACTTACGAGCCTCTTTAGACCCGTACACCGCGAAATACGCGGTCTTCCCATCGGGAGTCGCGACGACACCGTTCGGGTAGCCACTGCGCGTCCCGGGGAGTTCACTCTGCCCCTTGCCCGGAACCCAGCGCACCAGGAACCCCGTCGGCGCGCCGCTGAACGGACTCGCCGCCGGCTGCTTACCCTTGTCTTGCTTGCCCTTGGCCTGCGCTGCCTCTTGCGCCGTGATGCCCGTCGGATACGTAGCGATGAAGCCGCCATCGGCCAACGCGGCGACGTCGTTGTAATCCACCGTCGACGGCACACATCCGTGCCACGCGATGCCCCACGAATCGCCCGTCTTCTTCAGCTCGAACATCTCAATCGATTGCCGGCCGCCGTGATTCACCACATACAGCTGCCACGCCCCGTTCGACCGCTTCACCAGCGACGTTCCATGCGGCGCCAACTGATCCCCGATCGGCCCAGGACACGCCGTATCGCCCCAATCCTTCATCGGTTCCGCAGCGGCGGTCAACTTCGCAAACGACTTCTTCTCCGGATTGAACAGGTACAAGCCGCCCAGCCCGCTCGCCGCGCCCGGTCCACCCGGCGACGTCACGAATTGCGGCACGATCAGGAACTTCCCGTCCGGCGTCGCTTCGAAATCTTCCGGCGAACGCGTCCCGCAGATCACCTCCGCAACTCCGTGCACGCCGCACGAATCTGGCGCGGGCATCGGCGCGGCCTTCTGCTGTCCCCACATCGTTCCCGCCAAGGCCATCGCCGCCAAAACCGTTCTTGTACCCATCGTGTTCATCACCGGACTCTCCTTTTTACCTGCCGTTAAGATCCTTAACGGAACTTTAACCTCGAACTTCGTGGCACAGCGGTCAAACTGAATGAGGTGAGAAAAATGAAACGTCTGACCCCGTTGATTGCTGTGGTTGCCTTCGCGCTACCCTTGGCCGCCGCAGTTCCTGTTGCGCCCACTGGCATCGAAGCCTCGGACGCATCATACAGTAACAGGATCGCTGTTTCCTGGGAACATGTGCGCGATGCCCAGCTGTATCGCATTTTCCGCAACTCCGGCAATGACGTCTCCACGGCAACTTCGGTCGGCACCACCGAATCGGTGATCTTCAATGACACGGCCACGCCCGGCCAGTCTTTCTTCTACTGGGTGCGCGCGGAAAACTCCAGCGGAAACGGCCCATTCAGCGCAGTCGACGCAGGATCTACAGCCACAGGCTTCACGCCGCCTCTGCTCGTGGGCCTCTTCCCGCCGTCCGCCCCCGCCGGCAACACCACCACCGGCGCGCGCGTCTACCTTGGCAAGACATTGTTCTGGGATGAGCAACTCTCCTCGACGAAAACCGTTGCCTGCGGGACCTGTCACATCCCCAGTGCTGGGGGCTCCGATCCGCGCGCGACGAAAGACGCCGCCCGTGCGAAGAATCCAGGAGCGGACGGCATCTTCGGCACTGCCGACGACGTGACCGGATCCATCGGAGTCCCGCTCACCAAAGCCGACGGCTCCTATCAATGGTCCTCCTCCTTCGGCCTCCGGCCGCAAGTGACGCCGCGTCACGCGAACTCCGCGATCGATGCGGCCTATGCACAGGTCGGCCTGTTCTGGGACGGTCGAGCGACGCCGCAATTCAACGATCCCGCCACGGGCTCGCTCCTGCTCGCCACCAACGCGGCCCTGGAAACGCAGGCCGTAGCTCCGCTGCTCAGCTCCGTCGAAATGGGTCACGACGGACGAACCATCGGCGACGTGGTCGCACGCGTTGCAGCATCCAAGCCGCTTGCGCTCGCTCCCGCCGTGCCGGCGGCGCTCTCGCGCTGGATCAGTGGGCGCGCCTACTCGGAATTATTCGCCGAAGCCTACGGCACCGCAGAAATCACCGGAGCTCGCATCGCCATGGCACTCGCCAGCTACGAACGCACACTGCTCGCCGACCGCACCCCGCTGGACGCAGGCTTCGCCGGAGCCGCCCCGCCCGCAGGCCTCGGCGTCTACCAGCGCAGCGGTTGCAACGGATGCCATCGCCTGCCCGTCGGCTCCGATGACGAGTTTCATGTCACCGGCGTGCGCCCCTTCACAGAAGACCTCGGCCGAGCGATCGTCACCGGCGCACCGCGCGATCAAGGCGCGTTCCGCTCTCCGATCATTCGCAACGCCGGCATTCGCCCCGCGCTGCAACACACCGGCGGCATGACCGTCGATGAAGTGGTCGCCTTCTACGATCGCGGCGGCGACTTTAAGAACTCACCCGGCTTCCCGCGCGGCATCTTTAATCCCTTGGGCCTCACGGCGCAAGAGAAGGCCGACCTTGCCAGCTTCCTCCGCTATCAAGCCGTCGACCAGCGCGCAGCCCGCGAAGCCGCACCACTGTTCGACCGGCCAGTGCTCTACTCCGAATCCGCCCGCGTGCCCGCCCTCCTTGGCACCGGAGCAGGAAGCTCCATCCCGGAGATCGTCGCACTGGAGCCGCCCTACGCCGGCAACCCGCGCTTCACCATCGCGCTTGGCAACGTCACGCCCGGAGCACAAGCGATCCTGGTCATCGACCGTGCCGATCCCGGCACCTCCGCCGCACCCGCGACCGCATCGTTCCTCCGCCAGACAGCCACTGTCTCGAATGACGGCGCGGGACACGGCTTCGCCTCCATCTCCACGGCGATCCCCAGCAATGCGACCGGAACGTTCTTCGCCCGCTGGTTCGTCACCACCAACGGACAGCTCTCCGTCAGCCGCGCCGCACGCTTCACCATCTTCGCCGGCGATCCCGCCACGGAAACCTTCACTAGTCTCTCCGCCGCCAGTCTACTCAAAGGCACCGTTGCGCGCCTGGCGATCGTCAGCGGCTTCGGCTCGGGACTCGCGAGCTCCACGCTCACCGCTCCCGCAGGAGCGTTGCCCACCACGCTCGGCGGCCTGCGCGTTTCCATCACGGATCGCAACGGCACCAGCGCTGACGCGCCCCTGTTCTTCGTTTCCTCCGGACAGATCAACTACCTGGTCCCGGCTACCACCGCCGAAGGTGAAGCCACCGTGCGCGTCTTCCGTGGCGACACCTCGCTTGCCGAAGGCAAGCTCCAGGTCACGGCGCTCGCACCGTCGCTGTTCGCCGCCAACGCCAACGGTCGCGACGCGGCAGCCGCACTGGTCGTCAGCGCTCCAGCAACCGGCGCGCAAACCACCTCCGGCATCGTCACCTTCGACGCAACCCTGCAACGCTATGTCCCCCAACCGATCTCGCTGGGCGCGGCCACCGACCAGACCTTCCTGTTGCTGTTCGGCACCGGCCTGCGCGGGGCAACCCTCAGTTCCGTCACCGCGACCATCGGAGATACTCTGGTCGACGTACTCTATGCCGGACCGCAAAATCAGTACGAGGGCCTGGACCAGGTGAATCTCAAGCTCCCGCGCAGTCTCGCGGGCCGCGGCGAGCTCGATGTCGCCTTGTGGGTCGACGGCCAGCGTGCCAACACGGTCCGCATCGCCGTTCAGTAACCCCGCGTTCGGGAACCCCATCCTGCTAACCTAGAAAGTTGCATGGCGTGGTTTAACCGAACGAAGTCCGGCGTCGAGGAAGATACTTCCGAGCAAGAACGGCACATCCGTACCGAAGGCCTCTGGCTGAAGTGCGAAAAGTGCACCCAGATCATCTGGAAGAAAGCACTGGATGAGAACCTCAACTGCTGTCCCAAGTGCGACTTTCATTTCCGTCTGGACGCGCGCGCCCGAATCGCGCTGCTGCTGGACGGCGAGTTCCAGGAACACGACGCCAATCTCATCTCCACCGATCCGCTGAAGTTTGAGGATTCCAAGAAGTACTCCGCCAAACTGGTCGCCTCGCGCAAGGTTTCAGAAGCCGCCGATGCGCTGATTTCCGTCAGCGGCAACCTCGACGGCCGCAAAGTGAACATCTGCGCCATGGAGTTCCGCTTCATGGGCGGCAGCATGGGCGCCGTCGTCGGCGAAAAAATCACCCGAGCCGTGGAGCGCAGCATCGAACAGCGGATCCCGCTCATCATCTGTTCCGCATCCGGCGGCGCCCGCATGCAGGAAGGCGCCATCAGCCTGATGCAGTTGGCCCGCATCTCCGCCGCGCTCATGAAGCTCGATGAAGCTGGAGTCCCGTATATCAGCGTGCTGACCGACCCGACCACCGGCGGCGTCACTGCCAGCTTCGCCATGCTGGGCGATCTGAACATCGGGGAACCCGGCGCGCTGATCGCCTTCGCCGGCCCGCGCGTGATCGAACAAACCATCCGCCAGAAGCTGCCCGAAGGTTTCCAGCGCAGCGAGTTTCTTCTGGAACACGGCTTCCTGGATGCCGTCGTCAAGCGTTCGGAGCTGAAAGCGTTCATCTCCCGCGCACTCAAGTTCTTCTGTGACGCGCCCGCCCAATGATTCAACTGCAAGGCGCGGGCAAGCGCTTCGGACACAAGCTCCTCTTTGAAAACTGCGACTGGCTGATCACCTCGCGCGAACGCACCGGCTTGGTCGGCGGCAACGGCACTGGCAAATCGACGTTGCTCAAGGTCATCCACGGCGCCGAATCGCTCGATTACGGCAGCATCAGCTACACCAAGGGCACCACACTCGGGTATCTGCCGCAGGACGGCTTGAGCCTGCGCGGCAAGAGCGTCTTCAACGAATGCATGAGCGTGTTCGAAGACCTGCGCGCCATGGAGCAGGAGCTCGAAACCCTGCACCATAAGCTGGGCGAGATCGACCCCGCCAGCGCCGAATACGCCACCGCCTCCGATCGCGCGCACGCTATCGATACCGAGTTCCGCAATCGCGACGGCTACGCGATCGAAGCCCAAGTCGGCACGGTGCTCAACGGCCTCGGCTTCCGCAAAGAAGACTGGCCGCGCTTCACCGAAGAGTTCTCCGGCGGCTGGCAGATGCGCATCGCGCTCGCCAAGCTCCTGCTGCAGAAGCCGAATCTGCTGCTGCTCGATGAGCCGACGAACCATCTCGATCTCGAAGCCCGCAACTGGCTCGAAAGCTACCTCAAGGCGTACCCGTTCGGCTACATCCTGATCTCGCACGATCGCTACTTCCTCGACGTCACGGTGGAGAAGACCACCGAAGTATGGAACAAGCGCGTGTGGTTCTACACCGGCAACTACGAAAAGTATCTTTCGCAGAAGGCCGAGCGCAAGAATCAGCTGGAAGCCGCCTATCGCAACCAGCGTGAGCGCATCGAACAGCTCGAGTCCTTCATCAACCGCTTCCGCGCCCAGGCCACCAAGGCCAAGCAGGTACAGAGCCGCATCAAGGAGCTCGAGAAAATCGAGCGCATCGAGATTCCGCCCGAAGAAGGCACCATCCACTTCAGCTTCCCGCAGCCCAAGGCCAGCGGGCGCATTGTGGCGGAGATGAAGGACGTCTCCAAGAGCTACGGCGACAAACTAGTCTTCAGCGATGCGAACTTCATCATCGAACGCGGCGATCGCGTAGCGTTGGTCGGCGTCAACGGCGCCGGCAAATCGACGCTGATCAAGTTGCTCAGCGGTGCCGAGCCTCTCTCGACCGGCAGCTACACGCTGGGTCACAACGTCGCGCTCGATTACTTCGCGCAGGACCAATACAAGGAACTCGACAAAGAAGCACGCATGATCGACGACATCGGCAACGCATCGCCGAAGGCGACGAACACCGAGCTGCGCAACTTGCTCGGGTGCTTCCTATTCAGCGAAGACGACGTCTTCAAGAAGATCGGCGTACTGAGCGGCGGTGAGCGCAATCGCTTCGCGCTGGCCAAGATCCTGCTGGCTCCGTCGAATTTCCTGCTGCTCGACGAACCCACGAACCACCTCGACATGCGCGCCAAGGAAGTGCTGCTGGAAGCGCTGGCGAACTATACCGGAACCGTGGTCTTCGTCTCGCACGATCGCTACTTCATCGACAACCTGGCCACGCGTATCATCGAAATCGAAGACGGCCACGTGCACGTCTACCCCGGCAACTACGAAGACTACCTGTGGCGTAAATCGGGCGGCGCTGAGGCCCCTGTTTCACCCACCGCGGCCCCGGTTGTCGTGGCGGAAGCCGCCCCGGAACAGGTCGAACAGAAGAAGCGCATGAATCCGATGAAGCTGCAGAAGCTCAAGGATCAGCTCACCCAGACCGAGGACCGCATCAGCGAACTGGAATCGCAGATCGCGCAACACGAAGCGGCCTTGGCCGACTACAAGAGCGCCGAAGAATCCATGCGCTTGAGCGACCTGCTCACCACCCTGCGCACCGAACTCGAAACCCGCGTCACGGAATGGGAACAGCTCAGCGAAGAACTCCAAGCCGGCAACTAAGCCTTCTCAGCCTAGACCTTGTCGTAAAACGCGAACCCCACCGCAGCCAGCACGAGCACGAACGACACCGCGTAGTTCCAGCGAATCGGCTCTCCCATGTAGAAGTAGGCGAACACCCCGAATACCACCAGCGTGATGCACTCCTGCAGGATCTTCAGCTGATACGCGCTGAACCGTCCGTAGCCGATGCGGTTCGCGGGCACTTGAAAGCAGTATTCGCCCAGTGCGATCCCCCAACTAATGAGAATGGCTGCAACCATGCCCAGATCACGGCGTTTCAAATGCCCGTACCAGGCAAAGGTCATGAAGGTGTTTGAAATCAGTAGCAGGAGTACGGTGCTCATCTGCGCCGTACTGTAGCATGCGCGATTACTGACCCGCGACGTCGTGCACAACCGAGGCCAAGCGCTCGCCCGTGCCCTTTTCGTGCGCGTAGTAGTTGTTGCGAACCAGGTTCTTGTAAACGCTGCCGCCCACGCCCGCCGCCGAACCTCCGGACATCGCGCTGCCGCCGGTCAACATCACCACCACCACCAGCCGTTCGTGTCCGACTTCGGTGAACGAACCGAACCAGCCCAGGTGCGTCGGCGTGCGCGTATCCGTGCACGTGCCGGTCTTGCCGTAAATCGGGAGATCGTCGTGGTAGCCGATGCGGCGAGCCGTACCGTACTCCACCGCGCCCATCATGCCCGGCTTGATTTCGTTGATCAGATGCTCAATATCCAGCTTGCGCTTCACGCGCGGAACGATCGTATCGGCATCCTTCTGTGATTCCGGATACTGCAAGTAGTACAACGTGCCACCGTTCGCCACGGCGCCGATCAGCGCCGCGTATTCGAGAGGCGTCAACGTGATGCCGTCGCCGAAGCTGGTCATCATGCCCATGCCGCTCGTCGGCGTCTTCGCAGGCAGGATCCCCGGCTGCTCTTCCGTGATGTTCAGGCTGGCCTTCTCGCCCAACCCGTACAGGCGAGCGTAGTAGCTCATGCGCTCAAACCCGAGCTTCTCACCCAGGCTCGCGAAATATTGATTGTTCGAACGCGCCAACGCCTCCGTCATCGCAACCTTGGTGTTGCCGTAGATGCGAATCTGCGTAAGACGGTCCACCAGCGATTCGCTCAATGCAGCCAGCGCTACCGGAACCTTGATCGTGGAACACGGCTGGTAGCCGCTCTTGTACGCCGTCTTCTGCCCCACCACGGTGAGAACACGACCCGTGTTCGCATCGGTGACCACCACCGCGCCGTTCAACTTGCCCAGCGCATCCAGCGCCGCCTGCCGAACATCGGGATCATCGCCTTCCCACGTATCGCCATTGGCCGAATCAGCAAAGTTGGGAGCGCTCCACGGGCTGCGCGAAACGCGACGCTTGGGAGCCTTCGCTGTCGTCTTCTTGACCGTAGCCTTGGGAGCAGCCGCCTTCTTGGCCGCCGTCTTTTTCTTGGTGGAGTTCTTCGCTTGAGCCGCGTATACCTGCTCAACGAACGGGATCGCCAGCAGCGCCAACGCGCCGAAGATCAGCGCCCAGCGTGCCCACAGCCGGTTTCTGAATGAGAATTTCCTCTGCAACAAATTGATTCTCCTCAAGATACGGACAAGGCCGCAGTGCAACCTGACCATTGTGCCCGATCCTCCGGGACCCGGTCAAGCTGAACTCTCCGCTGCTCCCTATCAGCCGTCGCAGGGGCTGGCCTGCAAGTGTTAGTCTGGTTATGCTTGAACCCCAGCACGCCAGCCTCGCCCCGCGAACTTATCATCCGTGACCTGGAAGGCCGGACCAGCAACTTGGTCCTCGAAGAGGACCGCATCACGCTCGGCCGGTCCACGCAGTGCCAACTGGCCTACCCTGATGACGTCGGCCTCTCACGTCAACACCTCGCGCTGACCCGCGCCGGTGAGCAATGGACGGTGGAAGACCTCGGCAGCAAGAACGGGACGCTGCTCAATGGCGAGCCCCTCAAAGGCGCCAAGCCGTTTAACCTCGGTGACCGCATCGCCGCAGGCCACCTCACCATCGAATTCGTCGGGGCCGCACAGACTCCCGCCCAGAACACCGTCGTGTTCGTCGAAAGCCAGGATTCGCAGACTGCCACCACGTTGATCGCGAACCTCGACGGCGTCCTCGGCGGACCTTCCGGCGGCGTGGAAGATCAGAACAAGACCGCCGTCATGACCGGCAACCCGCAGACCTGGGCGCTCATCCGCGCCGGTCGCGAACTCGCCGGCCACCGTCCGCTGAACGAATTGTTCGAAGTCATCATGGACCTCTCCATGGAAGCCGTCATGGCCGGCCGTGGCGTCCTGATGACCGTCGAAGGCAACGAACTGAAGGTCCGTGCCGCACGCGGCGCCGGCTTCCACATCTCCTCCACTGTCCGCGATCGCGTGCTGCGCGAGAAGACCTCCATCCTGGTCCGCGACGCGCAGATGGATCAGAACCTCAAAGGCCACATGAGCATCGTGGATCAAAAGGTGCGCAGCATCCTCGCCGTCCCGCTGCAGACCAATGACCAGGTCATCGGCCTCATTTACCTCGATCAGCCGAACCACATCCGCGACTTCAGCCGCGAAGATCTGAACCTGCTGACCGTGATGGCGAACGTCGCCGCCATCCGCATCGAACACGCCCGCTTGAACGAAATAGAAGCCGTCGAGCGCGCCATGCAGAAGGAAATGGAGCAGGCTGCGCAAATCCAGCAGCGACTGTTCCCCGCCGACGCGCCCAAGGCCGACGGTGTCGACATCGCCGCCCGAGCCGTTCCCGCCCGCCACTGCGGCGGCGACTACTACGACTTCATCCGCTTCCCCGATGGCAAAATCGCCATGATGGTCGGCGACGTCGCCGGCAAGGGCATGCCCGCGTCGCTGCTGATGAGCAGCCTCCAGGCCCGCGTCCACGTCCTATTTGAGGACTCCCACGAAATCGGCGAGAAGATCGGCAAGCTGAACAAAGCCACCTGCGGCAACTGCCCGGACAATCGCTTCATCACCTTCTTCTTCGGCGTCTACGATCCCACCACCGGCGAGATCGTTTACACCAGCGCCGGCCACAACCCTCCCGTGCTGGTCCGCGCCACAGGCGGCTACGAACTCCTCACCGGCGGCAGCGTGATGCTCGGCATCCTGTCGATGGCGAAGTACGACGAATATCGCGCCAAGCTCGAACCCGGCGACGTACTCGTCATGTTCAGCGACGGCGTCACCGAAGCTCCCAACCCGAACGACGAAGAATACGGCGAAGATCGCCTGGCTACCCTGGTCGCCGAACTCTCCGCCCGCCCGGCGAAGGAGATCGTAGACGCCATCCACTCCAGCGTCCACGAATTCACCGAAGGCGCCCCTCCGGCCGACGACATCACCGTCGTAGTCTGCCGCCGCATCTAGAGCCGCCCGACCCTCTACAATAGAAGTAGCTCTAGGAATGCCCGCCCAAACCGATCCCTCAACATTAAGCGTCCGTCAGCTCGCCGAGAAGTCTCGCGGGGAGATGATCCCGCTGTCCAGCTCCATCTCCTACTTCTGCGCCTCCGGGCCCATGTCGGAAGAGGAACTCAAGGAGTATCTGAAGGAACCGGTCGCCGCGCTCCCCCCGACCATCGCCGCCGCGCTGCCCAAGTTGTCGATCCTGCTGGTGCCCTACCTGGCCCGCAAGTCCAAGTCTGCCGCCAAGACGAAAGTGTCGCCGGAGATTCCGGAGTACGTCTACACCGAAAAACCGCCCGCCAAGGAAGCCTCCGCGGCTGCCCAGCTCACGCTGAGCGGCGAAACCGTCCTTGCCTTCGCGCTCAAAGACCGCGAGATCGCGGAGTATCACTATCGCTTCTATCACCTGCTGGCCAGCGTCATCGGCGATCAGCTGACCGAAGACATCGAATCGCGCTACATCCGCCTGCTGATGGAAGAACTGAACGCCGACGCGCATGGCGAAGTCGACGAAGCCAGTTGGCGCCTGAAGCAGAACCTGCGCCGCACCAAGTCCATCGCCAGCAACCGCAACTTCCAGAAGTACGCGCGCCAGAGCTTTGTCGATTCCCTGACGCTCTACCTGCACGGCATCTGCTGCGACATCGACGTCGATAGCGGCCCGCGCCAGATCCCCAGCCGCTACCTGCGCAAGCGCCTGATGCTGCTCGAAGAAATCTACCCGCCGCCCAAGGGGTATGCGGTGTTCCCCGAACAAGTCAACGCGTAAGAACACCGTTCATCGCGGTGCGCTAGACTCCTTCAAACGAGTATGCGCACCGCGATTCTGCTTTCCATGGCCCTTCTCAGCCTGTCCTGCGCTCAGCCTGAGCCACAGGCACCGCCCAAGCCCGCATTCAAGCCCGAAACGATTCTCAACCTGGAACGCGCCGCGCTCGATCGCTGGGGCCACGGCGATCCCAGCGGCTATCTGGAGCTCTACGCGCCCGAGATCACTTACTTCGACCCCACCACCGAGGCCTCCATCAAGGGCCTCGCCGCCATGCAGAAATACTACGCGCCGCTTGCGGGCAAGATCCAGGTCGAACGCTACGCGATGCGCAACATCTCCATCCAGCAGCACGGCGACGTCGTAGCCTTGAGCTACAACCTGATCAACCTCGGCGCCAGCTTCGACGGCAAACCTGAAAATCCGCCGCGCCCCTGGAACTCCACCAAGATCTACGCGCAGATCAACGGCCAGTGGAAGATCATCCACGACCATTGGTCGTATATTAAGCCACAGCTGAAGTAGCCCCCCAGCGTGATACGCTCAAGCATGATCGCCAGGTTCGCGCTGTCAGCCTGCGTGGTTTGCGGGCTTTTTACAGCAAACGCACAACAAAAGACCTTCCCCTTTCCTTACACGGAATCCGACCTCGAGAACGGACTCCGGCTCATCACCATCCCCACCGACGCACCGAATCTCGTCTCGGTCTACGTCGTGGTGCAAACCGGATCGCGCAATGAAGTGGAGCCCGGCAAGACCGGCTTCGCGCATCTGTTCGAACACATGATGTTCCGCGGTACCGAAAAGTACCCGGCCAAGCGCTACGGCGAAGTCCTGCAAAACGCGGGTGCGGCCTCGAACGCCTACACCAGCGATGACCTCACCGTCTATCACACGACCTTCTCCAAGGACGATCTTCCCGAGATCCTCGCTATGGAGGCCGACCGTTTCCAGAACCTGAAGTTCACGCCCGAAGACATCCGCACCGAAGCCGGCGCGGTGCTCGGGGAATACAACAAGAACAGTTCCGACCCCAGCCGCAAGATCGACGAAGTCCTGCGTGAAACGGCCTTCGATCGCCACACCTACAAACACACCACCATGGGCTTCGAAGCCGACGTTCGCGACATGCCGAACCAGTTCGACTACAGCCAGAAGTTCTTCGATCGCTACTATCGCCCCGAATACGCCACGCTCGTCGTCACCGGCGACATCGATCCAAAGGCCGTCCGGGCCTTGGTCGACAAGTCGTGGGGCAGTTGGAAACACGGCAGCTACCATCCCGACATTCCGGCCGAGCCTCCGCAGAACGGCCCGCGCACCGCGCATGTCGATTGGCCGCAAGCGACGCTGCCCATGCTCAACATCGCGTTCCGCGCACCGGCCTACTCGGACACTAGCAAGGACGCCGCCGCGCTCTACATGCTGGGACGCTTAGCGTTCTCACAGACCTCGCCGCTGTATCAGAAGCTGGTCGTCACCGAACAGAAGCTCGACAGTTTCTCCGCCAGTTTCCCGCGCCGCGTTGATCCCAGCCTGTTCCGCGTCTCCGCGCGATTGAAGAATCCCGCCGACATGGATTACGTGCAGAGCGAGATCCTCAAGACCATCGCTTCCCTGCGCGAGACGCTGCTCCCTGAAGCGCAACTGAACGCCGCCAAGAGCCGCGAACGGTACGCATTCCCCCTGCAACTCGATAACAGCGATTCGCTGGCCGACGCCGTCGCGGGCTTTGTCGCGCTCGCGCGAACCACTGGCACCATCGACAAATACTACGCGGTGCTGGCCTCGCTCACGCCTGAAGATCTGCGCGACGCGGCTCGCAAGTACCTCACAGAAACCTCGCGCACCACGGTCACGCTCACTGGACCCGAAGGAGGCAAGAAATGAGACGTCTCCTTCTTCTGCTGACCTTGGCCGCGTCGCTGTTACCCGCGCAAATGCGGACCGTCACCCTACCCAGCCAGTCCGCCGTCGTGAACTTCCGCATCGCGTTTACGACCGGCGCTGTGAAAGATCCACCCGGGAAATCCGGCCTTGCGCGACTCACCGCCTCGATGCTCGCAGGCGGCGGCACCAAGGACATGACGTATCGTCAGGTCACCGAAGCCTTCTATCCCTTGGCCGCCGGGCTCAGCAGCCAGGTCGATCAGGAGATGACCGTCTTCAGCGGCGCAACGCACACCGACAATCTACAGACCTACTACAAGCTGGTCCGCGCGATGCTGCTCGAACCCGGCTGGCGCGAAGACGACTTCCGCCGCATCAAGGATCTGTTGATCAACTCGATCCGCACAGGCCTGCGCAGCAGCAACGATGAAGAACTCGGCAAAGAGGTTCTGTACTCCACCCTCTACGCCGGATCGCCGTACGGATTCTACAGCCAAGGTGCGGTCTCGAATCTGGAACGCATCACGCTCGACGACGTGAAGCTGTTCTACGCGCAGCACTACCGCCAGTCGAACCTGATCCTCGGCCTCGCCGGTGGCTACACGCCGGAGTTCCTCGCCACCGTCCGCAAGGACTTCGCGACGCTCCCGGAAAGAGACGAAACCCCGCTCCCGAAGATCGAACCTGCGAAGCTCGAACACACCCGCGCCGTCATCGTGGAAAAGAACACGCAGCCCATCGCGTTTTCCTTCGGCTACCCCATCGACGTGAAGCGTGGCGATCCCGACTATGCGGCCTTGCTGGTGATGCAGTCCTACTTCGGACCGCATCGCAACAGCGGTGGCCGCCTGTTCCAGCGCATCCGTGAAATCCGAGGCATCAACTATGGCGATTACGCCTACATCGAATACTTCCCACGCGGCATGTTCCAGTTCCAACCGGACCCGAACATTCCCCGTCGCAGCCAGATCTTCCAAATCTGGATTCGCCCGGTGGAGCCCGCTACCGCTGCCTTCAGCCTGCGCTTAGCCGCGTATGAACTGAACAAGCTGATCACAGAAGGCATCCCCGCCGCCGACTTCGACCGCACGAAAGCGTTCCTCACCAAGAACCTCGATGTGCTCACCTCCACCAAGAGCGACGAACTCGGCTACGCCATCGACAGCCTCTACTACGGCATCCCGAACTATGTGCAGTATGTGAAGGCCGCCGTCGCCAAGCTCACGCGCGAGCAGGTCAACGCCGCGATCAAGAAACACCTTCGCACCGATCGCATGCAGATCGTCGCCATCGCGAACCACGTCGAACAATTCAAGGCACAACTCCTGGATGGCGCGATCTCCACGATCCAGTACAACGCCCCGCCCCCGACCGAGGTCCTCGAAGAGGACAAGACCGTCGGCAAATGGAAGCTAGGTCTGCGCGAGGAGGACGTGCGCATCCTCCCCGTCGACCAGATCTTTCAGTAGCTCAACTCAGGCGTGGTGCTGCGGTCGAAAGATCCGGAGCACCCCGCCGATGAAGTTCCCCAGCCGGCGATCTTCCAACTGCGTCGCCAATAGAAACGCTCCCGCCGTCGCGATCGCGCCAATCGGCGCAACCGGCACTTCCGTCTTGTGCGCCAACGTGCAAAATCCCGCGACCGCAGCGACCGCAATCGGAACAAACTGTTTAATCGTCATAGAATCCCTCCATTCCGTGCGCATAATCTGAGCAAGTAATTTTCCAGATCCCTTGAGAACTTCCGGATCTTTCGGCCACCACTCCCACGAGGTGCCCAATATGCTTCCGTCTCCCGAACGCAGCCGCCAGATCCTGCAAACGCTCACACAACTGGAGAAACAATTCGGCAAAGGCTCTGTCCTACGCCTGGGCTCGCGCAACGCCCTGCCCGTCACTGCGATCTCCACCGGATCCATCTCCGTCGATGCCGCTCTCGGCGTCGGCGGCCTCCCGCGCGGCCGCGTCATCGAAATCTTCGGGCCCGAATCTTCCGGCAAGACAACGCTTGCGCTGCACGTGATCGCCGAGGCCCAAGCCGCTGGAGGCACCGCTGCCTTCGTCGACGCAGAACACGCGCTCGACCCCACGTATGCACGCAAGCTCGGCGTCGATGTGGACAACCTGCTGGTCTCGCAGCCCGACTACGGAGAGCAAGCCCTCGAAATCACCAGCTCTCTGGTCGCCTCTGGAGTGATCGATATCGTGGTGGTCGATTCCGTCGCCGCGCTGGTCCCCAAAGCCGAACTCGAAGGCGAAATGGGCGACAGCTTCATGGGCCTCCACGCGCGCCTCATGTCGCAGGCCATGCGCAAGCTGACCGGATCGGTGGCCAAGACCAACGCCTGCATGATCTTCATCAATCAGGTGCGCGAGAAGATCGGCGTGATGTTCGGCAACCCCGAAACCACCACCGGCGGCCGAGCCCTCAAGTTCTACTCCTCGGTCCGCTGCGAAGTCCGCCGCGCCGCCGCGATCAAGGATGGCGACACCGTCATCGGCAACCGCACCAAGATCAAGATTGTAAAGAACAAGGTTGCCGCGCCCTTCCGGGAAGCCGAAGTCGACATCCTGTACGGCCACGGTATCTCCCGCGAAGGCGACCTGCTCGACCTCGGCGCCGAAAACGGTATCGTCGAAAAAGCCGGAGCCTGGTTCAGCTATGCCGGCGAACGCTTAGGCCAAGGCCGCGACAACGCCCGCAGCTACCTGATCGAGAACCCCGCCGTGCGCCAGAAGATCGATACCGCGCTGCGTGCGAAGCTCGGCCTGGGAGCGGAATCGAAACCCGCCGCATCGGAGTCCCAAACCTCGCAGAGCACCGCTGCTTCGGCATAGCAACACCCATCCGCACGCTTACAATGGAGGACATGCGAGCTGTCCTCCTTGTAGCTACCCTGGCCGCCAGCGCCGCCTTTGCACAATCCGGCTTCGACGTCCTCTCCCTCAACCGGGCCGTCGATCC